>NZ_JAGEKO010000007.1:0-307216 GCF_017565345.1 Agrococcus sp. TF02-05 | reverse complement strand
GGAGGCCGGCGGGCTGCCTGCGGGCCGGCCCGGAGGCCGGAGGGGGTGCCGGGGCGCGGCGCGCGCCGCGCCCCGGCGTCAGTCGATCGGGCGATCAGTAGTCGTAGTCGCCCGCGTTCTCGGCGGTGAAGACGGTCGGCGGGCCGAGCAGGAGCACGCCCGTGCTCTCGTCGTACTCGACCTCCGAGAGCGCCTCGTTCGACAGGCTCGACGTGTCGCCGAGGTCGCCGTCGCTCGCGAGCTGCACGCCTGCCCAGCCGGTCAGGTAGCCGAGGCCCTCGACGTCCCACAGGATCGACGCGCTCGAGGCGCCCGACTCGAGGTACGGGAGCATCGACTGCGGCGTGCCGAGGCCGACGGTGAAGACCTCGCCGATGCGGTCGGCGTCCTGCACGGCCTGCGCGACGCCCGGGGCGCTCGAGGTGCACTCGCCCACGAGGCCCGTCAGGTCGGGGTGGCTGTTCATGAGGTCGGTCGCCATCTGCGTCGCCATGGCCTGGTCCTCGCCGGCGTAGACGATGTCGACGATCTCGGCGTCGGGGTACTCCGAAGCCGTGTACGCCTCCTGCACCTCGATCCACGCGTTGAGGTTCGCCGCGGTCTCGCCGCACGAGACGATCGCGTACTTGCCCGAGCCGCCCATCGCCTCGAGGAGCGAGTCGGTGAGCTGCTGGCCGATGCCCTCGACCGACGCCTGGCTCACGAAGACCTCGCGCACCGAGTCGGGCGCGTCGGTGTCGGTCGTCGCGACGTGGATGCCCGCGGCCTGCGCCTCCTGGAGCAGCGGCGCCATCGAGTTCGGGTCGTTCGGGGCGACGAACAGCACGTCGACGCCCTGCTGGATGAACGAGCGCACGATGTCGGCCTGCGCGGCGGCGTCGGCGGTCGTCGGGCCCTGGTAGAGCCACTCGAAGCCGAGCTCCTCGGCCGCCTGCTGGCCGCCCGTGTTCATCGCCTCGAAGTAGGGGATGCCCTGCAGCTTGGGCACGAACGCGATGGTCAGGTCCTCGGCGCTCGCGCCGTCGGTCGCGCCGGGCGCGGCCGACGATCCGGTGTCGGTGTTGCGCGACGTGCAGCCGGCCAGCACGACGGCAGCGGCCGCCGAGAGCGCCAGTGCACCCGCGATCTTGCGTGAGATCTTCATCGATGCTCCTTCAGGGTGGGGCGACGGGAGGCGGTCTCCGCCCGTGCCGAGACCGGCGCCGTGCCGGTCGTCTGCGCGTCGAGGAGCGGCACTCGGGCCACGGGCACGCCGACGGCGCGCCACTCCTCGACGAAGTCGTCGGATGCGTCGGCATCCGTGATGAGGCTCGTCACCTGGTCGGCGCGCGCGAACGGGTGCAGCGCGAAGCCGCCGACCTTGCTCGAGTCGAACAGCCCGTGCACTTCGTCGGTCGAGGCGACGAGCGCTTGCTTCGAGACGGCCTCGTCGGTCGCGAGCTCGAGCAGGCCCCGCTCGGGCGAGAGCCCGACGACCCCGACGAACGCCTTGTGCACGCGGCCGCGGCCGACGAGCGCGTCGGTGATGGGGCCGACGAGGCCCGAGCTCTCGCGGCGCAGGGTGCCGCCGGGCATGATGACGCGCGCGTCGGAGCGCTCCATGAGCACGGTCGCGGTCGGCAGCGACTGCGTGATGACCACGAGGCCCTGCCGGTGCAGCAGCTCGAGCGCGAGGTAGTGCGCGGTGCTCGAGGTGTCGAGCGCGATGACGTCGCCGTCGGCGACGAGCTTCGCCGCCTCGATCGCGATCGCGCGCTTCGCCGCCGACTCGCGCTGCAGGCGGTCGCGGAAGGCGCCCTCGTCGCCGCGCTCCGGCAGCACGGCGCCGCCGCGCGTGCGCCGCAGCAGCTGCCGACGCTCGAGGGCGTCGAGGTCCTTGCGGATCGTCACCTCGGAGACGTCGAGGTCGCGGGCGAGCTCGGCGACCTGCACGGAGCCCTGGGCTCCGAGGGTGTCGAGGATGCGCGCCTCACGACTGATCACGGCGTCTCCCTTGTCGGTGATGGTGGCGACAGTACGCATCCGAAAGTCACTTCGCAAGTCACCGATACCGAATCGCAACCTTTGCGCTTGCGTTCGAAACTCGGACGGGGCATGCTGGCGGGGCGCGACCGTCCTCGGCGATCGGTCGCGACCGTCGAGGAGGACAGGAGCGACCATGGCGAGCACGGCGACGCAGCCCCTGCCCGTGTGCTTCCGCCTGCGCGTGCGGCCCGAGCTCGTCGACGCGTACCGCGAGCGCCACGCCGCGGTCTGGCCCGAGATGCTCGAGGCGCTCCGCGCGACCGGCTGGCTCGACTACCGCATCTTCGTCGCCGACGACGGCACGTGCATCGGCACCTTCCGCACCCGCGACCTCGACGCATCCCTCGCCGGGATGGCCGCGCGCGAGGTGAACGCGCGCTGGCAGGCCGAGATGCAGCCCTTCTTCGAGGGGCTCGAGCGGCCCGCCGACGAGTCCTTCGAGCTCATCCCGCTCGCCTTCGACCTTGACGCGCAGCTCGAGGCGAGCCGATCCGAATCCCGCCCCGAACCGAGGAGCTGACATGGCCGTCACCCCCACCACCGAGCAGCTCGACCTGCTGCGCATCGAAGTGCCCAGCTGGGCCTACGGCAACTCGGGCACGCGCTTC
Organism: Agrococcus sp. TF02-05; assembly: GCF_017565345.1. Classification (NCBI taxonomy): domain Bacteria; kingdom Bacillati; phylum Actinomycetota; class Actinomycetes; order Micrococcales; family Microbacteriaceae; genus Agrococcus; species Agrococcus sp. TF02-05. The sequence goes on along the minus strand of NZ_JAGEKO010000007.1, from coordinate 304,583 downwards.
CGCGTCTTCTCGACGCCCGGCACGCCGCGCGACCCGTTCGAGAAGCTCGCCGATGCCGCCGAGGTGCACAAGCACACGGGGCTCGCGCCGACCGTCGCGCTGCACTACCCGTGGGACAAGGTGGACGACTGGCAGGCGCTGCGCGCCCGCGCGGAGGAGCTCGGCGTCGCGCTCGGCACGGTCAACTCCAACACCTTCCAGGACGACGACTTCAAGTTCGGCTCGCTCACGCACCCGGATGCGCGCGTGCGCCGGAAGGCGATCGACCACCACTTCGAGTGCATCGACGTCATGCACGAGACGGGCTCGCGCGACCTCAAGGTGTGGCTCGCCGACGGCACGAACTACCCCGGCCAGGACTCGATCCGCGAGCGCCAGGACCGGCTCGCCGAGTCGCTCGCCGAGATCTACGCGCGGCTCGCCGACGACCAGCGCATGGTGCTCGAGTACAAGTTCTTCGAGCCGGCGTTCTACCACACCGACATCCCCGACTGGGGGACGAGCTACGTGCACTGCCTCGCGCTCGGCGAGCGCGCGAAGGTCGTGCTCGACACCGGCCACCACGCGCCGGGCACGAACATCGAGTTCATCGTCGCGCAGCTCCTGCGGCTCGGGAAGCTCGGCGCCTTCGACTTCAACTCGCGCTTCTACGGCGACGACGACCTCATCGTCGGCGCCGCCGACCCCTTCCAGCTCTTCCGCATCATCGTCGAGCTCATCGCGGGCGGTGGCTACGGCGACCCCGACGTGCAGCTCGTGCTCGACCAGTGCCACAACATCGAAGAGAAGGTGCCCGGCCAGATCCGCAGCGTCCTCAACGTGCAGGAGGCCGTCGCGAAGGCGCTCTCGCTCGACACGGAGGCGCTCGCCGTCGCGCGCCGCGAGTGCGACGTGCTGCTCGCGAACGACATCCTCATGGACGCGTTCGCGACCGACGTGCGCCCGCTGCTCGCCGACTACCGCGAGGCGAAGGGCCTCCCGGCGGATCCGATGCGCGCCTTCCTCGCCTCCGGCTACCTCGAGCGCATCGCCGCCGAGCGCGTCGGCGGCACCCAGGCCGGCTGGGGCGCCTGAGCGCCCTCCCCTCGAAAGACCCACGGAGACGACATGAACCAGGCAGTCAGCGACCTGCTCGCGCGCAGCAACCGGCTCGGCAGCGATCCGCGCAACACGAACTACGCCGGCGGCAACACGTCCGCGAAGGGCACCGACGTCGACCCCGCGACGGGCGAGCCCGTCGAGCTGCTGTGGGTCAAGGGCTCGGGCGGCGACCTCGGCACGCTCACCGAGGCGGGGCTCGCGGTGCTGCGGCTCGACCGCGTGCGCGGCCTCGTCGACGTCTACCCCGGCGTCGAGCGCGAGGACGAGATGGTCGCCGCGTTCGACTACTGCCTCCACGGCCGCGGCGGCGCCGCGCCGTCGATCGACACGTCGATGCACGCGCTCGTCGACCTGCCGCACGTCGACCACCTGCACCCGGACTCGGGCATCGCGATCGCGACGGCCGTCGACGGCGAGGAGCTCACGCGCCGCATCTTCGGCGACAAGGTCGTGTGGGTGCCGTGGCGCCGCCCCGGCTTCCAGCTCGGGCTCGACATCCGCGACATCCAGCGCGCGAATCCGGATGCGGTCGGCTGCATCCTCGGCGGGCACGGCATCACGGCGTGGGGGCGCTCGAGCGAGGAGTCGGAGCAGAACTCGCTCTGGATCATCCGCACCGCAGCCGAGTACATCGAGGAGCACGGCCGGCCAGACCCGTTCGGCGCCGAGCTCGAGGGCTACGGCGCCCTGCCGGAGGCCGAGCGGCGAGCGCGCGCGGCGGCGCTCGCCCCGCACATCCGCGCGATCGCCTCGGCCGACCGGCCGATGGTCGGCCACTTCAGCGACGCGGATGTCGTCACCGACTTCCTCGCCCGCGCGGAGCACCCGCGGCTCGCGGCGCTCGGCACCTCGTGCCCCGACCACTTCCTGCGCACGAAGGTCAAGCCGCTCGTGCTCGACCTTCCCGCCGACGCGCCGCTCGAGCGCGCGATCGAGCGGCTCGGCGAGCTGCACGAGGCGTACCGCGCCGACTACGCCGCGTACTACGAGGCGCACGCGACGCCCGAGTCGCCCGCGATGCGCGGCGCCGACCCGGCGATCGTGCTCGTGCCGGGCGTCGGCATGTTCTCGTTCGGCAAGGACAAGCAGACCGCGCGCGTCGCGGGCGAGTTCTACACGAACGCCATCAACGTCATGCGCGGCGCCGAGGCGCTCTCGCGCTACCAGCCCATCTCGGACGCCGAGAAGTTCCGCATCGAGTACTGGTCGCTCGAGGAGGCGAAGCTGCAGCGCATGCCGAAGCCGCGCTCGCACGCCGGCCGCATCGCGCTCGTCACCGGCGCCGCGAGCGGCATCGGCAAGGCGATCGCGACGCGCCTCGCGGCCGAGGGCGCGTGCGTCGTGATCGCCGACCTCGACCTCGAGAAGGCGCAGTCCGCCGCGGCCGAGCTCGGCTCGACCGACGTCGCGATCGGCGTGCAGTGCGACGTCACGCGGGCCGACGAGGTGCAGGCGGCGGTCGACGCGGCGCTGCTCGCGTTCGGCGGGCTCGACCTCGTCGTCAACAACGCGGGGCTCTCGCTCTCGAAGTCGCTGCTCGAGACGACCGAGGCCGATTGGGACCTGCAGCACGACGTGATGGCGAAGGGCTCGTTCCTCGTCTCGCGCGCCGCGGCGAAGGCGCTCATCGACCAGGGCCTCGGCGGCGACATCGTCTACATCTCCTCCAAGAACGCCGTCTTCGCCGGCCCGAACAACATCGCCTACTCGGCGACGAAGGCCGACCAGGCGCACCAGGTGCGGCTGCTCGCGGCCGAGCTCGGCCAGCACGGCGTGCGCGTCAACGGCATCAACCCCGACGGCGTCGTGCGCGGCTCGGGCATCTTCGCCTCCGGCTGGGGCGCCTCGCGCGCGAAGGTCTACGGGGTGAAGGAGGAGGAGCTCGGCAAGTACTACGCCGGCCGCACGCTGCTCGGCCGCGAGGTGCTCCCCGAGCACGTCGCGAACGCCGTCGCGGTGCTCACGGGCGACGAGCTGACCCACACGACCGGCCTGCACGTGCCGGTCGACTCGGGCGTGGCGGCGGCGTTCCTGCGATGACGGCGACGGTCGCGGCGGTCGACCTCGGCGCGACGAGCGGTCGGGTCGTGCGGGCGGAGGTCGGCCCCGCGACGCTGCGGCTCGAGGAGGTCGCGCGCTTCGAGAACCGGCCGGTGCGCATCGCCGATGGGCTGCACTGGAGCGTGCCCTCGCTCTACGACGAGGCGATGCGCGGCGTCGCGACGGCGTCGAGGATGCCCGGGGATGCGTCGCTCGCGTCGGTCGCGGTCGACTCGTGGGCGGTCGACTACGCCCTCCTGCGGCGCGGCAGCCTGCTCGGCATCCCGTTCTCGTACCGCGACGACCGCACGGCGCGCGGGCTCGAGCTCGTCGACCGCGTCATCGCGCAGCCGCAGCTCTACGAGCGCTGCGGGCTGCAGCGCATGCCGTTCACGACGATCAACCAGCTCATGGTCGACCGCGAGCGCGGCCTCCTCGAGGTCGCCGACCGGCTGCTCATGCTCCCCGACCTCTTCGGCTACTGGATGACGGGCCGCATGGTCGCCGAGCGCACGAACGTCTCGACCACCGGGCTCATGCGGCTCGACGAGGAGTGGGACACCGAGCTCATGGCGATGCTCGGCATCCCGGCCTCGCTCCTCGCGGAGGTCGTCGACCCCGGCACGCGCATCGGCCCGATCGACGCCGCGACGCGCTCGCACTACGGGATCGAGGGCGCGCCCGACGTCTTCGCCGTCGGTTCGCACGACACCGCATCCGCCGTCGTCGCCGTGCCGATGGAGCCGGGCGGCGCCTACGTCTCGAGCGGCACGTGGTCGCTCGTCGGCATCGAGACCGAGGCGCCGATCGCGACGCCCGCGGCGCTCGACGCGTCGTTCACGAACGAGGGCGGCGTCGACGGCCGCACGCGGTTCCTCAAGAACGTCATGGGGCTGTGGATCCTGAGCGAGTCGATGCGCACGTGGCAGGCGGCGGGCGAGCGGCTCGGGCTGCCCGAGCTGCTCGCGGCCGCCGCCGCCGTCGACTGGGCGGTGCCGGTCTTCGACCCGACCGACGACGCCTTCTACCCGCCCGGGGACATGCCCTCGCGCATCCGCTCGTGGTTCGAGGAGCGCGGGCAGCGCCCGCCGCAGGGCAGGGCGGAGGTCGTGCGCTGCATCCTCGAGTCGCTCGCCGAGGGCTACGCGCGGGCGCTCCGCGACGCGGCCGCGATCAGCGGACAGTCGATCGAGCGCGTGCACGTCGTCGGCGGCGGGGCGCGGAACGCGCTGCTGTGCCAGCTGACGGCCGACCGCACGGGGCTCCCGGTCGTCGCCGGCCCCGTCGAGGCCTCCGCGATCGGCAACGTGCTCGTGCAGGCGCGCGCGCTCGGCGCCGCGCCCGCGTCGCTCGAGGAGCTGCGGGCGCTCGTGCGCGCGACGCACGAGCTCGTCGAGTACCGCCCGCGGGTGCGCTGAGCCGCGGCCGGTAGCGTCGAGGGATGGACTCCGCGCGCTTCGACGACTTCACCGACATCGATGGGCTGCTGCGGCTCCCGCGCCTCGCGGGGCTCGCGGCCTCGGCGGGCGGCGAGCGGCTCGTCGCCGCGATCCAGCAGGCCGACGAGCACGGCTCGCGGATGGTCTCGTCGCTGTGGGAGCTCGACCCGGCGGGCGAGCGCGAGGCGCGCCGGCTCACGTGGTCGGAGAAGGGCGAGAGCGCGCCGCGCTTCGCGCCCGACGGCTCGCTCCTGTTCTCCTCGGCGCGGCCCGATCCGACGGGCGGCGCCGACGAGGACGTGCCGGCGATCTGGCGGCTGCCCGAACGCGGCGAGGCGAGCGTCGTCGCGTCGGCTCCCGGCGGGCTGAGCCTCGTCGCGGTCGCCGACGACGGCTCGCTGCTCGCGATGACCGAGGTGCTCGCGGGCGGCTCGCTCGACGACGACGGCGAGCGGCGCAAGGCGCGCAAGGACGCGAAGCGCACCGGCATCTGGCACACCGGCATGCCCATCCGCTACTGGGACCACGAGGTGGGCGACGTGAGCCCCCGGCTCGTGCTCGTCTCGCCGAGCGGCGAGCTGCGCGACCTCGCGCCCGACGCCGACACGGTCGCGCTCGTGAACGCATCCGCCGACCTCGTGCCCGACGGCTCGGCCGTCGTCACCACCTGGACCGAGCGCGTCACGGGCGGCGAGACCCGCTCGTCGATCGCGGCCATCGACACCGCCTCGCTCGAGCGGCGCGTGCTGCTGCCCGCGACGGCCGGCGAGCAGTGGAGCAGCCCGGCCGTCTCGCCTGACGGCGCGCGGGTCGCGGTCACGCGGCTGACGACCTCGACGCCGACCGACACGACCTACGACTTCCTCGAGCTGCACCCGCTGGGCGGCGGCGAGCCGGTCGCGGTCGAGGTCGGCGACGTCACGATCACCGACTACGCGTGGGCGGATGCGTCGACACTGATCGTCGCGGGCGACCTGCACTCGCGCGGTGCCGTGCTCGTCGTCGACGCGGCGACCGGCGCCGTGCGGATGCTCGTCGACGACGCGCCCCACGGGGCGATCGCGCCCGTCGCGGACGCGGTGTTCGCCCTCCGCACCGACATGGCGACCCCGGCCGCGCCCGTGCGCATCGCGCTCGAGGACGGCCGGTCGACGCCGATCCCGGCGCCCGGCGGCATCGGCGAACTGCCCGGCTCGCTCGAGTGGGTCGAGGCCGACGTCGACGGCGTCACGGTGGGCGGCTGGCTCTGCACGCCGCGCACCGCGAGCGCCGCCGAGCCCGCGCCCGTCATGCTCTGGATCCACGGCGGCCCGCACGGCTCCTACAACGCGTGGAGCTGGCGCTGGAACCCGTGGCTCGCGGTCGCGCGCGGCTACGCCGTGCTGCTGCCCGACCCAGCGATGTCGACCGGCTACGGCCACGCGGGGCTCAACCGCGGCTGGCCGCGGCTCGCCGACGTCGTGTGGCGCGAGTGCGAGACGCTGCTCGACGCCGTGCTCGAGCGGCCCGAGCTCGACGGTGAGCGCACCGCGGTGCTCGGCGGCTCGTTCGGCGGCTACATGACGAACTGGATCGCCGGGCACACCGAGCGGTTCAAGGCGATCGTCACGCACGCCGGACTCTGGGCGCTCGACCAGCAGCACGCGACGACGGATGCGGCGGCGCAGAAGGTGCGCGTGCACGGCCACGCCGACGAGCTGCCCGACTGGTACCGCGCCTACTCGCCGCACCACCACGCATCCGCCATCACGACCCCGATGCTCGTCACGCACGGCAACCGCGACTACCGCGTGCCGGTGAGCGAGGCGCTGCGGCTCTGGTGGGACCTCGTGTCGGGCTGGCCGGGCTCCCCCGAGTCGATGCCGCACCGCTTCCTGCAGTTCACCGACGAGAACCACTGGGTGCTGCGGCCCTCGAACGCGCGCACGTGGAACGAGGCGGTGCTCGGCTTCTGCGACCAGCACGTGCTCGGCGCGGAGCCGGTGCCGGCCGCGCTGCGCTGACCGCCCATAGACGTCGGATCTTTCGTAGGCTGTCGTCGTGGCGGTGACCGACGACGCGATCAGCAAGATCAAGCAGATGATCCAGCAGGGCGAGCTGCGCCCCGGCGATCGGCTGCCTCCCGAGCAGGAGCTCTCGGAGCGCCTCGGCCTCTCGCGCTCGTCGATGCGCGAGGCGGTCAAGGCGCTCGAGGCGATGCGGATCCTCGACGTCCGCCGCGGCGACGGCACCTACGTCACGAGCCTGCAGCCGAGCCTGCTGCTCGAGGCGATGTCGTTCGTGCTCGACTTCCACGAGTCGCACGCCGTGCTCGAGGTCTTCGAGGTGCGGCGCATCGTCGAGCCGGCCTCCGCCGCGCTCGCCGCCCGGCGCGCGACGCCCGAGCACATCGCCGCGATGCGCGAGCACCTGACGCAGGTGGACCCCGAGACGCCGAGCGACGAGCTCGTCTCGCACGACGTCGAGTTCCACCGCATGATCGCGAGCGCGACCGGCAACGACTACCTCGTCAGCCTGCTCGAGACGATCTCGAGCCAGACCGCCCGAGCCCGCGTGTGGCGCGCGCTCACGCAGGAGGGCGCGGTGCCGCGCACGCTGCACGAGCACGAACGCATCCTCGACGCCCTCGCGGCGGGCGACGCGGAGCTCGCCCGGGCGGCCATGGTCGTGCACATCGCCGGCGTCGACCACTGGCTGCAGCGCGCCGCCGAGCGCGAGGCCGAAGCGCTCGCGGAGGGCTGAGCCTCAGTCGCCGAAGCCGACGACGCCCTTCCGCAAGAGCGCGTTGCCGTACTTCCGCGTCTCCGCGGTGCGCACGACGACGAACGCGCTCGCCGCGCGCCCGTAGAACGCGAAGCGGTCGATCGCGTCGATGCGCTCCCGGGGCGCGCGCGCCGCGGCGCGCAGCTCGGCCCCGACCTCCTCGCCCTCGCCCGGCTCGGGCGCCATGAGCGAGATCGACGGGCCCTCGTAGCCGTCGAACGGCACGACGGAGCGGATGGCGCGGAGGACCGCGGGCGCTGGCGCGTGGACGTCGACCACCGGCGCGCCGACCGCGTGCGCCGGATAGTGCGCATCGGCGACGAGCACGGTGTCGCCATGCCCCATGTGATCGAGCAGGCGGAGCAGGTCGCCGGTGAGCAGCGGGTCGATGCCGGTGAGCACGTCAGACCTCCAGTCGGTAGGCGCGGGCGGCGGTGCCCGCTTCGAGGTCGCGGCACTCGGCGGGCGAGAGCGCGCCGATCGCCCGCTCAAGCTGTGCGGTGAGCGGCTCGAGGCCGTCGCTGAGCAGCGGCATGGGCCAGTCGCTGCCGAGCATGAGCCGCTCGGGGCCGAAGGCTTCGAGCGCCGCGTCCCAGACCTCGTCGAAGGCGTCGTCGGGCAGCGCGCGGCCGGCGCGGTGGAGCCCCGAGACCTTGGCGAGGGCCGTCGGCACGGCCGCGAGCCCGGAGAGCGCCGCTCGCCAGCGCGGCAGCTCGTCGGGACTCGAGGGCGGCTTCCCGAGGTGGTCGAGCACGACGATGAGGCCGTCGACCTCGGCAGCCGCGCGGGTCGCGGCCGCCAGATGCGCGGGCCACGCGTCCGGCACGTCGAGGGGCAGGGCGCGCTCGGCGAGCAGCCGGAGGGTCTCGCGCACGACGGGCCGGTCGAGCAGCCCGTCGTCGGGCTGGTCGTGGATGAGGGCGCGCACGCCGACGAGCGGGCGGCCGGCGAGCGCGTCGAGCCGCTGCTCCGCGCGCGCCGGGTCGTCGAGCGGCACCCATCCGACGACGCCGGCGACCCAGTCGTGGGCCTCTGCGAGCGCGAGCAGCTGCTCGGTGTCGGCGTCAGTGTCGGCGGCCTGCACGAGCACCGCGCGGTCGAAGCCCGCGGCAGCGATCGCCGCGCGCGCCTCGGCGGGCGCGAAGCCGCGGTGGATCGGCGCGAGCTCGGCGGTGAGCCACTCGAGCGCGGCCGGGTCCTGCCACACGTGCAGGTGGGCGTCGATCCTCACGCCCGCTCCGCCCAATGCGGGAGGTGCACGAGCCCGGCATCCGCGAGCTCGCGCCAGAGCGCATCCGGCACCGCGGTCGACGCGCGCGCCGCCGTCTGCTCGACCTGCGCGGCGGAGCTCGCGCTCACGGCGCGCGCCGCGACGGCGGGCAGCTGCAGGGGGAAGGCGATCGCCGCGGTCGGCAGGTCGACGCCGTGCGCCTCGCACGCATCGGCGATGCGGTGCGCTCGCTCGACGAGCGCAGCGTCGGCGCTGCCGTAGTCGTAGCGGGCGTCGGATGCCGGCCGCGGCTTCGCGAGCAAGCCCGAGTTGAAGATCGACACCGCGATCGCCTCGACGCCGCGCCGCTCGCACGCCGGCAGCACGCGCTCGGCGGCGGAGGCGTCGAGCAGGGTGATGCGACTCGACACCATCAGCACGTCGACGACCCCGCTGTCGGCGGCAGCCTCGAGCGCGGAGAGCGACTTCGACCCGATGCCCACCGCGGTCGCGAGCCCCTCGTCGCGGAGCGCCGCGACCGAGGGCAGGCCCGTCTCGAGCGCCGCGCGCTCCCCCTCCGGGAACGCGTCGGGGTCGTGCAGGTAGACGATGTCGACGCGATCGAGGCCGAGGCGCTCGAGCGACTCGTCGAGGCTGCGGCGCACACCCGCGGCGGTGGCGTCGTAGCGGCGCTCGTGGGTGCGCGGCACCGCGAAGTCGTGCGCCATGTCGTCGCCGTCGACCTCGCCGAGCGGCTCGAGCACGCGGCCGACCTTGGTCGAGAGCACGAACTCATCGCGCGGCTTCGAGCGCAGGAACGCGCCGAGCCGCCGCTCCGACAGGCCGATGCCGTAGTGCGGAGCGGTGTCGAAGTGGCGGATGCCGGCGTCCCACACCGCCTCGAGGGTCGCGAGCGCCTGCTCGTCGCTCAGCTCGCGGTAGAGGTTGCCGACGGTGGCGGCGCCGAAGGCGAGGGGGTGCTCGGCCAGGATCGACATGCGACTAGCCTGCCGCACGCACCGCGCGGTGGGCCCCGGTCCAGGTGTAGTCCCGCACCGACGCCGGCAGCATCTCGGTGCCGGCGCCCGGAGCCGTCGGCGCGGCGTACGAGCCGTCCACGATGGCGGTCGGCGTGACGAAGTGCTCGTGCAGGTGGTCGACGAACTCGATCACCCTGCCCTCGCGCGTGCCGGAGACCGCGACGAAGTCGAACATCGACAGGTGCTGCACGGCTTCGCACAGCCCGACGCCGCCCGCGTGCGGGCACACCGGCAGGCCGAACTTCGCCGCGAGCAGCAGGATCGCGATGTTCTCGTTCACGCCCCCGACGCGCGTCGCGTCGATCTGCACGTACCGCAGCGCATCCGCCTGCATGAGCTGCTTGAAGACGATGCGGTTCTGCACGTGCTCGCCGGTCGCGACCGGGACGGGCGCGATGCCGCGCGCGATCGCCGCGTGGCCGAGCACGTCGTCGGGGCTCGTCGGCTCCTCGACCCAGTGCGGCCGGAACGGCGCGAGTGCCTGCACCCACTCGATCGCCGACTGCACGTCCCAGCGCTGGTTCGCGTCGATCGCGATCGGGTAGTCATGACCGCACACCTCGCGCGCGATGCGGAAGCGGCGGATGTCGTCCTCGAGGTCGGCTCCGACCTTGAGCTTGATCTGGGTGAAGCCGTCGGCGATCGCCTCGCGGCACAGGCGCGCGAGCTTCTCGTCCGAGTAGCCGAGCCAGCCGGGCGTCGTCGTGTAAGCGGGGTACCCCGTCGCGAGCAGCTCGGCCTCGCGCGCGGCGCGGCCCGGCTCGGCGGCGCGCAGGATCTCGAGCGCCTCCTCTCGCGTGAGCGCGTCGCTCAGGTACCGGAAGTCGACGAGGTCCACGAGCTGCTCGGGCGACATGCGCGCGAGCAGCTGCCACAGCGGGAGGCCGGCTCGCTTGGCCTTGAGGTCCCACAGGGCGTTGAGCACGGCGCCGATCGCCATGTGCATGACGCCCTTCTCGGGCCCGAGCCAACGGAGCTGCGAGTCGCCGATGAGCCACGCGGAGGTCGCGCCCATGTCGTCGAGCAGCGGCTCGAGCTCGCGCCCGCGCACGTGCTCGGCGACCGCGTCGATCGCGGCGAGCTGCACGTCGTTGCCGCGCCCGATCGTGAAGACGAAGCCGTGCCCCTCGAGCCCATCGGCCGCGTCGGTGCGCACCACGAGGTAGGCCGCGGAGTAGTCGGGATCGGGGTTCATCGCATCCGAGCCGTCGAGGCTCTGGGAGGTCGGGAACCGGACATCGGCGACGTCGACGCTGACGATCGTGCTCATGGGTGCTCCTCTTTGCTGGACACTGGCACAGTATAGATCGGATGTTTCGACGGCAAGCCTCGCGCTTGTTTCCGCTCTGGCCGTATAGTCGGGCTCAGAGTTCGGATGTTCGGTGTCCGGCAGCGATGAGGCGAAGGAGACGACGGATGCGATTGGCTCGGCTCGGACCGGTGGGCGAGGAGATCCCCGTGGTCATCGACGGCGAGCGCGCGCTCGACCTGCGAAGCGTGACGCACGACATCGACGGGGCCTTCCTCGAGCGCGGGCTCGAGGCGGCGCGCGACGCCCTGGGCGCCCTCCCGGAGCTCGAGCGCGAGGGCCTCCGGATCGGCGCGCCGATCGCGCGGCCGGGAGCGGTCGTCTGCATCGGCATGAACTACGCCGCGCACGCCGCCGAGTCGGGCAGCGCCCCGCCCGAGCAGCCCGTCGTCTTCCTCAAGCACCCCAACACCGTCGCGGGTCCCGACGACGACGTGCCGCTGCCGGCCCACGCCGCGAAGCTCGATTGGGAGGTCGAGCTCGCGATCGTGATCGGCCGCCCGGCGTGGAACCTCGGCTCCCGCGAGGAGGCGCTCGCGTGCGTCGCGGGCGTCACGATCGCCGACGACCTCTCGGAGCGCGCGTGGCAGCTCGAGGTGTCGGGCGGGCAGTGGTCGAAGGGCAAGTGCGCACCCGGCTCGACGCCGCTCGGCCCGGTGCTCGTGACGGCCGACGAGGTCGACCTCGGTGCGCTCCGGCTGCGGAGCAGCGTGAACGGCGAGCCTCGCCAGGACTCCTCGACCGCCGACCTCATCTTCGACGTGCCGGCGATCGTGCAGGATCTCAGCCGCTACATGCGGCTCGACCCGGGTGACCTGGTGCTGACGGGCACTCCCGAGGGCGTCGCGCTCTCGGGCCGGTTCCCCTACCTCGCCGACGGCGACGTCGTGGAGATCGAGATCGACGGGATCGGCGCGCAGCGCCACCGGATCGTCGCGGAGGGAGCGGCATGAACGAGTTCGACGGACTGGTCGCGGTCGTCACGGGCGGCGGCAGCGGGATCGGGGCGGCGGTGGCCTCGGAGCTCTCGTCGCGCGGCGCGCGCGTCGCGGTGCTCGACCTGCGCCCCGGCGACGCCCACTTCGGCGTGGAGTGCGACGTGAGCGACGACGCGTCGGTGCGCGCAGCGATCGAGCGCGTCGCGAGCGAGCTCGGCGGCATCGACGTGCTCGTCAACAACGCCGGCATCGGCGCGGCGGGCGCGATCGACGACAACGACGAGGCCGAGTGGCACCGGGTGTGGGACATCAACGTCGTGGGGATCATGCGCGTGACGCGAGCCGCCCTGCCGTGGCTCCGACGCTCGAGCGCTGCGGCGGTCGTCAACACCGCCTCCATCGCCGCGACGGCCGGACTGCCCCAGCGCGCGCTCTACTCGGCTTCGAAGGGCGCCGTGCTCGCGCTCACGCGCGCCATGGCCGCCGATCACCTGCGGGAGGGCATCCGCGTCAACGCCGTCAATCCCGGCACCGCAGACACGCCCTGGGTGGGGCGGCTGCTCGACGCGGCGCCGGACCCGGCGCTCGAGCGCGCGCAGCTCGAGGCTCGGCAGCCCCACGGGCGGCTCGTCGCGCCCGAGGAGATCGCGCACGCGGTTGCCTACCTCGCGAGCCCGCGCGCGGGCTCCACGACGGGCGTGGGGCTCGCGGTCGACGGCGGCATGCAGGAGCTGCGCCTGCGCAAGGAGTAGCGGCGCGTCAGGCGCGCAGCGACGGGGAGGCCTCGAAGGCGTCCGCCGCATCGACGGTCGCCGGGTGCGCCAGCATCGCCTCGAGCACCGCCGGCGCTGCCGTGAAGGCCGGCACGCCGGCCTCGGCGAGCGCGACGACGTCCTCCGGGCTCCGCAGGCTCGCGGCGAGCACCTCGGTGCCCGAGCTGCCGCACGCCGCCTGCATGCGGGCGATGTCCGACGTCGCGTCGAAGCCGGCGTCGCGCATGCGCCCGAGGTAGGCGGCGAGGTAGCGGATGCCGCTCGAGGCGGCCGCGAGCGCCTGCGCGGGCGTGAACACGGCGGTGAGGAGCACCGGCGCGCCCTCGCGGGCGAGCCGGGCCGCGACGCCGAAGCCCGAGCGCGTCGCCGGCACCTTCACGACCGCGCGGTCGCCGAGTGCGAGGATGCCGCGAGCGCGCTCCTCGAGCGCGCTCGCATCCGGTCCCCACGCCTGGAAGAAGACCTCGCGCGCGCCCTCCTCGACCCATCGGGCGTAGAGCTCCGGGATCTCGGCGGCCGTGCGACCGGCGCGCTCGAGGATCGTCGGGTTCGTCGTCACGCCGTGGACGAGGGAATCGGCGAGGAGCGCGGAGACCGCTGCCAGGTCGGCGGAGTCGACGTACAGGCGGGGTGCGATCACGGCGCGGCTCCTCAGGGCATGCGGTCGCCCCGCGGGATCGCTGGGGACGCGGCTAATGTAATGACAGGTGCGCGCGGACGTCAACGAGGATCGCGCGGGAACGGAGGACCCGTGGCCGAACGGCTGGGACGCGTCGCGGACGAACCCGGCGTGCTGATCGTGGGATCGATCACCGCCGACGTGACGACCTTCTCGAGCAGGCTCCCGAAGCGGGGCGAGACCTTCCTCGGCGATGCCTTCACGCTCGTGCTGGGTGGCAAGGGGGCGAACCAGGCGGTCGCGGCCGGTCGGGCAGGTGCTCCGGCGCGCATGGTCGGCTGCGTCGGCGACGACCTCTTCCGCGACCTCGTCTACCACGGGCTCCGCGACGCGGGCGTCGACGTCAGCCACGTCCGCACGGTGCCGGGGCAGACGGGCGTGGCCCACATCCGGGTCGATGCGAGCGGCGAGAACGACATCGTCATGGTGCCGCTCGCGAACGCCCACCTCGACGAGGACCAGATCGATCGCGCGTTCGACGAGCTCGGCCCTCGATCGCGCGTCATGCTCACGCAGCTCGAGATCCCGTTCCGGCTCACGATGCACGCCATCCGCCGCGCGCACGAGGCCGGCATCGCGGTCGTGCTCGACCCGGCGCCCGCCCACGAGCTCGACGACGAGATCTGGCCGCTCGTCGACATCGTGACGCCCAACGAGACGGAGGCGAGCCTCCTGACCGGCATCGAGGTCGACTCGCGCGACGCCGCCGTCGCGGCGGGCCGCTGGTTCGTCGAGCGCGGCGTGCGCGCCGCCCTCATCACCATGGCCGGAGCCGGCAGCGTGCTCGTCACCGCCGACGGCATCACCAAGCACTCCGCCATCCCGGTCGAGGTCGTCGACACGACGGCGGCGGGCGACGCGTTCGCCGGCTTCCTCGCCGCAGGCCTCGCCGCGGGCCTGTCGCGCGACGCGGCGATCGAGCGAGCCGGCGCCGCCGGAGCGCTCGCCGTCACGAAGCGGGGCGCTTCCCCGAGCCTGCCGACGGCAGCCGAGGTCGACGCACTGCTCGCCTCGCGGATCCGAGAGGACGCCTGATGCGCCGCAGCGCCACCACCATCCACCCGCAGCTGGGCCGGATCATCTCCGAGACGGGCCACTACGACGAGCTCTTCATCACCGATGCCGGGCTGCCGATCCCGCCGGGGTCGGAGCGGGTCGACCTCGCGTACCGCAAGGGCGAGCCGCCCTTCCTCGACGTGCTCGACACCGTGCTCGCGGAGATCGTCGTCGAGGGCGCGGTCATGCCCGCCGAGGTCGCCGAGGCGAGCCCGCACATGCTCGCCGCGGTGCGCGAGCGGCTCGAGCCGCTCGGCATCGAGGTCGAGCTCATCCCGCACGAGGAGTACAAGCGCCGCTCGCACGGCGCGCGCGCCTTCGTGCGCAGCGGCGAGTACACGCCGTACGCCAACGTCGCGCTCATCGCCGGCGTCGACTACTGATGGGCGAGCCGGCGCGACGCGGGAGGGCAGCGTCGTCGATGCCGTCGATCCGCATCGACCGGCTCTCCGCCGACCCGATGTACGACCAGCTGCGGCGCCAGATCCTCGCGACGATCACCGACGAGCGCCTCAGCCCCGGCGACCTGCTGCCGGGAGAGCTGCGCATGTGCGAGCAGTACGGCGTCTCCCGCACGGTCGTGCGGCAAGCGCTCGGCCAGCTCGAGCACGACGGCATCATCACGAGGGTGAAGGGCAAGGGCACGTTCGTCGCGCCGCAGAAGACGGCCGAGACGCTCGCGAGCGGGCTCGCGGGACTCCACGAGGAGGTCGCCGCGCGCGGCGGCACGGTGCGCTCCGAGGTGCTGCGGCTCGAGCGCGAGCCGGCGGGCGAGCGCGTCGCGGCGGCGCTCGGGTGCGACATCGGCACCACGGTCGTCGTGCTCGAGCGGCTGCGCTTCGTCGACGACGAGCGCTGGTCGCTCTCGACGACGTGGATGCCCGAGCACATCGGTGCGCTCGCCTTCGACGCCGAGCTCGAGGAGGGCTCGCTCTACGCCCACCTGCGGGCGCACGGCGTGCACGCCGCTCGAGGCGTGCGCTCGGTCGAAGCGAGCGTGACGGATGCTCGCGAGGGCCAGCTGCTCGGCATCGGCCCCGGCAAGCCCGTCCTGCTGCTGCGCAGCACGGTGCTCGACGACGCCGACCAGCCGATCGAGCACTTCGAGGCCCTGCACCGCGGCGACCGGACCCGCTTCGAGTTCCGCCTCTCGTCCGACGACGCCCACGGACCGGCGTTCCGCACTCGCTGACTCCTGGCGTCAACCTGTAATTACAGGTAGGGTCGGAGCGCGCGACGACGCGCCCCCGACCGAGGAGATGCCGTGCCCGACTTCGCCACGCCCCCCATCGCTCCCTTCGCGATCCGATTCGACGCCGACGCCGCGACGCTGAGCCCCGAGGGTCCGACGCTCGAGCGGCGCATGAGCGACCTGGAGGGGCTCTTCGCCGACAGCGACGCCTGGCGCGCCGCCGTCGCAGACGGCGACCCGGTCGTCTACCGCGTGCAGTCGTCGCCCGTGCCGGAGGTCGAGCGCGAGCTGCCGCAATCGATCACGACGATCGAGCCCGGCTCGACCGGCGGCGAGTGCTGGATGACGAAGGGCCACCAGCACCCCGACCACCAGGGTGAGATCTACCTCGCCCTCCACGGCACCGGCGGGCTGCTCATGTTCGACGGCGAGCGCACCGAGTGGCTCGACATGACGCCGGGCACGATCGGCTACATCCCGCCGGGCTGGGCGCATCGCTCCGTCAACGTCGGCGACGAGCCGTACAGCTTCCTCGCGGTCTACCCGGGCGGCGCCGGCCACGACTACGGCTGGGTGCTCGAGCACGGCATGGGGCACCGCGTCTACCGCACCGACGGCCGCGTCGAGCGCCGCCCGTACACCGCCTGACATGCTCATCGCGCACGACCTCGGCACGACGGGCGACAAGGCCTCGCTGCACGACGACGACGGGCGCCTCCGAGCTGCCGTCACCGTCTCGTACCCAGCCCGCTTCGCCGACGGCGGCGTCGCGGAGCAGGACCCGCGCGACTGGCACCGCGCGGTGGTGGAGGCGACGCGCGCGCTGCTCGCGCAGACGGGCACCGCTCCTGCCGACGTGCGCGGCATCGTGATCAGCGGGCAGATGATGGGCGCGGTCCTGCTCGACGCGAGCTTCGAGCCCGTCCGCGACGCGATCATCTGGGCCGACACGCGCGCGCAGCGGCAGGCGGATCAGCTCGTCGAGCGCCTCGGCGAGCGCGAGGCCTACGAGCTGCTCGGCCATCGGCTCAACGCGACCTACTCGATCGCGAAGGTCATGTGGGTGCGCGACCACGAGCCCGAAGTCTTCGCGCGCACGCGCTGGTTCTGCGTCGCGAAGGACTTCGTCGTGCACCGCCTCACCGGCCGGCTCGCGACCGAGCCGAGCGACGCATCCGCCACGAACGCGTTCGACCAGCGCACCGGCACGTGGTCGCGAGCGGTGCTCGAGGCCGCTCGGCTCGACCCCGCGATCTTCCCCGAGATCGTGCCGTCGACGGAGGTCGTCGGAGCGCTGACCGCCGAGGCCGCCGCCGCCACCGGGCTGCTCGAGGGCACGCGCGTCGTCATGGGCGGCGGCGACGGGCCGATCGCCGCCGTCGGCGCCGGCATCGTCGCGCCCGAGGACGGCGCGTACGCGTGCCTCGGCACGTCGTCGTGGATCTCGTTCACGAGCGAGGCGCCGGTGCTCGACGCGAGCATGCGCACGTTCACGTTCGACCACGTCGTGCCGGGCCGCTACGTCCCGACCGCCACCATGCAGGCGGCGGGAGCGTCCGTGAGCTGGATCCACGAGGTGCTCGCCCCGGACCCGGACGGCCGGTCGCTCGCGGCGCTCGTCGCGGAGGCGGACACCGACGACGCGGACACCGGAGGCCTCTACTTCCTGCCCTACCTCCTCGGCGAGCGCGCACCTCGCTGGGAGCCCGCCGCGCGCGGCGCGTTCGTCGGCATCGGCCGCCACCACGCCCGACCGCACCTCGTGCGCGCCGTGCTCGAGGGCGTCGCCTTCAACCTCGCGCTCTGCATCGACGCGTTCCGGGAGTCCGGCGCCGCGATCGACCGCGTCGACGCCGTCGGCGGCGGCGCGGCGAGCGACGCGTGGCTGCAGATCATGGCGGATGCGTGGGGCGTGCCCGTGCGCCGCCGCTCGGTCGTCGAGGAGGCGAACAGCCTCGGGGCGGCCGTGGTGGGCGCCGTCGGGCTCGGCCTCGTCGACTCCTTCGACGCCGCCCGCGGCCTCTCGGAGGTGACGGCGGAGTTCTCGCCGGATCCCGCGCGCCACGACGCCTACCGGCAGCGGCTCGCGCGGTTCGACGAGGCCTACGCCGCGCTCGCGCCGTGGTTCGCGGGCGGCGCGAGCTGATGGCCTCCATCCTCGCCACGAGCCGCTCGTTCGGCGCGGGCGACCGCGACCTCGTCGCCGAGCTCGAGGCCGCCGGGCACCGCGTCTCGCGGGGCGCGAGCGACCACCCGCTCGGGGAGCTCCGCGCCGCGCTCGCCGAGGCGGACGCCTGGGTCGCCGGCACGGGGCCCGTGACCGCGGCGCACCTCGACGCGGCGCCGCGGCTGCGCGTCATCGCCCGATACGGCGTCGGCGTCGACGCGGTCGACGTCGAGGCCGCGACCGCGCGCGGCATCGTGGTCGCCAACACGCCGGGCGCGAATGCCGACGCCGTCGCCGACCACGCCGTCGCGCTCATGCTCGCGGCGCTGCGCTCGATCGCCGCGGGCGACCGGCGCGTGCGCGCGGGCGACTGGAGCGCGCTGCGCGGCCGCCAGCTCGGCGCCCTCGCGGTCGGCATCGTGGGGCTCGGCCGCATCGGCCGCGGCGTCGCCGCCCGCCTGCGGGGCTTCGGCCCGCGCATCCTCGCCGCGGATCCCATGCTCGACGCGGCGCAGGTGCGCTCGGCCGGAGCCGAGCCGCTCGACTTCGCCGCCATGGCCGACCGCTGCGACCTCGTCTCCCTCCACGCGCCGGGTGGGCAGGCGCTCGTCGACGCCTCGTGGCTCGACCGGCTCGAGCGGCCGATCGTGCTCGTCAACACCGCTCGAGCCGACCTCGTCGACGAGGCAGCGCTCGCGGCGGCGATCCGCGACGGCCGAGTCGCGGCGTTCGCGGCCGACACGCTCTCGGGCGACACGGCGGCGAGCGCCTCGCCGCTCCTCGCCGACGACCTCGCCGATCGGGTGACGGTGACGCCGCACCTCGGCGCGCAGACGGTCGAGGCGGTCGACGCGATGGGGGCGATGGCCGTCGCGAACGCGCTCGCCGTGCTCGAGGGGCGCCCGGCGCCCCACCCCGTCAACCGCATCGACAGCGCGGCAGAGGGCCGCGGGAAGGAGCCGCAGTGACCGACCGACTCGCAGCGGGCACGCTGCAGCGCGTGAGGGAGGCCGGCGTGCTCGCCGTCGTCCGCGCCCCGAGCGCCGAGGCCGCCGTCGCAGCCGGCGACGCGCTCGTGCGCGGCGGCATCACCGGCATCGAGGTGACGTTCTCGACCCCCGGTGCGCTCGAGGCGATCGCCGAGCTGCGGCACCGCCATCCCGGCGCGGTCGTCGGGGCCGGCACGGTGACGACCGCGGCCCAGGCCGAGGCCTCGGCGACCGCGGGCGCCGCCTTCCTGGTCTCGCCCGGCACGCTCCCCGAGCTCGCGCGCGCGATGCTCGCGACCGGGCTCACCACCATGACCGGCGCGATGACGCCGAGCGAGGTCATGCAGGCGATGGCGCTCGGCGTCGACGTCGTGAAAGTCTTCCCCGCGTCCCTCGGCGGGCCGGCGCTCGTCAAGGCGCTCCGCGAGCCCTTCGCCGACGCCGTGCTCATGCCGACGGGCGGCGTCACGGCCGAGAACCTCGCCGACTTCCTCGCCGCCGGCGCCATCGCGGTCGGCGCGGGGGGTGACCTGCTGCCCCGCGCGGCGCTCGAGGCTGGCGACTGGGACGCGATCGAGACGCGCGCGGCGCGGTACGCCGACGCGCTGCGGGCGGCGAGGTCGGCATGAGCGGTCGGATGGGGTTCATCGGCGTCTCCACGGGCGCGTCGTCGATCATGCGCATCTTCCCCGTCTGGGCCGAGATCCTCGAGCTCCCCACGCGCCGGCTCGAGGGGCACGACCTGCCGCTCGACGCGACCGACGCGCAGTACCGGGCGCTCGTCGAGGCCATCCGCGACGATCCCGACCACCGCGGTGCGCTCGTGACCACGCACAAGATGGCGCTCTACGCCGCGGCAAGCGACCTCTTCGACGAGCTCGACGAGTTCGCGCGGGCCTGCGGCGAGGTCTCGAGCATCGCCAAGCGGGGCGAGCGGCTGCTCGGCCACGCGAAGGATCCGCTCACCGCGGGGCTCGCGCTCGACGAGATCGTGGGGTCGCAAGCGTTCGGCGGCGTGCGGGACGCCGTCGTGCTCGGGGCCGGCGGCGCCGGTCTCGCGCTCACCTGGCGCCTCGCCGAGCGAGAGGACGCGCCGCGCCGCATCGTCGTCACCGACACGAGCCGTGCTCGGCTCGACCACCTCGCCGAGGTCCACGCGCGGCGCGGCACGCCGCTCGAGCTGCTCCACCTCGTGGAGGCGAGCCCCGAGGCGACGCGCGCCGTGCTCGCCGACGCGCCGGCCGGCAGCCTCGTCGTCAACGCATCCGGCCTCGGGAAGGATCGGCCCGGCTCCCCGCTGCCGGACGGCACGCCGTTCCCCGAGCGCGCCGTCGCGTGGGAGTTCAACTACCGCGGCTCGCTCGAGTTCCTCCGTCAAGCCGAGGCGCAAGCGGCCGAGCGCGGTCTCGAGGTCGTCGACGGCTGGCGCTACTTCATCCACGGCTGGACGCAGGTCATCGCCGAGGTCTTCGGGCTCGAGATGACGCCGGCGCTCGTCGAGCGCCTCGCGGACGCCGCGACCCCGTTCCGCTGATGGCGCGCGTCCGCACCGTGCTCGGCGACATCGATGCCGCGTCGCTCGGGCCGGTCGATGCGCACGAGCACCTCTTCCAGGTCTCGCCCCTCCTGCCCGGCGACGAGCTCGACGACCCGGAGCGGTCGGAGGCGGAGGCGAGCGCCCTGCGCGGCAGCGGCTTCGCGGCGATGCTCGACGCGACCCCGATCGGGCTCGGCAGGCGACCGGAGGATGCCGCCGCCATCAGCGCCGCGACGGGGCTCGCGGTGGTCGCGAGCACGGGGCTCCACCGCGAGGCGCACTACCCGGCGGGACACCCGCTCCGCGAGCTCGACGTCGGAGCGCGCGCCGAGCGGTTCATCGCGGACCTGCGCGACGGGATGCCGGTGCGCGACGAGGTGGGCGCCCGCGCAGCGCGGCACGACGGCGCGCCGGTGCGGGCGGGCGTCGTCAAGACCGGCATCGGCTACTGGTCGATCTCCGCGTTCGAGCGAGCGACGCTCGAGGCGGCCGCCATCGCGCACGCCGCGACCGGTGCGGCCCTCGTCGTGCACCTCGAGCACGGCACCGCCGCCCACGAGGTGCTCGACCTGCTCGAGCGCGCGGGCGTCGGGGCCGCGCGCGTGCTGCTCGCGCACGCGGACCGGCTGCTCGACCCCGGCTTCCACGCCTCGCTCATCGAGCGCGGCGCGACGCTCGGCTACGACGGCATGGCCCGGTGGCGGGAGCACAGCGACCACGAGCTGCTCGAGCTCACCGCCGCGGTCGTCGATAGCGGGCACGATCGCATCGCGCTCGGAGGCGACGTCGCGCGCGCCTCGCGCTACATCGCCTACGGCGGCATGCCGGGGCTCGCGTACCTCGGCGACCGCTACGTGCCGCGCCTGCGCGAGCGGGTCGGCGACGAGGTCGTCGAGCGCATGCTCGTCGACCATCCGCGCGCGCTGCTCGCGCTCCCGGCGTAGCGAGCGCCCCCGATCCGCGAGGACCGGGGGCGCCGCCGCTGGATCAGCGGGTCACTCGTAGAGGACCGCGGCGATCTCCGGGTCGTCGATGTTGTCAGCGTCGTACCAGTACGAGCCGGTGTCGGTGAAGTCGTCGAGCTCCTCGCCGTTGATCGCGGCGATGGCGTTCTCGACCACCGTGCGGCCGATGCCGATCGGGTCCTGCGTGATCGCGCCCGCCATCGCACCGCTGCGGATCGCCTCGATCTGCGCGGCGCCGGAGTCGAACCCGATGACCGTGATCTCGCCGTTCGGGAGGCCGAGCTCGCTCACCGCGTTCACGATGCCGATCGCCGAGCCCTCGTTCGTGCCGTAGAGGCCGACGAGGTCAGGGTGCGCGGCGATCATCGCCTTGGCGATGTCGGCCGAGCGGAGGTGGTCGCCGTCGCCGTACTGGATGTCGACGATCTCGATGTCGGGGTGGTTCTCCTCGATGTACTGCACGAAGCCGTCCCGGCGCTCGACACCGGTCGAGTTGATCTGGCTGTGGCCGACGATGCCGATCTGGCCCTCGCCACCGATGAGCTCGGCCATGTGCTTGGCGGCGAGCGCACCCGCCGCGATGGAGTCGGTCGCCGCGAGGTTCTGGCTGTACTCGCTGTCGCAGGGCGCGTCGAACTCCACGATCGGGATGCCGGCGGACTCGGCCGTCTCGTAGAGCGGGATGCACGCCTGCGGGTCGAGCGCGGCGTAGCCGATCGCGTCGGGGCCGCGGTCGATCGCCGCCTGCAGCATCTGCAGCTGCGCGTCGATCTCGGTCTCGGCGGCGGGACCCTCGAAGGTCACCTCGACGCCGTGCTCCGCAGCGGCCTCCTCCGCGCCCGTGCGCACGGCCTGCCAGAACTGGTGCTGGAAGCCCTTCGACACGAGCGCGATCTGCAGGCCCTCGCCGTTGCCCTCCGCCCCCGTGCCGCCCTCCGAGGCGGTCGGCGCCGAGCCGCCGCTGGAGCAGCCGACGAGCGCGAGCGCGACCGCCGCGGTGCCGGCGAAGAGCGCCGTCCTCTTGCTGAACTTCATGGAAACTCCGTTGTCTCTCGGAGCCGGTGGCCCGACTCTCTCCTTGGTGCTGTGCCGCTGTCTCCCTCGCGGGCGAGGAGGTGCCGGAGCGCTCCGGCAGCGCGCGACGGTCGGCACGGGGCCGTCGTGCGCAGGCTTCTCAGACGCCCTTGCGGTTGCGCAGGGTGTCGGCGAACACCGCGATGGCGATCACGACGCCGACGACGACGTTCTGCCACTCGGTCTGGATCGACATGATCCGCAGGCCGTTGATGAGCACGCTCATGATGAGGGCGCCGATGAGGGTGCCGACGATGGAGCCCCGGCCGCCGAGCAGCGAGGTGCCGCCGATGATGACCGCGGCGATCGCCTGCAGCTCGTAGCCGACGCCGAGCTGCGGCTGCGCCGAGTCGAGGCGAGCCGCCATGACGACACCGGCGATGCCGGTGAAGACGCCCGCGACGGTGTAGACGGTGACGAGCCAGCGGCGCGTGTTCACGCCGGAGAGGCGCGTCGCCTCCTCGTTGGAGCCGATCGCCACCGTGTAGCGGCCGAACGACGTCTTCGCGAGCATGACGTAGGCGATCGCCGCGAGCGCGAACATGATGAGCACCGCGTTCGGGAGGCCTGGGACGAGGGTGCCGGTCGCGATGCCCTTGAACCCCGGGACGCTCGAGAAGTAGATCGGGCGGACGCCGGAGATGACGAGCGCGAGGCCCTGCGCCACCATCATCATCGCGAGCGTCGCGATGAACGGCGGCAGCCGCAGGAAGGCGACGTTGACGCCGTTGATGAGCCCCATGAGCGCGCCCGTCGCGATGCCCGCGAGCACACCGACCACGAGGGGCATCCCGAGGTTGACCGCGAAGATGCCGGTCATCACGGAGGCGAGCGTCATGCCGGTGCCGATCGACAGGTCGATGCCGCCCGTCGTGATCACGAACGTCGTGCCGAGGGCGAGGATGCCGATGACGGCGGTCGCGAGCAGGATGCCCGAGATGTTCGACCACGTGAAGAAGTTGCTGCTCGCGATCGAGAAGAAGACCAGCAGCACGATGAGCGTGCCGAAGGCGAGGCCCTGCTGCAGGCCCTTGCGCCAGATGTCGGCGCGCTTGCCGCGCTCCCTCGCGACGGCCTCGTCGGAGGGTGCCGGCGCAGGGGTCTGCTGAATGGTGTCGCTCATGCTGCTCCCTGTTCGTCCGCGACCAGGTTCGTCGCGTAGTCCATGATCTTCTGCTGGGTCGCGTCCTCGTTGGCGAGCGTGCCGGTCACCCGGCCGTTCGCCATCACAACGATGCGGTGCGCGAGTCGCAGCACCTCGGGCAGCTCGCTCGAGATGACGATGATCGACTTGCCCTCGTCCGCCAGTCGCTGCAGCAGCCGGTAGATCTCCTCCTTCGCGCCGACGTCGATGCCTCGCGTCGGCTCGTCGAAGATCAGGATGTCGCTGTCGCGCGCCAGCCACTTCGCGATGACGACCTTCTGCTGGTTGCCCCCGGAGAGCAGCTTGACGAGCTGCTCGGTCGAGGGCGTCTTCGTGCGCAGGTCCTCGACGTACTGCTGCGCCACCCGCCGGGCCTTCGCCTGCTGCACGAAGCCGAGCGGCCCGGTGAATCGGTCGATCGAGGCGAGCGAGGTGTTGAAGGTCACGCTCTGCTCGAGCATGAGCCCCAGGCGCTTCCGGTCCTCGGAGAGGTAGCCGATGCCCGCCTTGACGGCGTCCGCCGGCTGGCGGATCGTCACCGGTTTGCCGTGCACC
Organism: Agrococcus sp. TF02-05; assembly: GCF_017565345.1. Taxonomy (NCBI): domain Bacteria; kingdom Bacillati; phylum Actinomycetota; class Actinomycetes; order Micrococcales; family Microbacteriaceae; genus Agrococcus; species Agrococcus sp. TF02-05. The sequence continues at coordinate 280,612 of NZ_JAGEKO010000007.1, read as the reverse complement.
TCGATCGAGCCGGCCGTGCGAGGGTCGGCGCCGATGATCGCGCGGGCGCTCTCAGTGCGGCCAGCGCCCATGAGCCCGGCGAAGCCGAGGATCTCGCCGCGGTGGAGCTCGAAGCTGACGTCGCGCAGCAGATCCCGGGTCGAGAGCCCGCTCACGCGCAGCACGACGTCGTCGCGGGCGTGCTCGCTCGCGCGCGGTCGAGCGCCCTCGTCGATGGCGCGGCCGACCATCATCTCGATGATCGTGGGAACGTGGATCTCGTCGCGCTCGAGCGTGCCGATGTACTCGCCGTCGCGGAGCACGGTCACGCGGTCGGCGAGGCGCTTGAGCTCCTCCATGCGGTGCGAGATGTAGATGATGCCGGTGCCCTTGGCCCGCAGGCTCTCGATGAGCCCGATGAGCGTCTCGACCTCGGTGTCGGTGAGCGCGGACGTGGGCTCGTCCATGATGAGCACGCGCGCGTTGAACGAGAGCGCCTTCGCGATCTCGACCATCTGCTGCTTCGCGACGGTGAGGTCGCCGACGAGCGCCTTCGCATCGAGCTTGATCCCGAGCTCGTCGAGGAGCTGCTGCGCCTTCCGGTTCAGACCGCGCTCGTCGAGGAAGGGACCCTTGCGCGGCTCGCGCCCGATGTAGATGTTCTGCGCGACCGTGAGGTCGGGCATGAGGTTCATCTCCTGGTGGATGATGCTGATCCCGAGCTCTTGCGCGCGGGCCGGCGTCGTGATCTCGACCTCCTGCCCGTCGACGCGGATCGACCCTGTGTCGCGCTGGTAGATCCCCGAGAGGATCTTCATGAGCGTCGACTTGCCCGCTCCGTTCTCGCCGACGAGCACGAGCACCTCACCGGCGTGCAGGCTGAACTGCACCTCGTGGAGCGCCCGGACGCCCGGGAAGCTCTTGCTGATCCCCTCGACCTCGAGGAGGGCTGCTGTCACGTCGAACCTGCTTCGTTGGAGGAATAGTCGTCGCCGACTCGCGTCGGAAAGATCCGACCTATGATGCCCACATCGGAACCGCCGTCGCAAGTTGTATCTGAATGTACCTACCGCGCGCGCCATGCGCGACCCCGGAAGGTCACGAGCGGATAACCATTTGGCCGGTGCGCGCGGGCCGCGCCAGGTCGCGCTCGGCCGCGCCGTTGGCGGACCGTCGGCGCGGGCAGCGCCGCGCGCGGGCCGCGCTCCGCGCCGCATCGGCCGGTCGGATGCGTCGGGATGAGGCTCCGTCAGACATCCGACCGCCCACGGCTCACAGCGCGACGTCGCCGCAGAGGTGCACTTGGATGCCCATGCCCGAGAGCATGGCCGCCTTCGCGGTGAGCGCGCGGTCGGCGGCTTCGGCATCGGGGGCGTAGGCCACCTGCACGTGGTTCGACTTGTGCCGCGCCATGAGCTGGTCGCGGCTCACGCCGTGCAGGACGGCGTGCATGATCGGCCACTGCGGGTCCGTCGACTCCAGCCGGCGGCGCGTCTCCTCCTCCGGCAGCTCCACGACGTGCGCGCGGCCGACGTCGGCATGCAGCGCGCCGTCCATCACGAACACCCGCGACCAGACGATCTCCCCAGGCTTCGAGACCCCCGCGAGCGTGCCGCCGCCCTTCGGGAAGAACATCGGCACCTGGCGCATCGAGTAGGACTTGTCGTAGCCGCCGTTGTGGCTCGCGGGCACCGAGCCCGAGATCTCGAACACCCAGACGAAGTCGCCGTCGTACTCCTCGCCCCAGCGGATGTCGTGGAGCGTCGTCGCGGGGTCGAAGCCCATCGCGGTCCACACCCGGTTCGTCACGAGCGCATCGACCGCGACCCCTTCGTCGACCTCGTTGAAGTGCGGCAGCGGCGCCCCCGGCCACAGCTCGCGAGCGCCGTCGCGCGAGCGCACCGGCGGGCGCTCGACGTTGTTGAGCAGGCCCTCGGCCAGGTCGGAGGCGGCGCACTGGTCCTTGAGGCCCTGCTGGTACTGGATGCCGATGGCATCGACGCCGTAGTCGTCGCCGATGCGCAGTGCCGCGATGTACATGCGCATTTGGCTCAGCACCTGCGCGCGGGTCAGCTCCGTCGCGTCGTCCGTGCCCCAGTGGAACCGCAGCCCCGCGTCCTCCAGCCAACCGAGCGCCGCCTCGGCCTCCCCGGCGGGCACGCGATCCATCTCGGCGAGCAGCGCGCTCTGCGAGAGCCGCTCCTTGTAGATGCCCGTCGCGTTGAGCATCTCGTCGTCGATGATCGCGTTGTACATGCCCATGCAGCCCTCGTCGAAGATGCCGATGACCGCGTGGTCGTCGCGCAGCTGCTCCGCGAGCGCCGTGCCGAGCTCGGCCTCCGGGCCGTCGGGCAGCGCCCCGAGGGGGCGCACGTGCGACGTGTCGTGCTCGATCGAACCGGTGTCGAGCCACTCGCGGAGCTTGCCGAGCGCCCATTCGTCGGTGAAGTCCTCGCTCCAAAGGATCGAGTGCGCGATGCCGGCCTTGGTCAGGCTCGCCGTGAGGTTGAGCAGGCCGACGAGGCCGGGGAACTCTCCCGCCCAGTTGGCCACGATCAGGATCGGCCCTCGGTGCGCGCGGAGGCCCGCGAGCACGTGGTGGCTGTACTGCCAGACAGCGTCGACGACGACGACCGGCGCCTCCTTCGGCACCGAGCGGAAGACCTCGATGCCCCGGGCCTGGGAGTCGATGAAGCCGTGCCCCGTCTCGGGGTCCACGTCGTGCGCGCGCTGCATCGCCCACCCGTGCGACTCGAGGGCCGCGCGCACCTGGGCCTCGAAGGCCTGCTGCGCCGGCCAGCACGTCGTGTTCGCGGCGAGCCGGAGGTCGCCAGACGCGACGGCGTAGACGGTCCTGGGCGCGGCCTCAGGCCACGCGCGTCGCTCGGGGATGGCATAGGCGGTCGTCATGGTGCTCCTCCTGTAGGTGGTCAGCGGCTGCCGGCCGCGAGCGCGTGGGCGACTTCGCGGGTGGCCGGGTAGAGGTCGCGGTAGTGCCGATAGCGCTCGTCGTAGAGCGCGCGTCGCGCAGGGTCGGGCTCGACGACCAGCGCGGGCGGGTTCCATGCGGCGATGTCGGGATCGCCGACGAGCCCGGCCGCGAGGAAGGCGGCGCCGAAGCTCGCGCCCACCGTCACGCTCGGCACGGCCTGCGGCAGCCCGATCACGTCCGAGACGATGCGCGTCCAGAGCCCGCCCGTCGTGCCGCCACCGACCGCGACGACGCGGTCGATGCGGGTGCCGGCATCGCGCATCACCTCGATGTTGTGGCGCACACCGAAGGCGGTCGCCTCGAGCGCCGCGCGATAGAGGTCGCCCGCGGTGGTGTCGAGGGCCATGCCCACGAGCACGCCGCGCGCATCCGGATCCTGGATGGGCGTCCGCTCGCCCGCGAAGTACGGCAGCATCAGCAGCCCGCCCGCGCCCGGCCCGCTCTCCTCCGCGAGCCGGGTGAGCGTCGCGTAGTCGCTCCCGGGGAGCAGGTCGCGAAGCCACGTCGTGATCGCGCCCGATGTCGCCATGCCGCCGGCGAGCGAGTACGAGCCGGCCTCCACGCCGCGCGTCGTCCACATGCCCGGTGCGGCCGGCCGCTCGTCCGTCGTCGTGATGAGGAACATCGTCGTGCCGTACATGAGCATGAGGTCGCCGCTGCCCGTCGCGCCGGCGCTCACCGCCTCCGTCCACGCGTCGATCGTGCCGAGCGCGACGGGGATGCCCGCCGGGAGCCCGGTGAGGCGCGCGGCCTCGGCAGTGACGGTGCCCGCGGCGTCGCTCGGCAGCGCGAGCCGAGGCCGCTCGATGCCCGGCGCGATCGCGTCCCACCACGGCTCGTGCCAGCGCGCGCCGTCGAGGTCGTAGAGCGGCCAGGACTGGCTCGCGGAGTGGTGGTCGAGCAGCAGCTCGCCCGTCAGGCGGTGGGCGAGGAACGACGCCGGCATCGCGAAGGATCGCGCTCGCGCGTACGCCTCCGGCTCGTGCTCGCGCACCCAGGCGATCTTCGGCCCCGCGGCCTGCGAGGTGAGCGGCGTGCCGCCGAGCTCGACGATCGGCCCCTCCCCGAGCTCGGCGCGCAGCCGCGCGATCTGCTCGCCGGCTCGCGTGTCGACGCCGTAGAGGATCGCGGGCCGTACCGGTGCCCCGTCTGCGTCGAGCAGCACGACGCAGGGGCCCATGCCGCTCACGCCGACCGCGACGACCTCAGCGCTGCCGCGCTCGAGCAGCTCCCGGACGAGCTCGATGAGCTCGAGCCACCAGCGCTCGGCGTCCATCTCGACGTGGCCCGGTGCCGGCCGATCGACCGCGTGCTCGCGCGCCGCGCTCGCGAGCACCTCGCCGTCGAGGCCCACGAGCACGCCCTTCGTGCTCGAGGTGCCGACATCGACGCCGATGACCGCTTGCCGCATGGGAACTCCTTCGATCCAGCGACTAGCGTGACAGAGATCCGATGTTCGCGCGACTCGACGCGCAGGAGTCGCATTCCCCTCCTCGCGACAGCCCGCGAACATCGGATGCCTGCGTCATGCCGCCGCCCGGCTCAGCCCGAGGCGGACGTCGCCGGCACCGAGGCGGCCGCGGCCGCGGACTGCCGCTCCCAGGGTGCGGGGATCGGGAAGTACGCCTCGAGGAACCCGCGCACCGCAGCCGTGCGCTCCTCGACCGAGATCTCGGGGAACGAGCCGTCGTTGAGGCAGAACATGTCCTGGTCGCGCTTCTTCAGCAGCCGCGCCATCGCCGGCAGCGCCTTCTTGAGCGTCGTCTCGATGTACTGCACGTTGGCGTCGTGCTGCTGCACCGCTCGCCCGGTCATGAGCGCGTAGTAGTGGTAGAGCGAGTTCGTGACCGAGATGTCGGTCGCCGAGCGGAAGCGCGACGCGGCCGTGCGGCGGAAGTCCTCGGGGAACTCGGCCTCGAGCTCGGCCATGACGCTCCGCCGCAGCGGCGCCGCGCAGTGCTCGAGGTGCCGCGTCGTGATGGCACCGAACCGCTCGCGCAGCAGGCGGCGGTTCGTGCGCGCGGCGTTGTCGTGCCCTGAGCGCTTCGCGTGCGTCTCGCCCATGCCGATGCGCGTGGTGGCCTCGACGAACTTCGTGATCCCGCCCGGGGAGAAGAACACATCCGGCTTGAGCGGCCGCCCGAAGAACATGTCGTCGTTCGAGTAGAGGAAGTGCTCGCTGAGGCCCTCGATGTGGTGCAGCTGCGCCTCGACGGCGTGCGAGTTGTGCGTCGGGAGCACCGAGGGGTCGGCGAACATCTCCCCGGCGCGCACGATCGTCACCTTCGGGTGATCGGCGAGCCACTCGGGCGCGGGCGAGTCGGTCGCGATGAAGATGCGGCGCACCCACGGCGCGTGCATGTGCACCGAGCGCAGCGCGTACTTGAGCTCGTCGATCTGGCGGAAGCGCGCCTCCGAGTCGTCGCCCTCGCCCACGACGTAGGCCTGCATGCGCTTCGCGCGCTCGCGCTGGAACTCGTCGCTCGAGCCGTCGACCCACGAGAAGACCATGTCGATGTCGAACGAGACGTCGCTCGCGAGCGGCTCCCACATGTCGCGGATCGTCTGCCACTCGCGGCCGTACCGCAGCACCGTGTCGACGACCGCCTCGCTCCGCGGCATCGTCGCGCGCATGAGCGCGTTGGGCAGCGGCGCCTTGAGCGTCTCGTCGCCGAAGCGCCACAGCTCGAGCTGCACCGCCGTCTCGCGGCCGTAGCGGAGCCGGCCGGCGGGGGCGACGCGCGGCCGGTAGACGCGCATCGCGCCGGCCTTCCGGTGCCCCGCGAGACGGCCGTCGGCGAGCAGCACCGCGCCGCGGCCGAGCGCCTTCTCGGGCGCGATCGCCTCGGCGTAGAAGGGCTCGTCGGCGAACGCCTCGGCGAGCGCGGCCGCGAGCTCCTTGCGCAGCGCCTTGTCGACCGCGACGATCGGCCGCCCGTCGTCGTCGCGCACGAGCAGGCACGGGATGTCGGCGGCGTCGAGCGCGTCGCGCAGCGCGAGGAGGTCCTCCACCATCGACTCGTGCGGCGTCATGTGGCCGCTCAGCAGCGCGTAGCGGCCCTTCTGCAGCACGACGTCGGCCCGATCGAAGCGGCTGAAGCGGCCGCCGGACGGCAGCACCACGAGCTCGGGAGCCTCCGAGACGCGGATGCGCGAGACCGGTCGGGCGGGCGTGAAGACGCTGTCCGGGTCGTCGACCTTCCGCTCGTGCTCGTCTGCCACTGGGCGCGCCGTTCCTCTCCTCGGGGTACATCCCATGGTACTTCCCCGGAATCCGGTGCCGGAGCGGCGTGTTCTCCCTCGTACACGCCGCGTTCACGTCGCGTTCGGGCGCGTGCGCTGGACTAGCCTCCGAGCAAGTTCGATGAAGAGCCGACACCTTGGAACAGGACGAATCGTGACCACCCGATCCGCCGAGCACCCCCGGCCGGACCACTTCCTCCTCCACATCTCCGACACCCACCTGCTCGCGGGCGGCGGCCGCCTCTACGACCGCGTCGCGAGCGAGGACCACCTCCGCCGCCTGTTCGACGAGTTCGAGGCCTCCGGCGCGCGGCCCGAGGCGATCGTCTTCACCGGCGACCTCGCCGATCGCGGTGAGGCGGATGCGTACCGTCGCCTCTGCCGGATCGTCGACCCGGTCGCGGAGGATCTCGGCGCCCAGGTCGTGTGGGTGATGGGCAACCACGACGACCGGCGCGCGTTCCGCACCGAGCTGCTGGGCGAGGCCCCCTCCGACGCCCCGATCGACGCGGTGACGCACGTCGGCGGGCTCCGGATCGTGACGCTCGACTCGACCGTGCCGGGCCACCACCACGGCGAGGTCGGCGACGAGCAGCTCGAGTGGCTCCGCGGCGTGCTCGCGGAGCCGGCGCCCGACGGCACGATCCTCGCCCTGCACCACCCGCCGGTGCCGAGCGTGCTCGAGCTCGCGGCGAGCGTCGAGCTGCGCGATCAGCGCAACCTCGAGGAGGCGCTCGTCGGCACCGACGTGCGCTCGATCCTCGCGGGCCACCTGCACTACTCGTCGACCGCGACGTTCGGCGGCATCCCCGTGTCGGTCGCCTCCGCCACGTGCTACACGCAGGACCTCAACGTGCCGGTCGGCGGCACGCGCGGACGCGACGGGGCCCGGGCGTTCAACCTCGTGCACGTCTACCCGACGACGGTGCTGCACTCGGTGGTGCCGCTCGGCGCGTTCCCGCACCTCGACTGGATCGACGCCGACGAGTCGCGCCGCCGCCTCGAGGCGTCGGGACTGCGCCTCGCGCCGGACGCGCTCGTCCCCGCTGGCTGACCCCGCTGCACCCCGCCGGTTGAGCCGCTGCGCGCCGCGGGCGCCAGCGTGTCGAAGCCGGGCTAGACCAGCCGCGCCTCGATCGTGACCGCGTCGGTCACGCGCACCTGCACGTCGGCGAGGCTGATGCCCGTCGGCAGCTCGGCGGCGAGGTCGATGCGGCGGCCCTCGTAGCGCTCGATCTTGCCGCGCATGGCGCCGAGCATCGCCGAGACGAGCGGATTGCCGCTGTCGACCTTGATGTCGGAGAGCGTCACGCCCATGCGGTCGTCGATCGACGCACTCGCGGTGCCGCGCACCGAGGCGCCGAGCAGTCCCTTGCGCACCTTCGCGTCGACGGCGATGCGCAGGTCGCGCGGTCCCGTCGACTCGACATCGAGCTCGAGCTTCGAGACCGAGACGCCGTGGTCGAGCAGCGCCGACTCGGCGAGGCCCAGCACCGCCTTGCCGATCTGCGCCTTGGGCACCGACACCATCGCGTGCCCGTGCAGCGGCCGATCGGCGGTCGGGCGCGCGAGGTCGACCGCGAGCTCCCCGTGATCGGTCTCGATCCAGGTGAACGGCACGTCGGTCAGCTGCGCGTCGAGCGTCACGTCGGCGCCCGAGACGTGCATGGGGGCGGCGTGCACGCGCAGGTCGCGCAGCACGGCCGACTCCCACGCGACGGAGGCGCCTTGCGGCTCGAGCCGCGCGCGATCGCGATCGACCTCGCCGGCGAGGATGAAGCCCGTGAGGTCGAGGTGGAGCCTGGCGATGTCGGCGCCGTCGAGCTCGGCGTCGATGATCGACGTGCAGGCGATGCCGGCGGGCTCCGCGGCGATCACGACCGTGCGGATGCGCTTCGCGAGCTGGGCGCCGTCGGTCGGCCTGGGTGCGTGCCCGAGGAGGATGCTTTCAGCCACCCCGCGACCATACTCCCCTTCGCCTATGCATGCGGGCAGACCCGGCGTCGCGAGCGCTGGGCGGCGCCGACCCTGGTGCGGGCGGCAGCGACCGCGTAGCGTCGCGGCATGAGCAGCCTCGTCGTGCACTTCGAGATCTACGCCTCCGAGCCGCAGCGGCTCATCGACTTCTACAGCGGCCTCTTCGAGTGGCGCTTCGAGCAGTTCGGCGACGTGCCGTACTGGACGATCGAGACCGGCGACGGCTCGATCCAGATGGATGCGCCGGGCATGGGCATCAACGGCGGCCTCGCGCTCCGCGAAGGCCCGGCGCCCGCCGCCGACGCCCCGGTCAACGGCTGCAACGTCGTGATCGGCGTCGACGACGCGGATGCGGCGGTCGCGCGCGCGGTCGAGCTCGGCGGGAGCGAGGCCGTGCCGGCGGAGGACATGCGCGGCGTCGGCCGCGTCGCGTACCTCCGCGATCCCGACGGCAACTACTTCGGCATCATCGCCGAGACGCTCTCGGACGGCACGTCGGCGTTCGACGAGGCCGCCGACGGCGCGGGCGAGCGCATCTCGCCGGCCGAGGCGGATGGCTCGAGCGAGGCGGCCGACCCGATGGGCGCGACGCCGGAGCCGTGAGCCGCTCGGTCGTCAGCGCGGGACGCTGACGGCCTCTTGGTCTCGAGACGCCGGCCGGAATGGCCGGCTCCTCGACCCGCTCGGTCGTCAGCGCGATGCGCCGACGGCCTCGCGGAACGCGTCGAGCAGCAGGTCGAGGTCGGCCTCCTCGATGACGATCGGCGGCGCGAGGCGCACGGTCTGCCCGTGCGTGTCCTTCGCGAGCACGCCGCGCTCGAGCAGCCGCACGCACACGTCGCGCGCGGTGCCGACCGCGGGATCGATGTCGATCCCGGCCCACAGCCCCGCGCCGCGCACCTCGGTGACCCCGTGGCCGACGAGCTCGGCGAGCCCCGCGTGCAGGCGCTCGCCGAGCTCGCGGGCGCGAGCCTGCATGTGTCCCTCGGAGAGCATCCGCACCACTTCGAGCCCGACCGCCGCCGCGAGGGGGTTGCCGCCGAACGTCGAGCCGTGCGAGCCGGGCGTCAGCACGCCGAGCACGTCGGCGTCGGCGACGACCGCCGAGACCGGCACGACCCCGCCGCCGAGCGCCTTGCCGAGCAGGTAGACGTCGGGCACGACGCCCTCGTTGTCGCACTGGAACGTCGCGCCCGTGCGGCCGAGCCCCGACTGGATCTCGTCGGCGATGAGCAGCACCCGCTCGCGCGAGGTGACCTCGCGCACGCGCTGCAGGTAGCCGGCCGGCGGCATCTTGATGCCCGCCTCGCCCTGGATGGGCTCGAGCAGCACCGCGGCGGTGCGCGGCGTGATCGCGGCCTCGAGCGCGGCGGCGTCGCCGAAGGGTACGCGCACGAAGCCGGGCGTGAACGGCGCGTAGCCCGTCGTCGCATCCGGGTCGTCCGAGAACGAGACGATCGTCGTCGTGCGGCCGTGGAAGTTGCCCTCCATGACGATGATCTCGGCCTCGCCCGCCGGCACGCCCTTGACCTCGTAGGCCCAGCGGCGCGCGACCTTGATCGCCGACTCGACCGCCTCGGCGCCCGTGTTCATCGGCAGCACCATGTCCTTGCCGGCGAGCGCCGCGAGCGCCTCGACGAACGGGCCGAGCGCGGCGGAGTGGAAGGCGCGGCTCGTGAGCGTCACGCGGTCGAGCTGCGCGTGCGCGACCGCGAGCAGCCGGGGGTTTCCGTGCCCGAAGTTCACCGCCGAGTAGGCGGCGAGGCAGTCGAGGTAGCGGCGGCCGTCGACGTCGGTGACCCACGCGCCCTCCGCGTCCGTCACGACGACCGGCAGCGGGTGGTAGTTGTGGGCGGCGTGCGCCTCGACCTGCGCGATCGCGTCGCGCGTGGCCGTGCTCACCGCGTCCGTGCCCACCGCATCCGTCGCCTGGTGCATCGTCGTGCCGGTCATGGTCGCCTCCGTCGTCATCGTCGCAGCTCCAGAGTGCAGCACTTGATGCCGCCGCCGCCCAGCAGCAGCTCGCTCAGGTCGAGCCCCACCGTCTCGAAGCCGCGCTCGCGCAGCTGCCGCTCGAAGCCCGTCGCGCGCTCGGCGATGAGCATCGTGCGGCCGTCGCCGAAGGAGTTGAGGCCGAGCACGGATGCGTCCTGGTCGTCGACGAGGATCGCGTCGGGATAGCGGCGCTCGAGCTCCGCGCGGCTCGCGTCGTCGAACGCCTTCGGGAGGTAGGCGATGTTCGACTCGTCGAGGATCGCGACGGCGGTGTCGAGGTGGTAGAACGACGGGTCGACGAGGCGCAGGCTCACGACCTCGCGATCGAAGATGCTGCGCAGCTCGTCGTGCGACTCGAGGGTCGTGCGGAAGCCGTGGCCGGCGAGGATCGCGCCGTTCGAGAGCAGGAAGTCGCCCTCGCCCTCATTGATCGCGCGCGGCTCGTGCACCTCGAAGCCGTTCGCCTCGAACCACGACATGTAGGCGGGGCCCTCGGGCACGCGCTCCTCGTAGGTGAACTTCGCGCCGTAGGCGTGCCCATCGAGCGTGAAGCCGCCGTTCGCGGCGTAGACCATGTCGTTGAGGCCGGGGATGGGCTCGATGAGCTCGACGTCGTAGCCGAGCGAGCGGTAGGCGTCGTGGAGCGACTGCCACTGCTCGACCGCGAGCGGCGTGCTCGTCGGGAGCTCGGGGTTCATCCACGGGTTGATGCGGTAGCTCACGGTGAAGTGGTCGGGGCGGCACATGAGCACGGTCTTGTGCACGGCCGCTCGGGCGTCGGGGCCGAGCGGCGCGGTCGCGGTCTGCGTGCTCGCGGTTCGGGGGTTCGCGGTCTCGGTGCGCGCGTCGGTCGTCTGCTGCATGCATCCAGGGTCGCAACGGTTCGACGCAAATGCGCCGGTCTACACGCGAGTTTCGTGCAAGTCAGGCGGTCGGCACTGTAGATTCGTGCGTATGGATCGGATCGACCACGGCATCATCGACCGCTTGCGACTCAATGCGCGAGCCGGCTACGCGGACATCGGTGCCGAGGTCGGCCTCTCCGCCTCTGCCGTGAAGCGGCGGATCGACCGGCTCGTCGCCGACGGAGTGATCCGCGGCTTCACCGTGCAGGTCGATCCCGCGGTCGAGGGCCTCGCCACGGAGGCGTACGTCGAGCTGTTCTGTCGCGGCACCGTCTCCCCCACCGACCTCAAGCGCATCCTCGCCGGAGTGCCAGAGATCGTCGAGGCCGGCACCGTGACGGGCGAGGCCGACGCGATCGTCATCATGCGGGCGCGCGACGTCATCGCGCTCGAGGACGCGCTCGAGAAGGTGCGGGCGGCCGCGACCGTCGACCACACGCGCTCGGCGATCGTGCTCTCGAAGCTCATCACGCGCACGGCGGGCTGAGCTGCCGCGAGCGCCGCGACCGCCGCGGTCATGCGGCAGGTCCGAGCCGCAGCGACTCGGCGAGCCCGACCGCGGGCTCGAGCAGCCGCGCGGCGACGGAGAGGTCGGCGTCGAGCACCTCGATCACGACGATCATGTCGTCGAGCGCGCCGATCACGCGCAGGACCGCGGCCGCGGCGCCGGGCTCGCCGGGGATGGGCCACAGCGCGCTCGTGCACACGAGCGTGCCGAACACCTCGGATGCGCGCGGCTCGGCCCGCTGGAAGAGCGCCCCCTCGTAGCCGTCGGTCGCCCACTCCTCGATGCGCTCGCGCCAATCGGGCTCGAACGGCTCGGCGTAGGCGTGCACGACGCGCGAGACTCCCGGCTCGAGCGGCAGGTGCCAGAACCTCGCGACCGGCCCGGGCAGCGGAGTCGGGCTCGACGCGATGACGAGCGCCATGTGCTCGAGGTCGGCGCGCTGCAGGTCGTCGAGTCGCCAGAACGGCGCGAGATCGGCCGCCGCTCGCGCCGCCCACGCCTGCGGCGTCGGCCAGCGCTCGCTCGGGAATCCGAGCGGCACCGGCACCCACACATCCGGGTCGGCGTCGAAGTGCGCGACCGGGTCGCTCAGCTCCACCGGAACGTCTCCACGATCGCGTCGGCGAGCTCGACGAGCGCATCGGCCATGCGATCGGTCTCGTCGGTGCCGAGGTGCAGGATGCCGGCCGTGAGCAGGATGCCGCGCCGCGCGTCGTCGCCCGGCTCCGGATGGACGTACGAGACCGTGCGCGTCAGCACGCCCTCCCGAGTGGATGCGCCGTCGCGGTCCACGACCCACCGGAGGACGGTGCCGTGCGGCATGTCGATGCGCACGACCTCGGCCCCCGCCCGCGCGCGCACGTCCGCCTCGAGCGGCGTGCCCGCCGGGGCGAGCCAGCGAGAGGCGACGACCGACATCGGCATGCCGCTCGCGGCTGTCGCCTCGGCACCGGGCACGTACATCGCGACGCCCCGGCTCTGGCGCAGCCCGTCGAACTGCTCTCGCGCTTTGCGGCGCAGTGCCGCGTCGACATCGGGTCGGCCGACGAGCTTCGCGCGCTCAGCGATGTCGCGCAGGAGCGCGGCGCGGCCGCGATCGTCGACCGGGTAGTGCCGCCAGCCCGGCGGGAACGCGATGCGGAAGCCTCGCGGCGACTCGCGCGTCAGCTCCTCGCGGAGCGACGCCGCGCTCACGACGACCGCCCGGCGCGACGCGCGCGGCTCGCGCGCGAGGCGCGGACGACGCGGACCACGAGCGCGAGGAGCGTCACCACGAAGACGAGCGACGCGATCCAGTGCCATCCGAGCGCGCCGTCCGGCACACCCACTCCCGCGTACGCGCGAGCGAGCCCGACCGGGAGGAGGCCGAGCAGGAGCACGCCCGTCGCGAGGTCCTGGAAGGCCACGCCCACCTCATCCGTCACCTCGCGCCGCACGGCCATCGCGATGGCCGCCGCTGCCGCGACTGCGCCGATCGCGATCGTGAGCCACGCGGGCACGGCGAGCACCGGCCACTCGGCGAGCGGGTCCCACCGCGGCCACTCGTCGGCGAGGAACTGCCCGCCGGCGAGGAGCCCCATGAAGAACACCCACCCGAACTGCACGGCGGCGGCGATCGTCGCGATGCGGTACGCGCGCTCCCAGTGGGACCGGGCTCGCGCGGGATCGATCGCGATGCTCACAGGCGCACGAGCGGGTCCGACTTCGGCACGAGGCCGAACTTGTCGCCGAGGTCCAGCCCGGTGCCGACGCTCCAGAGCGAGAACTGCCCGACCTGCGAGGCGACGCTCGGCGTCGCTCGCGCGATCATGTCGTCGATGCCGTTCACGACGCCAGGGTACTGGCGGAGGTTGCTGCGAGCGGTGTTGAGGAACTGCAGCGTGCGCCCCGTCTCGGTGCCCCCGAAGCGGATCGAGTCGAAGCCGTTGACGAGCACGCCGGGCCGCGGCGTCGCGGCGCGCGCCTGCCCCCACGCGCTCACGCGGTTCGAGAGCGGCCGGTGCCACGTGAACGGGTTGAGGGTCGGGCCGCGCATGCCCGAGCGGATCGCCGGTCGCGCCGCGGCGCGAGTGGCGCCGATCGCGCCGCTGAGCGTCGGCGCGCCCTTGCTCGCGACCCGGGCGATCGCGCCGCCCGCGCCGAGCGTGACGAGCGCGAAGCCGGCGAGCGCGACGTCCTGCCAGGTCGTGCGGCCCGTCGCGTACTGCGCGATCTTGCCCGCGAGCAGCACGAGCGATCCGACGACCACGAGCGCCATGAGCGCGAGGCCGATCGGCCCCGAGACGAACAGCGCGATGATCGCGAGCCCGGTCACGACCCAGCCGAGGATGTCGAGGAAGTCGGCGAGCCCCTCCCAGAAGCCGTCGTTGTTGCCCGCCGCCTCGATCGCGCCGTCGACGCCGGCGACGGCGTCGTCGTAGGCGTCCGACCAGGTGGAGAAGACGGTCTCGAACGACTCCCAGCGCTCGTCGCGGATCCCCTTGGCCGTCGACTCGGCACCCTCGGCGCTCGACACCGCGCCCTGGGCGGCGGTGAGCTCGGCGTCGGTCGGGTCGTCCTCCCAGGGCATCACCCGCGTGAGGCTGCGCTGCTCACGGCGCGCGTCCTCCGCCGCCTCGACGGCGGCCTCCCAATCCCGCTCGGCCTGCTCGATCGACTCCTGGTGATCGTCGATCCAGTCCTTCGCCTTGCGCAGCTGCGGGGCGTACGCCTGCAGCACCTCGGCGGTGGAGCGGTAGCGCTGCTCAGCCTTGTCGACCTCGGGCTTGGCCTTGAGCGCGAGCTCCGCGAGCGCATCCGTGCCCTTCGACCTGTGCACGTCGGAGGTGCCGATCGCCTGCAGCTCGCTCGAGAGCGCGTCGAGGTCGTCGGCGAGGCGGATGAAGCTCGCGGCGTCGGTCTCGATCTTGTCGGGGTTGCCCGCGAGCGGGCGCAGCGCGTAGCCGGCCGTCGGTGAGCGGTAGGTCATCGGACGGTTCCCGTCGGCTCGAGCTCTGCGGCGGTCTCGGTGTCCCACCGATCCCACTCGGTGATGATGGTGTCGATGCCCTTGTGGATCTCCTCGAGCATCTCGGTGAGGTCGCCGCGGCGACCGTTCCAGTCGGACTCGAAGTCGCTCACCTTGCGACGGAGTGAGCTCCGGTCGTCCGGCTCGGCGACGGCGCGCTCGAGGTCGTTGTTGAACGAGCTCGCGCCCTTGAAGCTCTCGACAGCGCTGCCGAGGCTCGTGCGAGCCTGCTTGAGTCGCTCGAGGTCGAGCATGACGTCCACGGTGATCCTTCCGAGTCGAGTTGGGATGGGATGCGAAGAGCCGGCGGGCGCGGCAGCGCGCCCGCCGGCTACCGCGGCACGATCAGCTGCCGGCGAGCTGCTCGTCGAGCGACTGGATCGCCTGCATCATGCCCCGCAGCGCCTCGCCCATCTCGGAGATGCCCTCGATCGCCTTCTCGAGACCCGAGGTGAGCTCCTCGTAGCCCTCACCGAACTTGCCCGACGCGTGCTGCGTCTTGAAGTCCTCACCCAGCAGGGTGTCGACCTGGCTCTTCAGGTCCTTCAGGACACCCGAGATGTCCTCCTTGCCCGTGTCGAGCTTGCCCGCCACGGACTCCATCTCTGCATACGATGCGCCGAAATCGCTCATGCGATGATCACTCCCTCGAAGTCCTGGTGCGCCGACCCCGATCGGAGCCGACGCCTCCACCGTAGGAGCGCGACGCTGGAGATGCGATGGGGAGAAGTCCCCTGCCAGCATGGGTGCATGACGGATGCGTGGAGGCCGATCGCCGCGGCGCTCGCCGACGAGGGCCGGCGGCTCGCATAGGCGCGCATCGTCCTCGGCGTCGCCGACCGTTCCCCCGTGCAGGCTTCCGCGCTCACCGCGCGAGAGCGGCGAGCCGTCGAGGCGCTCGAGCGCGCCGGCCTCGTGACTGTCGTCGACGGCGCCGTCCTGCCCGCCGACCCGTTCACGCCGCTGCTCGGCCACCGACCGGCCGCGAGCGGCATCGACCGGTTCGTGCGCGACGGCCGGATCGCCGCGTGGCCGAAGCGTCCCGCCGATCGCGCGGCGCTGCTGCGGTGGGCGGCCGAGCACGCGCTGCCCGCCGGGGGCAGCGCCTCGGAGGCGGCGGTGACCGAGCGGCTCGCGGCGATCATCGACGACCCCGCGACGCTGCGCCGATACCTCGTCGACGCGGGCCTGCTCGAGCGCGAGGCGGACGGCAGCGCCTACCGCCGCCCGTAGCCGAGCCGCCTAGCCTGGACGCATGGGCATCATCACGGTCTCGGCGATCTGCTTCGAGCGCGCCGACGGCGCCGTGTTGACGGTGCGGAAGCGCGGCACGAGCGCGTGGATGCTGCCGGGCGGCAAGCCCGAGGGCGGGGAGACCGCCGCCGAGTGCGGCGTGCGCGAGGTGCTCGAGGAGCTCGGCGTCGAGATCGGCCTCGACCGCATCGAGCCGCTGGGCGAGTTCGAGACGCGCGCCGCGAACGAAGCGGGGTTCGCGCTGCGGGCGAGCGTGTTCCGCACCCGCGACGCGATCGAGCCGCACGCGCGCGCCGAGATCGAGGCGGTGCGCTGGATCGACCCGGCGCTCGGCATCGACGACGAGGCGGAGGCGCCGCTCAACCGCGAGCTCGTCTTCCCGATGCTGCTCGCGGAAAGGGCTGCTCGGCGATAGGGCCGGAGACGAGAGAGGGGGCCCGACCCCAGTCGAGCCCCGCTCTGTGATGTGGACGACCGGCTCTCGCCGAGTCGTGCAACGCCCCGTCCCTGAGGCCCTTGCACTCCGGCGCGATGCGCCGGATCCCTGTCTCGTAGCCCGATTCCCCTTGCGGGGCCCCAGCCGGGCTACGCCACACGGTAGCGCCGGTACCTGGGAGAGGACTATGGGGAGAACTACCCATGTCGCCCTCGGGCGTGTCTCCCCGCGCGGCTCGTGTCAGCGCTTCGCGCGCGGGCTGCGCCAGTGCAGCATCCAGTCGCCGGCGATCTCGGCGAGCATCGCGGGCATGAGGTTGTAGGCGCCGTTGCGGGCCGCGACGAGCACCGGGCTGCGCGTCTCGGTCGTCGTGTGCGCGAGGCGGTGCGAGAGCTGCTTGAAGCGGTCGGTGCGGCGGATGCGCTCGCTGTCGTAGGCGCGGAGGGCCTGCTCGAGCGGGTGGTCGGCGAGCAGGATGCCGAGCGTCGCGGCATCCTCGAACGTCAGGTTGCCGCCCTGCCCGAGGGTCGGGAGCATCGCGTGCGCCGCGTCGCCGAGCAGCACGACGCCCGGGCGGTGGAAGGTCTTCAGCGGCGTCGCGAGCCAGTGCAGGTCGCGGCGGGTGATCGACGCCTGCGGGGTCGCGGCGATGTGGTCGCGCACCTCCGGCGCCCAGGCGTCGAAGCGCTCTCGCGCCGCCTCGAGCTCGTCGGGCGCGTGCCCGCCCATCCGGGCGTGCGCCATGCCCCACCAGTAGACGCGGCCGCCGTCGATCGGCACCATGCCGAACTCGGCGCCGCGCCCGAGGTACTGGCGGGCGCCGGCGGGCGAGTCGGACTCCGCCTGCAGCACGCCGTACCAGCAGGTCGCGCCCGAGTAGTCGGTCGCGGCCTTCGGCCAGAGCGCCTTCCGCACGGCGGAGTCGATGCCGTCGGCACCGATGATCAGGTCGGCCTCGAGCGTCTCGAAGCGGCCCTCGGCGGCGGATCGCACCTGCTGCTTCGTCGCGCGACGCTCGGCGCGGCGGTCGATCGGCTCGTCGCCAGGCTCGAGCGCGCGCTGCAGCCGGCGGCCGACCTTGATGCCGAGCGAGCGGTCGGCGCGCGCCTGCCGCTCCGAGCGCGCGTCCCGCGAGTCGGGGTCGGCGGCGCCGTGCTCGATCGTGACGCTCGGGCGGCCGCTCGACGCATCGGCGGCGCCGACGACGCGCATGCCGGTCTCGACCTCGCGATCGCCGCGCAGGATCTCGAGCAGCGTCCCCCGGTGGATCGCGTGCACGGCGCTCGACTCGTGGGCGAAGCCCTGCTGCAGGCGCGAGCCCTGATCGGTGAAGACGCCCTCGGGCCGAGCCTTGACCGCGCGCTCGCGCACCGCGTCCCCCACCCCGAGCTCGTCGAGCGCCTCGAGGCCGTTGCTCGTGATGCTGATGCCCGCGCCCATGGCCCGCACCTCGGGCGCGGCCTCGAGCACCCGCACGTGCCAGCCGGCGGTCTCGAGGGCGCGCGCGGCCGCGAGGCCGCCGAGTCCGGCACCGACGATGATGGCGGTCTGCGTCATGGCGGCAGGCTATCGGGGCGACCTCACCGGCGGCACCATGGCCGACGGGAGCAGGGCTCAGTCCCGCTCGGGCGCGTCCGCCTCGCCGGCGCGCTGCGAGACGCGCCGATCCCAGACGAGCCACTTGTCGTCGATCGCCCGCTCGATGTCGACCCCCGTGGCCTCCGCGAGCGCGAGCAGCATGCCCACCGCATCCGCGAGCTCGAGCGCGAAGCGGCGGTCGATCTCCTCGGGGCTGTGGCCCTTGTCGCGCTGCCGGCCGGTCTTTGCGAGCCACGCCTGCACGAGCTCGCCGACCTCCTCCTGCAGCTTGAGCACGAGCCAGTCGGCGTTGCGCTCGAAGCCGTAGACCTCGGCGTAGCGGCGCGAGATCGCGTCGATCTGCTGGGCGAGCGCGCGGATCTCCATGCGCGCAATGGTGGCACGCGGAGGGCGTAGATTCAGACGCATGCCTTCGTCCTTCGATGACCTGCTCGAGCACAACCGCGCCTTCGCCGAGACCTTCGCCCTGCAGGGCTTCGACGGCGTCGCCAAGGCGGGTGTCGCGATGGTCACGTGCATGGACTCGCGCATCGACCCGCTCGGCATGATCGGGCTCGTCCCGGGCGACGCGAAGATCCTGCGCAACCCGGGCGGCCGCGCGACCGAGCGCACGCTCGTCGCGCTCGTGCTCGGCGTGAACCTCCTCGGCGTGAAGCGCATCATGCTCGTGCAGCACACGCGCTGCGCGATGGCGTCGAAGTCGGAGCGCGAGCTGCTCATGGACATCTCCGAGGCCGCGGGCGTCGACGCGTCGTGGCTCGACCTCGGCGCGATCGAGCAGCAGCGGCTCTCGGTCATCGAGGACGTGCACCGCGTGCGCTCGCACCCGCTCATCGGCGAGCGCGCCGAGGTCGGCGGCTTCCTCTACGACGTCGACACGGGCCTGCTCGAGCAGGTCGCCTGACTCGGGCGCATCCATCAGGATGGGGTCGTGGTGAACCCCTTCGAGCAGGTGCCCCTCGACCGGCTGCGCGAGCGCACGAGCATCAAGTGGCGCTTCTTCGAGCCCGACGTGCTGCCCATGTGGGTCGCCGAGATGGACGTCGTGCCGGCCGAGCCCATCACGCGCGCCGTGCACGACGCGATGCTGCGGGGCGACACCGGCTACCTGCACGGCACGGGGTACGCGGATGCGTTCGCGGGCTTCGCGGCGGAGCGCTGGGGCGCCGAGGTGGTCGTCGAGCGCACCGCGCTCGTGAGCGACGTCATGATGGGCGCGTTCGAGCTCATCCGGCAGCTCACGCCGCCCGGTGGCACCGTGATCGTCAACAGCCCCGTCTACCCGCCCTTCCACGCCTACTCGGTGCACGCCGAGCGGCAGGTCGTCGAGGCGCCGCTCGGCGACGACCTGCGGCTCGACCTCGACGCGCTCGAGGCCGTGTGCGAGCGGGTCGGCGGCACCGCGCCCGACGGGCGGAGCCGCGCGGTGCTGCTGCTGTGCAACCCGCAGAACCCGACCGGCACGGTGCACTCCCGCGTCGAGCTCGAACGCGTCGCCGCGATCGCCGATCGGCACGGCGTGCGCGTCGTCTCCGACGAGATCCACGCGCCGCTGCTCTTCGACGCGACCTTCACGCCGTACTGGACCGTCGACCCGCGCGGCTTCTCGCTCTCGAGCGCCTCGAAGGCGTTCAACCTCGCGGGCCTCCGCACCGCGCTCATCGTCGGCGGCGCCGAGACGGCCGACGATCTCGCCTCCATCGCCGAGGTCGTGAGCCACGGGCCCTCGCACCTCGCGTCGATCGCCCACGTCGCCGCGTTCGCCGAGAGCGGCGCGTGGCTCGACGCGGTGCTCGACGGCTTGCGCGAGAACCGCGCGCTGCTCGGGCGGCTGCTCGCCGAGCACGCGCCGTCGATCCGCTGGCAGCCGGGCGAGGCGACGTTCCTCGCGTGGCTCGACTGCCGCGAGTCGCGCGTCGCAGACCCCGCGGCGCGCCCCGACCCGGGCTACATCGGGCTCTCGAGCGGGCCGGCGAAGGCGTTCCTCGAGCAGGCGCGCGTCGGGCTCAGCGCCGGCGAGGCGTTCGGCACCGGCGGCGCGAACCACGTGCGCTTCAACCTCGGCACGCGCCCCGACGTCATCGAGGAGGCGGTCCGCCGCATGGGCGCCATCGCCTGAGCGGCCCCCGCCGGAGGGAGCGGCGCCTACGGCGCGGCGGCGAGCAGCTCGACCATGCGGTCCTCGAAGCCCGGCTCGACCTCCATCACGACGCGGTGGCGCGCGCCCTCGCGCTCGGGCCACTCGCCCCACGCGCCCTCGAGCTCGGCGACGGTGCGGCCGCGCGCGGGCCCGTCCGAGCAGTCGACGTGCACGTCGACGATCGGAGAGAGCGTCGTCCGCACGAGCCCGGTCGCGACCGCGAGCGCGAGCGCGTCGTGGTTGCCCGAAGCGCGCTCGCCCGTGTAGCCCTCGTAGTAGTCGAGGTAGAAGTCGAGGATCCGGTCGCAGAAGCGCCCGACCTCGCCACCCGCGCGGAGCCGCTCGCGGTGCGCGTCGGTGATGAGCGACGTCATGGTCACGTCGAGGCCGACCATCGTCAGCTCCCACGGCGCGTCGAAGACGACCTGCGCAGCCTCCGGGTCGTGCCAGATGTTGGCCTCGGCGGTCTCCGAGACGTTGCCGGGCGCGAGCGCCGCGCCGCCCATGATCGTCACCTGGCGGATGCGCTCGGGCAGCTCGGGATCGGCGTCGAGCGCGGCCGCGAGGTTCGTGAGCGGCCCGACGGCGACGATCTCGAGGCTCCCGGCGTGCTCGTGGCTGAGCCGCAGGATGAGCTCGACCGCGCTCTCGCTCGCGAGGTCCGGCACGTGTGCCGTGTCGGCGCATCCGCCGAGGCCGTCCTCGCCGTGCACCTGCGGCGAGAAGACCGCGCGCGAGCCGTTCCGCGGACCGGCGGCGCCGACCGCGACCGGCACGTCGCCATGCCCCGCGAGCCGCAGCACCTCGGAGGTGTTGCGGGCGCCCTGCTCGACGTCGACGTTCCCCCAGACGACGGAGCAGCCGACGAGGTCGATCTCGTTCGAGAGCGCGGCGGTGAGGATGGCGAGGGCGTCGTCGATGCCCGTGTCGACGTCGAGGAGCACGGTGGTCACCGCTCGAGCCTAGGGCGGGCGAGCCTCCCCCGCGGCCGTCTGGCGCGAGCGAGACTGGAGCTGATGACACAGATGTCGGATGCGTCGCACCTGCACCGCACGTCGCTGGCGGCCGCGTGGGCGGAGGCGCTCGGCACCGCGCCCGGCGCCTTCGACGTCGAGCCGCGCACCCTCGTCCGCCGCGACGACCTCGACGCGGTGATCGTCGTCGAGCTCGGGGACGCGATGGTCGTGGCCGCGCCGTCGGCGGCGCTCGCGGCGCTCGCGGCTCTGGATCGCGCAGCGCTCCTCGATGCGACGGCGCTCGCCGCGGCGCTCCCGGGCTCGCGGCCGCTCGGCTCGGCGCACCTGCTCATCGCCGAGGCGCGCCCGCCGGACCCGGCGCATCCCGTCGACGCGGCGGACGATCGCGACGTGCGGCTCGTGCGCGAGTCCGTGGCGGAGGACGAGTGGGACGAGTCGGGCGTCGAGCCGATGGAGCTGCGCTGGTCGGTGCGCCTCGACGGCCGGCCGGTCGCGATCGCCGGCTTCGAGCCATGGCGATCGCGGCTCGCGCACATCGGCGTCGTCGCCGCGAGCGCGGAGCGCGGTCGCGGCTTCGCGGCCTCGGCGGCGACGGGGGCGGTGCTCGCGGCGCTCGACGCGGGACTCGTGCCGCAGTGGCGATGCCGAGTCGGGCACACCGCATCGCTGCGGCTCGCCGAGCGGCTCGGCTTCGCGCGCGCCGGCACCCAGGCGGCGGTCGCGCTGCCCGCCTGACCCCTGCGCGACTACTCGACGCAGAGGCAGAACGGGTGCCCGGCCGGGTCGAGCATGACCCGGAAGGTCTCCCCCGGCTGGTGCTCGTGCACCGTCGCCCCGAGCTCCTCGACCGCCGCTTGCGCCTCGTCGAGGTCGGCGACCGAGACGTCGAGGTGCATCTGCTGCGGGTGCTCCTGCCCCGGCCAGTCCGGCGCCGCGTACTGCTCGACCTGCTGGAAGCAGATCATCTGGCCGTAGTCGGCCTTGATCTCGACCCAGTCGTCACTCTCGTCGACGATGGGCCAGTCGAGCATCGCGCCGTAGAAGCGCGCGAGTGCGAGCGCATCCGGGCAGTCGATCACGAGGGTGGGGAAGCTTGCGATGGCCATGCGCGCGAGGCTACGCGCCGCTGCCCACGCGCACCAGGCCTAGAACCCGTGGACGAGGGGGAAGATCGGCAGCGCCTCGGGGTGGTGCGCGTGCACGATCACGAGGAAGACGACCGCGTCGAACAGCAAGTGCACCGTGACGACGTAGAGGAGGTTCTTCGTCCACGAGAAGATCGCGCCCTGCACGAGCGCGAACGGGATCGTCAGGAGCGGCCCCCACGACTGGTAGCCGAGCTCCCACAGGAACGAGACGAAGATGCCCGCCTGCAGGATGTTCGCGAGCCACGGCCGGAAGTGGCGCATGAGGAGCGTGTAGACGGTGCAGATGAAGAAGAGCTCGTCCCACAGCCCCACGGCGTTCACGCCCATGAAGAGCCGCGCGATCATGTCCCACTCCTCGACCGCGGGCCAGTTGCGGTAGACGCCCGAGGTGAGGAAGTAGAAGGGCAGGATGAGGTAGGCCGCGAGCACGACGACGACGATGTACGTCCACATGCGGCGCGTCCAGCGGCCGCCGGCCCACGGGAAGCGCACCGCGTGGTCGCGGTAGAGCCAGCGCGAGATCGAGTACGGGATGAGCACCGCGCCGCCGAGCGCGATCGTGAAGCGCAGGATCCCGGCGTCCGACAGGTCGGCGTGCAGCGAGATGAAGCTGATCCACGTGAGCGCGATCGCGATGATCGCGAGGTCCTGCCCGAGCTTGCGCGACAGCCCCGCCCGGTCGGTCAGGATGCCGCCCGCGACGCCGAGCACGAGCGGCAGGTAGCCCCAATCGGTCAGCGCCCAGAAGAGCAGCACAGCGGCGCTCGTGACGAGCGCGGCGGGGATGATGGCGAGCGGATGCGTCGTCGTGCCCTCGGCGGCGACCGTCGGTCGGGCGCGGCTCGCGGCGGGCGTCGCTCGATCGGTCGTCACCGCATCAGCCTACGGAAGGCGACCCGGCTCATCCGCTTGGATGATCCTCGTCCCCCGGTCGATGCAAAGGCGGCGGACGCGCTCGCCCGGCCCGGGTGCCGGGTGCTCCGATGGATCCATGCACACGAACCGACTCGAAGCCATCGGGCTCACCCACACCTACGGTCAGGGCAACGCGGCGGCGCCGGCGCTCGCCGATGTCTCGCTCACGATCGGCGCCGACGGACCGGAGGCGGTCGCGATCATGGGCCCCTCGGGCTCGGGCAAGTCGACCCTCCTGCACGTGCTCGCCGGCATCGTCGCCCCCGCCTCTGGCCGCGTCGCCTGGCGCGGCCGCGATCTCGCGTCGATGCGCGACGGGGAGCGCACGAAGCTGCGCCGCAGCGACTTCGGCTTCGTCTTCCAGTCGGGCCAGCTGCTGCCCGAGCTGCCCGCGATCGAGAACGTCGCGCTGCCGCTCATGCTCGGCGGCACGGCTCGCACGGGCGCCGAGGCGGCGGCCGGCACGCTCCTGCACCGGCTCGGCCTCGGCGAGATGCTCGGCCGGCGGCCCGGCGAGCTCTCGGGCGGCCAGGCGCAGCGCGTCGCGATCGCCCGCGCGCTCGTCGGCTCCCCCGGCATCGTCTTCGCCGACGAGCCGACCGGCGCGCTCGACCGCTCGACGGGCGACGCGGTCATGAGCCTGCTCATCGGCGCGACGCTCGGCCACGGCGCCTCGCTCGTCGTCGTCACGCACGACCCCGAGATCGCCGCGATGTGCTCGCGCGTCGTGCGCCTGCAGGACGGCCGCATCGTGAGCGACGAGCGCCGCTCGGACGAGCGGGCGGATGCCGTCCCGGCGACCGCGCACGCGGCACCGTCGGGTGCCGCACCGGTCGGCACCGCACCGTCGTACGCGCTGCCGGGCACCGCATCCGCCCCCATGCCGCTGCCCCAGCACCCGTCCTACGGCGCCGCGCGCTCCGAGGCGCACGTGCCGAACCCGCTGCGCGACGCCGTGCAGCAGTCGTGGATCGAGGCCTCGCGATGACCGCCCTCCTCCTGTGGGTGCGGCTCGCCCGCGCCACCGGTCCCCGCGCGACCGACGTGCTGAGCGCGATCGCCTTCGCGTTCGCGACCGCTGCCCTGCTCGCGGTGCTCGGCGGCGTGAACGCCTTCCAGGTGCGGCTCGACGAGGGCCGGGTCGACCCGTTCGACGGCGAGCTCATCGTCACGCTCGCGCTCGTGGCGGCGGCGCTGCTGCTGCCGGCCGTCTGGACGCTCGCGCAGGCCGCCGTGCGGCTCGCGCTCGCTCGCCGCGACGACCGGCTCGCGGCGCTGCGGCTCGCGGGGGCCACGCGCGGCCAGGTCTCGACGATGGCGGTGCTCGACGCGGTCGCGCAAGCGCTCGTCGGGGTCGTCGTCGGCGCGATGCTCGCGCTCGCCGTGACGCCCGGCATCGCCCGCATCGAGTTCCAGGGGCTGCCGTTCACGGTCGCCGAGCTGCTGCCGCCCGCGTGGGTGTGGCTCGCTGCCGCCGCGGCGGTCGTGCTGACGGCGCTCGGCGCGGCGCTCGCCTCGCTGCGGCGCGTGCACGTCACGCCGCTCGGCGTCGCGCAGCGCGTGGGCCGGAAGCGGCTCTCGCTCTGGCGGGCGGCGGGCTTCGCCGCGGCGGCCGTCGCCTACGCTGCCGTCGTCGGGCTCGAGCTCATCCCCGCGGGCCAGTCGGTGACGGTCGCGCTCATCGCGGTCCTCGTGCTCGCCTACTCGCTCATCGGGCCGCTGCTCATCCAGCTCGTCGCGCGGATCGTGGCGAGGGCGGCCCGGCGACCCGCGACGCTGCTCGCCGCGCGGCGCGTGATCGACGACCCCCGCGGCGCGTTCAACATCGTGGGCGCGATGTCGATCGCCGTGATGGCGGGCGGCTTCGGCTCGCTCGCGCCCGCGCTCGCCGCGCCCGGAGACTCGTTCGCGGTCGACATCGCGACCGGCGCGTCGCTCACGATCGCGATCGCCGCGGTGCTCGGCGCCGTGCTCGCGGGCATCGCCCAGTCGGCGAAGGTGCTCGACCAGCGCCGCGAGCACCAGGCGATGCACCGCATGGGCGTCGAGCTGCCCGTCATGCGCGCCGCGCTCGTGCGCCAGGTCACGCTGCCGCTCATCGTCGGCGTCGGCGGCGCGGCCGGGGTCGCGCTGCTCCTCATCATGCCCGCCTTCGCGTTCTGGTGGTCGCACCCGGGCTCGGTCGTCACGTGGGCGCTGCTCGCGATCGGGGCGGTCGCGGTGACGCTCGGCGCGACGGCCGCGGCGCTCCCGCTCGTGAAGCGCGTCGCGACCGCGAGCACCGCCGCCTGAGCGGCTGCGCCCGCCGCCTGAGCGGCTGCGCCCGCCGCCCAAGCGAGCAGGACTCAACCGGATAGCCGGTCGGGCGAGACGATATCCGTCGCGCCCCTCCGGCTATCCGGTTGAAGATCGCTCAGCGGGCGGGCAGGAGCGGCAGCACGTCCTCGGCGAACTGCTCGAGGAAGCGCCGCTGGTCGTGCCCCGGCCCGTGGAAGACCAGGTGGGTGAAGCCGAGCTCCGCGTAGTGGGCGATCTCGTCCGCGACCCGGGACGCATCCGACCCGACGATCCAGCGCTTCGCGACCTGCTCGATCGGCAGCTCGTCGGCGAGCCGCTGCATCTCGAGCGGGTCGTGCACGTCGTGCTTCTGCTCCTGCGTGAGCGAGAGCGCCGCCCAGAAGCGCGTGTGCTCGAGCGCCGCGTCGGGGTCGCGGTCGTACGAGACCTTGATCTCGATCATCCGGTCGACCTCCGCCGAGTCGCGCTCGGCCTGCGCGAGGCCCTCCTCGAGCGAGGCGACGATCGTGTCGCGGTAGTACTCGTCGCCCTTCCCGGACGTGCAGATGTGGCCGTCGGCGAAGCGAGCGGCGTAGCGCGTGGTGGCGGGGCCGCCGCCGGCGACGTAGATGGGGATGCGCTCCGCCGGCCGGTCGTAGATCGTCGCGCCGTTGAGCGAGTAGTAGTCGCCCTCGAAGTCGACGCGCTCGTCGGTCCAGAGCCGCTTCAGCACCCGGACCGCCTCGCGCAGCCGCGCGAACCGCTCCTTGAGCTCGGGGTACTCGACGCCGATCGCCTGCTCGTTGAGCGCCTCGCCGGTGCCGACGCCGAGGATGAGCCGCCTCGGGTGCACCTGCCCGAGCGTCGCGAACTGCTGCGCGACGACCGCCGGGTGGTAGCGCAGCGTCGGCGTGAGCACCGAGGTGCCGAGCACGATGCGCTCGGTGCGCTCGAGCGCCATGCCGAGCCACGCGACGGCGTTCGGGGCGTGGCCGCCCTCGTGCCGCCACGGCTGCAGGTGGTCGCTGATGAACGCGCTGTCGAGCCCGACCCGCTCGGCGAGCGCGACGAGGTCGAGCAGCTCGGCGGGCGAGAACTGCTCGGCGCTGGCCTTGTATCCGTACCGCATGGGAGTCAGTCAACCAGCCCCGGGGCGGTCTCAGACCGGCAGCTCGAGCATCGCCCGGTCGGGCGTGCCGAAGCGGTGCGCCGTGATCGACACCGCTTGCTCGCGCAGGAACGGCAGCAGCTCGACGCGACCCTCGCGCGTGACCGGCCCGTCGTAGACGGCGACCGAGACGTCGCCCGCGAGCGCCTCCCGCACCCCCGGGTCGGTCCCCACGAGGCGGATGCGTCGCACGGGCTCCGAGGGACGATCGAGGCCGAGCACGTCGTCGCGCTCCACCGGGGCGAGCGCCTCGCGCGAGCGCAGCCGCGCGTGGAACTCGGCGTCGGTCTCCTCGACGACCTCGCGCAGGCGCAGCGCCGGCAGCGGCCGCCGCGCGAGCTTCACGACGCCCGCCGGCACCTCGACCGCCGACGAGATGCGCACGGCCGAGCGAGCGCGCGCGGCGGCGGCGAGCAGCCGCACGAGGTCGACGACGCGGCCGTCCTCGGCGACGCGGATGAGCACCTCGGCCGGCCGGTAGCGCAGCACGTTGCGCTCGACGCCGAGGCCCGAGACGTCCTGCGAGACGCCGAAGTGCGCCTTCCAGCGCGCCTGGTCGCTCTTGGCACCGGCGCGGACGGCGTCGAACTCGACGAAGTCGAGCGCGGGCGTCGCGGCCTCGATGACCTCGGCGACGCGCTTGTCGAGCCCCTTGAGCTGCACCGACGCCTTCGGCTCGGTGTGCACGGGCTCCCAGTCGACGAGCGTCGCGAGGTAGTTCGGGCCGCCGGCCTTCGCGCCGGGGCCGACCTGCGAGCGCTTCCAGCCGCCGAAGGGCTGCCGCCGCACGATCGCGCCGGTGATGCCCCGGTTGACGTAGAGGTTGCCCGCCTCGACCTCGTCGAGCCAGTGCGCGACCTCCTCGGGGTCGAGCGAGTGGATGCCGGCGGTGAGGCCGAAGCCGGTGGCATTCTGCACCTCGATCGCCTCCTCGAGCGAGTCGACCTCGATGAGCGAGAGGTGCGGGCCGAAGAGCTCGGTGACGTGCGAGAACGTGCCGGGGAGCACCGCATCGCGGATCCCGGGCGACCAGAGCCGACCCGACGCATCCAGCCGCCTCGGCTCGAGCAGCCACTCCTCCCCGTCCTCGAGGGTCGTGAGCGCGCGCAGCAGGTCGCCGCTCGCCGGCTCGATGAGCGGGCCGACGTGGGTGCGGGCGTCGAGCGGCGAGCCGACTCGGAGCGTCGTCGCGGCGTCGACGAGCTGGCGCCGGAAGCGCTCGCTGTCGCCGACGGTGTCGACGAGGATCGCGACCGACGCGGCCGAGCACTTCTGGCCCGCGTGCAGGAAGGCGCTGCGCACGATGTCGGCGACGGCGAGGTCGAAGTCGGCCGAGGGTGTGACGACGATCGCGTTCTTGCCGCTCGTCTCGGCGAGCAGCGGCAGGTCGGCGCGCCAGGTCGTGAAGCGCTCCGCGGTCTCGGTCGAGCCGGTGAGGATGACGCGGCCGACCGCGGGGTGGGCGACGAGGCGCTCGGAGAGCTCGCCCTCCTCGACGTCGCACAGCAGCAGCACGTCGCGCGGCACGCCCGCCTCCCAGAGCGCCTCGGCGAGCACGGCCGCCGAGCGCCGCGCTTGCGGCGCGGGCTTGAGGATGACCGCCGAGCCCGTCGCGAGCGCCGCGGTCACCCCGCCGCACGCGATCGCGACCGGGAAGTTCCACGGCGGGGTGACGACCGTGAGCGCGACCGGCCGCGGGATCGCGCCCTCGACGCGCTCGAGCTCGATCGCCTGCTCGGCGTAGTAGCGGGCGAAGTCGATCGCCTCCGACACCTCGGGGTCGGCCTCGCCGATCGTCTTGCCGGTCTCGGCCATCATGATCTCGATGAGGCGGCCGCGGTAGACGCCGAGCGCCGTGCCCGCGTCGCGCAGGATCTCGGCCCTCCGCGCGGCACCGAGCCCGGCCCATCCGCTCGCCGCTTGCGCCGCCCGGTCGATGCGCCGCTCGAGCGTCGGCCAGTCGTCGATGCGGTTCATCTCGAGCGTGCGGAGGCCCAGCTGGGTCTCGCCGGCGCGCTGCACGAGCTGCCTGGCCCAGTCGCGGTTGGCCGGCAGCGACGGGTCGGTGTCGGGCTCGTTGGCGAAGCCCTCCGGATGCGTCACCGAGACCGCGAGGTCGCCCCGGCGGTCCTGGGTGCGGTTGGGGCGCGGCTCGCCCGCCGCGTCGTCGGCGCGCAGCAGCTCGATCGACGCGAGGAAGCGGTCGCGCTCCTGCTGGAAGACGGCAGGGTCGGCGAGGTCGAACATGCTCGACATGAAGTTCTCGCCCGCCGCGTTCTCCTCGAGTCGGCGGATGAGGTAGGCGACGGCGGCGTCGAACTGGTCGGGCCGCACGACGGGCGTGTAGAGCACGAGGTTCGGGAAGACCTCGCGCACGGCGTCGCGGTGCTCGGCGGCCATGCCGAGCAGCATCTCGGCGTCGACGCGCTGGTGGGTGCCGTGGTGGCGCGCGAGCTCGGCGGCGTAGGCGAGGTCGAAGAGGTTGTGGCTCGCGACGCCGAGGCGCACGGCGAACGCGTTGTCGGGCAGGAGCGCCTCGCGCAGCACGCGCTTGAAGTTGGCGTCGCTCGCGGCCTTCGAGCCGACGACCGCGAGCGGCCAGCCGTGGATGGCGGCGTCGACGCGCTCCATCGCGAGGTTCGCGCCCTTCACGAGCCGCACCTTGATGCCGGCGCCGCCGCTCGCGCGGCGCTCCTTCGCGAACGCGGCGAGCCGCCGGTAGGCGCAGAGCGCGTCGGGCCGGTAGGCCTGCAGCACGACGCCGGCGTCGACGCCGCGCAGCTCGGGGCGCGAGAGGAGGCGCTCGAAGACCGCGAGCGTCAGGTCGAGGTCGCGGTACTCCTCCATGTCGAGGTTGATGAACTTCGGCGGGGTCGACTCCGCGGCGAGGCGGTAGAGCGGCAGCAGTCGCTCGACCACGAGCTCGACCGTCTCGTCGAAGGCCCACGGCTGCAGCTGCGGCGCGATCGCCGAGACCTTGATCGAGACGTAGTCGACGTCGTCGCGGCGCAGCAGCTCCATCGTGCCCTCGAGCCGGCTCGCCGCCTCCTCCTCGCCGAGCACCGCCTCGCCGAGCAGGTTGACGTTGACGCGCGTGCCGTCCTCGCGCAGCTTCGCGAGCGGCTTCGCGAGCTTCGAGGGGGATGCGTCGATCACGAGGTGCGAGACCATGTCGCGCATCGCGCGCTTCACGACTGGGATGACGAGCTTCGGCACGACGATGCCGAAGCCGCCGCCCGCGGTGATGCCGAGCTTGAGGTACCAGTCGAGGAAGCCGGGGATCTCGCGGCTGAGCGCCTCGAAGTTGCGCGCGCCGACCTTCGGATCCTCTGGGCGGATGACCTTGTCGACGAAGCCGATCGCGAAGTCGAGGCCCGCGGGGTCCTGCAGCAGTCCCGCGAGCCGCTCGGCCGACTTGTCCTGCTTGTCGCTCGCGGGCCGGTCGAGCCAGCCGCGCACGCGCTCGATCGCGGCGAGCGCGAAGGGGTCGTCGCTCTTCGCCTCCGTGAGCTCGACCGGGGCCGGTGCGGCGCGGCGCTCGGGTGCCGCGGGGTTGGCGATCGCGGTCGGCTCAGGGTCGCGGACGATCGCCGGCGACGCGGGCGCGGCCTCGGCGGGCTGCTCGGGCGGGGCGGGCGGGGCAGCGGCGGGCGCCTTCGACTCGGTCGGCGCGACCGGCGCCGTCACCGCGGCGGCGATCGGCGCGGCAGCCCCGGGAGCGACCGCCGTGGGGGTCGCCGCGGCGGCGGCCGCAGCGATGCGCTCGACGGGCGCCGCCGGCGCGTCCTGCGCCGTGGGGGCCTTGGGCGCCTCGGCGACCGGCGGCGCTGCGGCGGGCGGCCCATCGCTCGAGCCCTCGCGGGCGCGTCGCTCGGCCTCCGCCTTCGCGGCCGCACGTGCCGAGACGGCGGCGGCGAGACCGCGGATGCGCGGCTGGTCCTGCTCGGGGAGCACGGGGTTGGCGATCACCGGGTTCGCGGTCGCCGGATCGGGCAGCACGGGCGCCGGATCCTCGGGCGCCACCGCGTCGCCGAGCGGCTGCAGCGGCTCGTGCACGTCGCCGTGCTGCTCGTCGAGGATCTCGGGCTCGGCGTCCTCTGCGGCCTCCGCCTGGGCCGCCTGCTCGCGCAGCTCGCGCCGCGACGGCGTCCGCGCGGCGAAGGGGTCGTCGGCCGGCTGCTCGGCGTCGACCGGCTCGAGCGACTCGCCCACGGCGGCTGCCGAGGCGACGTCGGCGTCGTCCGCCGACGCATCCGCCGGCTCGACCGCCCGGGCATCGCCCGGCACCGGCACCTGCGAGGCGGCGTCGAGCTCGGCCTGCAGCTCGGCGAGGTCCATCTGCGCGGTCGGCTCCTCCTCGCGCTCCTGCGCGAGCGACCAGCCGGACGTCGGGGCATCGGCAGCGCGGTCGCGAGCGCGGTCGCGATCGCGCTCCGGCGCCTGCGCGGCGGCGCCCGCCGCGGCGGCGAACGTCGCGTCGTCGACCTCGAACGCCGGGCCGCTCAGTCCGAAGCGCCCGCCGAGCGGCGCGAGCGGCTCGTCCGGGTCGACCTCGGCGTCCTGCTCGGCGACGACCTCGACCGGCTCGGCCCCCGGCTGCTCGGCGTCGGCGAGCTCGATGCCCTCCGCGATGAGGGCGTCGAAGTCGTCGTCCCTGGACTGCTGGGTCATGCCGCATATCGTATGGGGGTGGGCCTGGGGCGACCCGGGCCGGGTCGCGCGCGAGCGCTCGCGGACCGGCGCCGAACCCTCGACGGCCCGCTCGAGTCGAGGAGGACGAGCATGTCGCGTGTCGCCATCATCGGCGGGGGCCACAACGGGCTCACCGCCGCCGCCTACCTCGCGCGAGCGGGCGTCGACGTCACGGTGCTCGAGCGGCTGCCGCACGTCGGCGGCGCCGCCATCTCGGCGCAGGCGTTCGAGGGGCTCGACGCGCGCCTCTCGCGCTACAGCTACCTCGTGAGCCTCATGCCGCGGCAGATCATCGACGACCTCGGCCTCGACGTGCGGCTCGCCCGCCGCCGCTACTCCTCCTACACGCCCGTGCCGGGCGGCGATCGCGGGCTGCTCGTCGACGCGGGCGACGAGGCCGCGACCCGCGCGTCGTTCGCGGCGATCGGCGCGGCCGACGACGCCGACGGGTTCGCCGCGTTCTACGACCGCACCACGCGCCTCGCGGCCGCCCTCTTCCCGACGATGACCCAGCCGCTCCCCACGAAGGAGGCGGCGCGCGCGGCCGCCGGCGACGCATCCGCGTGGTCCGAGATCGTCGACGCGCCCATCGCCGACGCGATCGAGCGCGCCGTGCGCAGCGACGTCGCGCGCGGCGTCATCGCGACCGACGCGCTCATCGGCACCTTCGCCTCGCTCACCGACCCCGGCCTCGAGCAGAACCGCTGCCTGCTGTACCACGTGATCGGCGGCGGCACGGGCGACTGGGACGTGCCGATCGGCGGCATGGGGCAGGTCTCGGGCGAGCTCGAGCTCGCGGCCCGCCAAGCGGGCGCGAAGATCCTCACGGGCGTGACCGTCACGCGCGTGACGCCCGACGGCGAGGTGACGTGGAGCGAGCAGGTCGGCGGGCTGCCGACCGACTCGCCCGGCGTGCCGATCGGCACCGAGCTCACCGCCGAGTTCGACCTCGTGCTCTCCGCCGTCGCGCCGCACGTGCTCGCGGGGCTGCTCGAACCCGCTGGACCGTCGGTGCCGCGACCCGAGGGCGCGCAGGTGAAGGTCAACATGCTGCTCTCGCGGCTGCCACGGCTGCGCGAGGACATCGCCCCGGAGGCGGCGTTCGGCGGCACGTTCCACATCAACGAGACCTACTCGCAGCTCGAGCGCGCCTACGCGGCCGCCGCGGGCGGCTCGATCCCCGAGCCGCTCCCGTGCGAGATCTACTGCCACTCGCTCACCGACCCGACGATCCTCGGTGACGACCTGCGCGCATCCGGCGCCCACACCCTCACCGTCTTCGGGCTGCACGCGCCCGACCGGCTGCTGACGGAGGACGACAACGAGCGGATGCGCGACGAGCTCGAGCGCGCGGTGCTCGCGTCGCTCGACTCGGTGCTCGCCGAGCCGATCGAGCCGCTGCTCGTCGAGGGGCGGGGCGGGCCCGCGATCGAGACCCGGACGACGCGCGACATCGAGGCGTCGCTCGCGATGCCCGGCGGCCACATCTTCCACGGGCAGCTGTCGTGGCCGTGGCTCGACCACGAGCCGACGTCGGTCGCCGAGGCGTGGGGCGTCGCGACGCCCCACGCGCGGATCCTCATGGCCGGCTCGGGCGCGCGCCGCGGCGGCGCCGTCTCGGGCATCGGCGGCCACAACGCGGCGCACGCGGCGCTCGAGCTGCTGCGGCCGTAGCCGCTCGTCAGCGCGGGACGCGGCCCGCCCAGTCGGAGGGGTGGCTCGCGCGCGACGGCGGCAGCGCGTTGAGGCGCGCCCACTCGGCGACCTCCTCGGGCAGCGCGGGCAGCTCGACGGCGATGCCGGCGGCCTCGAGCACCTCGACGACCCGGGCGATCTTCGCGGTGCCGACGCCCTTCTCGATGAAGCGGCCCTGCACGATGCCGCGCGCATAGACCTCGCCGTCGACGACGAAGCGCTGCACGAGGTAGATCGCGCGCTCGTCGCCGCCGAGCACGGCCGTCTCGATGTCGAAGCGCTGCCAGAGGTCGAGCGAGCGGCGGTAGACCATCGACGACTGGCCGACGACGGCGTAGATGCCGGCCTTCCCGAGGGCTGCCGACATGCCCGTGCGGTTCGTCATGTCGACGCGCGCGAGGTCCATGTAGGAGGGGTAGCGGCCGTTGTTCATGTGGCCGAGCAGGTCGATGTCGGTCGGCAGCACCCGGAACGTCGTCTTCGCGACATCGCCGATGCCGAGCTCGGGCTTCCCCCGGCTCTTGAGGTCCATCGCGAGCAGCCACTGCAACCACATGTTCACGAGGAGCCATCCTGCCCGACCCGTGCCGCGCATCCGTCGCCGCCTGTGAGAACCTCCATCGAGCGGGCACGGCTACGCTGGCGCCATGAGCGAGGGCGCGATCACGATCCGGCGGGCGACGACGGCCGACGCCGAGGCCCTGCTGCCGATGCTCGCCGCGCACCGCTCGGTCGACGAGGAGGACGAGAAGGTCGACCGCTACCGCGAGCGCCTCGTCGCGCTCGTCGAGAACCCCGCGCACCACATCGTCGTCGCCGAGCTCGACGGCCGCGTCGTCGGCTACGCGGCCGCGCAGGACTACGGCCCCGCTCCGCACCGCGACTGGTCGATCGCGCGCATGCACGACCTGTGGGTGTCTCCGGATGCGCGCGGTCACGGCGCGGGGACGGCCCTGTTCGAGGCGGTGCGCGACTGGGCGGAGCAGCAGACGCGGATCCGCGTGCTCGAGTGGCAGTCGCTCGACGTCGCGAAGCACTTCTACGCGAAGCTCGGCCTCTCGGGCGAGCACGCGGACGACGAGGACCCGCGGGCGCGCTACGAGATCGCGGTGCACCTGCCGTCGCGCGACTGACCCGCTACTCGACCGGCGCGACCTCGCCGAGCCGGTCGAGCTGCCACACGGTCGTGCCCGCGGGCAGCGACACCGTCGTCATCGAGCAGTTCGGCAGGATGACGTCGGGCGTCAGCTCGGGCACGAGCTGCCGCAGGAGCGAGGTGATGAAGCCGCCGTGCGAGACGACGAGCACGTGCACGGCGCCGTCGCCCGGCACGTCGGCCGCGGCGCGGATGACGTGCTCGAGGGCGCTGTCGGCGCGCAGGACGATCGCGGCGGCCTGCTCGGCCTGGCCGCTCGCGTCGAGCTGCGCGATCGTGTCGAAGAGCCCGCGCCAGCCGACCTGGTCGGCGATCGCGCCGAGGGCGCTCAGCTCGCGGTCGACCTCGAAGCCGTGCTCGACGATGACCTCGCGCCAGACGTCCGAGGCCTTGCGCTCCTCGTGGCCGCCGAAGTTCCACTCGCGCAGCAGCTCGGTGAGCTCGAGCTCGGGCGCCGGGTCGAGGGCCGCGTGGATGCCCTCGGCCGTCGTGCGGGTGCGCTGCAGGTCGGAGGAGAAGCAGAGGTCGAAGCGCTCGCTCGCGAGGTGGCGCGCTACCGCCTCGATCTGGCGCGTGCCGAGCGCCGTGATCGGCGAGTCGGACCAGCCCTGCATGAGGTGGTTCGTGTTGTGCTCGGTCTCGGCGTGCCGCACGATCGTGATGCGCAGCTCACGCCCGCGCGCGAGCGCCGCGAGCTCCTCCGGGAGGCGCTGCTCCGGCCGCTCCGCGGTGCCGGTCTCGGTCGCCTGGTCGTTCATCGCTTCCCCATCCTCTCGAGCATCGCGTTGTAGGCGCCGAGCTCGGCATCGCCGTCGCGCGCCGCCGCGCGGTCGCTGCGCTTCTGCTCCTTGCGGTCGCTGCGCGACCACTTGATCGTCGTGATGATCGCCATGATGACGGTCGGCACCTCGCCGACCGACCAGGCGATGCCGCCGCCGACCCGCTGATCCTCGAGCGCGTCGATGCCGTTGCCCATCGCGCCGAACCAGTCGGCGAGCATGAGCGCGTCGCCCATCATGATCGAGAGCCCGAAGAACGCGTGGAAGACCATCGTGCCGAGCAGCAGCGTGAGACGCAGCGGGTAGGGCGGCCGCGCGGGGCCCGGGTCGACGCCGATGATGGCCTGCACGAAGAGGTAGCCGGCGCCGAGGAAGTGCAGCACCATCCACACGTGCCCGAGGTGGTCGCGCATCGACCACTCGAAGATGGGCGTGAAGTAGAAGATCCACAGGCTCGCGACGAAGATGACCGCGGCGACGATCGGGTGCCCGATCACCTGCAGGTAGCGCGAGTGCACGATCGCGAGGATCCACTCGCGGCCACCCATCGAGCCGTCCCGGCGCTTGGCGATCGCGCGCATCGCGAGCGTGATGGGCGCGCCGGGCACGAGCAGCACCGGCACGGCCATGCCGATGAGCATGTGCACGAGCATGTGCAGCGAGAACTGGTACTCCTGGTAGGCGTTGAGCGCACCGTTCGTGCACCACCACAGGAGCGCGATGCCCGCGAGCCACGCGAACGTGCGACCGCCCGACCAGCGGTCGCCGCGGCGCGCGAGCCGCACGACGCCCGCGACGTAGAAGAACGCGAGGAGCGCGCAGATGACCGTCCAGAGCGGGTCGATGCGCCACTCGGTGAGCAGCCGGATCGGCGAGAACTCGGGCGGCAGCGGCTGCTGCGTGAGGATCTCGGCGGGGCTCGCCTCGGCGCCCGGCGGCACCTCGGGCACGGGCGTCGCCGTGCGCGCGAGGCCCGCGGCGACGCCGGCCGTGACGCCCATCACGATCAGCTCGAGGCTGAGGATGAGCGCGACCGCCCTGCCGGTCACGCGGGAGCGCGACTCGCGCGCGGGCGTGAGGATGCGCATCCGCTGCCACGCGCCGAAGGCGCCGAGCACGACGAGCAGCACGGCCTTCGCGATCGAGAGGATGCCGTACTCGCTGAACCAGTCGCCCTCCATGCGCACCCACGACGAGACGATGCCGGTGAAGGCGACGATGCCGAAGCTGACGAGCGCGAGGCTCGAGTAGCGCAGGAGCACGTCGCCGTAGGCGCTGTTCCGGGGTGCGGATGCGTCGTCATGGCTCTCGTCGTCGCGGCCTCGCACGAGCACCGCGAGGTGGATGAGCCCGCCGAGCCAGATCGAGACGAAGATGAGGTGCAGCAGGAGCGAGGAGACGGCGAGCGCGTGGTTGGCGGTGCCGCCCGCGTGGCCGCCCGAGGCGATGAGCCAGAGCGGCACGGCCCAGCCGACGACGGCGAACGCGACGGCGGTCGAGCCGCGCACGACGAGCAGCACGACGGTGAGCACCGCGAGCGAGAGCATCGTGCCGAGCTGCAGCCGGCCGGTCTCGATCTCGACGAAGAACAGCTGCAGGAGGTTGCCGAACTCGTCGTCGGCGGTGACGGGGTTCGAGACGAGCTGGCGGAAGGTCCAGAATCCGACGAACGCCTGCAGCACCGTCGCGACGCCCGCCGAGAGGGCGGCGAGGTCGAGCGAGCGGTTCCAATCGCGGCTGCCGGGCACGAGCGCGAAGCACGCGAGCACGAGGCCGCCGAACGACGCGGCGATCGCGAGGTTGCGCACCATCGTGACGACGGGGAGGCCGTAGCGCACGAGCGGGCCGGGATCCTCGATCGCGAGCGGGTCGGCGCCGCCGCCGAACTCGAGCGCCGCCCAGAGCGCGGCGAGGCCCGCGAGGATCGCGAGCGCCGGGGCGAGGAGACGGAGGCGCTGCACCCGTCCAGGGTAGTGACCGACGCTATGGGCGGGCCTCGTCCGGACCGCCGTCGCCGCGCGGCGCGACCGGCTCCTCCTGCCGGCGGAGGAAGAAGGCGCCGAGCGAGCCCGCCACGGCCGCGAACACGCCGACCGAGTAGACGGCGAGCACGAGCTGCACGACCTTCGCGAACGGGTCGTCCGCGGTGATCCCCGCGCCGGTGATCGTGGCCATCGCGGCTTCGTACAGGGCCGTCGTGAAGTCGGAGTGCGACTCCATCGCGTAGAGCAGCTGGCTGGCGGCGAGGATGACGACGAGCGTGACCGCGACCAGCCAGCCGATCCGGCTCGAGAGCAGCCGGCCCGCGGAGCGGGAGCCGCGGACGCCGGCGGAGAGGATCCCGCCGACCCGCGCGACGCGCGTCAGCCGGAGGAGCCGGACGGCCTGCAGCGCGCGGACGAACCGCAGGAAGGGGATCGCGAGGAAGATGAGCTGCCACCAGTTGCGGCGCCAGAACGCGGCGCCGAAGCCGCCGACGTACGCCCGCAGCAGGAACTCGGCGACGAAGATCCCCCACAGCACCCAGCCGGCGATCGCGAGGATGCGGGTCCAGCCGGGCTCCGTCACGAGCAGCTGGCCGAGCACGACGAACAGGAACACGACGCCGAGGAATCCCATCGGGCGGTCGAGCCTGGCGGCGAGCAGCTCGGCGGCCTCGGCGCGAGCCGCGGGGGCGTCGCCCCGATCGTCGCCCGCGTCGAGCGGTGCGCCGCGACGACCCCCATCGGATGCGCTCACGGGCACCACTGTACGGCTGGGACGCGGGAGGGGCGCCGCCTCTCGGCGACGCCCCTCCCGGTGCTGTGTGCGGTGCGAGCTACTTGACGGCAGCCTTGAGCTTCGAGCCGGCGGTCAGCTTGACGCGGTGGCCCGCGGCGATCTGGATCTCCTCGCCCGTCTGCGGGTTGCGGCCCGTGCGGGCGGCCGTCTCGGTGCGCTCGGCGCTGAAGAAGCCGGGGATCGAGACCTTGTCGCCAGCCTTGACGGCCGCCGAGACCTCGTCGAAGAGCGCGTCGAGGACGGCG
This sequence comes from Agrococcus sp. TF02-05, assembly GCF_017565345.1. NCBI lineage: Bacteria > Bacillati > Actinomycetota > Actinomycetes > Micrococcales > Microbacteriaceae > Agrococcus > Agrococcus sp. TF02-05. The sequence goes on along the minus strand of NZ_JAGEKO010000007.1, from coordinate 242,744 downwards.
CTGACCTTGGCCTGCGAGAGGTCGGTCGTCGCGGCGATCTTCGAAGCGAGGGTGGTCTTGTTGATGGTCTCAGCCATGGTGTCCTCCTGGATGTGGCATGTCGGGCCCGCCTGGAGGCGGGCATCCGCCGGGGCCCCCAGGGGCTCCGACCAACCCCGAACGTAGACCCGAGGCCGCCGATCCGGCGCAGGAACACCCCGACACGCCGCGGTTTCCGGGGTTTTTCGCAGACTGCGAACGCGTTCGGGGGACAAATCGGATGCGTCGGGCCGTCACTCTCCCGTCGATGCGGCCAGGCGCGCGGCCCGCAGGCGGCTCGCCTTCGCGGCCCGGCGGCGCTCGAAGAAGGGCAGGAAGAGCCCGATGAGCGGCCCGACGCCGAACGCGAAGATGACCGTGCCGATGCCGACCGGGCCGCCGAGCAGCCAGCCGACGAGCAGCGCCGTGCCCTCGATGAACGTGCGGATGATCCAGATGCGCCAGCCCGTGATGCGCACGAGCCCCGTCATGAGGCCGTCGCGCGGCCCGGGCCCGAGCGCGGGCGCGATGTAGACGCCGGTCGCGAAGGCGAGCAGCACGATCGAGCCCGCGAGCAGCAGGATCTGCTCCCACAGCTCGCTCGTCTCGGGGATGAGCCACAGCCCGACGTCGGCGGCCGGGCCGACCAGGAAGCCGTTGAGCAGCGTGCCGATCCCCGGTCGCTGCCGCAGCGGGATCCAGATGAGCAGCACGAGGCACGAGACGACGACCGTCGCGGTGCCGTAGGTCATCGGCAGGTGGTTCGCGATGCCGAGCGCGAAGACGTCCCAGGGCCCGACGCCGAGGTCGGCGCGCACGAGCATCGCGAGCGAGAGGCCGTAGAGCGCGAGCCCCGCCATGAGCTGCACGATCCGGGCGGTCGTGTCGGCCGGTCCGAGCGCGTCGATCGGCAGCAGGAGTCGTCGGAGGGTCACCGGCCCATTCCACTCCATCGGGGCGCCCTTCGACGCATCCGTCGCCCCGTTCCCACGCCCACCTGGACGAACGCCGATTGACCGGATGCGGTCGGCGCGGTTCCGTGGGGGCCATGACGCTCATCGGGTTCCACGCCTCGCACGAGCAGATCGCGCCCTCCGCGCTGCTCGATCACGTGCGCCATGCCGAGCAGGCCGGCTTCCAGGCGGCGATGTGCTCCGACCACCACACGCCCTGGAGCACGCGCCAGGCAGAGAGCGGCTTCTCGTGGGCGTGGCTCGGGGCCGCGCTCGCATCGACGTCGTTCTCGCTCGGGCTCGTGACCGCGCCGGGCCAGCGCATGCACCCCGCGATCGTCGCGCAGGCGATCGCGACGCTCGAGGAGATGTTCCCCGGGCGCTGCTGGGCGGCGCTCGGCTCGGGCCAGAACATGAACGAGCACATCACGGGCGATCCCTGGCCCGACAAGGCGACGCGCGTGCGGCGGCTCGACGAGTCGGTCGACGTCATGCGGCGGCTGCTCGCGGGCGAGGAGGTCTCGCACTCGGGCGAGATCGTCGTCGACCGGGCGCGCGTGTGGTCGCTGCCCGCGGAGCCGCCGCCGCTCTTCGGCGCGGCAGTGACCGCCGACTCGGCGGCATCGCACGCGCGGTGGGCGGATGGGCTCATCACGGTCGCCTCCGACGCGGCGACCCTGCGCGACATCCTCGCGCGCTACCGCGACGCGGGCGGTCGCGGAGAGGCGGCGGCGCAGCTGCACCTGTCGTGGGCGCCCGACGAGGCCGACGCGATGGCGATCGCGCGCGACCAGTGGGCGACCGGCACGATCGGCGCGCCCGAGTCGTGGGACCTCGCGACGGCGGAGGAGCTCGAGCGCGCCGCCGCGGGCGCGACGGACGACGAGATCCGGCAGGCCGTGACGGTCTCGAGCGACCTGTCGGTGCACGAGGCGCGGATCGCCGAGATCCTCGATGTCGGCTTCGACCGCGTCTACCTGCACCACGTCGGCAAGGAGCAGGCGGCCTTCATCGACGCGTTCGGCGAGCGGGTGCTGCCGGCCCTCGGAGCCGGGTCGGGACGGGCCGGCGCGTGAGTCCGCACCCGATCGACTACGCCGACCACTGGTGGCGCAACACCGTCATCTACTGCCTCGACGTGCAGGTCTTCCAGGACTCCGACGGCGACGGCGCTGGCGACCTGCAGGGACTCGTGTCGCGCATCCACGACCTCGCCGACCTCGGGGTGACGTGCCTGTGGCTCATGCCCTTCTTCCCGACCGCCGATCGCGACGACGGCTACGACATCACCGACTTCTTCGCCGTCGACCCGCGGCTCGGCACCCTCGGCGACCTCGTCGAGGCGATCCGCGTCGCGCGGTCGCAGGGCATGCGCGTGATCATCGACTTCGTCATGAACCACACCTCGGCCGAGCACCCGTGGTTCCGCTCGTCGCGCTCGTCGCGCGACTCGCCGCACCGCGACTGGTACGTGTGGCGCGACGAGCCGCCCGCGAACCCCGACCCGCCCGTCTTCCCGGGCGAGGAGGACTCGACCTGGACGCTCGACGAGCGCACGGGCCAGTACTACCTGCACCACTTCCGCGCCCATCAGCCCGACCTCAACATCGCGCATCCGGCCGTCAGGGAGCAGATCGAGCGCAACCTCGGGCTCTGGCTCGAGCTCGGGGTCTCGGGCTTCCGCGTCGACGCGGTGCCGTTCCTCTTCAGCGACGCCGACCAGCACGGCACGCAGCCCGCCGGCACCGACTACGACGGCGCCGAGCACTTGCGGCGGCTGCAGCGCTTCGCGTCGCGGCGCAACGGCGAGGTCGCGCTGCTCGGCGAGGTGAACCTCACGCACGAGGAGCAGCTCGAGTGGTTCCACGCCGACGGGCAGTCGGCCGGCCTGCAGCTGCAGTTCGACTTCGTCTCGATGCAGCGGCTCTACCTCTCGCTCGCGCGGCGCGACGCGACGCCGCTCGCGCAGGCGCTGCGCGAGCGGCCCGAGCTGCCGGACGCGAGCCAGTGGGCGAACTTCGTGCGCAACCACGACGAGCTCACGCTCGACAAGCTCGCGCCCGACGAGCTCGAGGAGGTCTTCGAGGCGTTCGCGCCGGACGAGGGGATGCGCGTCTACGGTCGCGGGATCCGGCGGCGGCTGCCGACGATGCTCGGCGACGAGCGCGCCGTGCGGATGGTCTACGCGCTCATGTTCTCGCTCCCCGGCTGCCCCGTGCTGTTCTACGGCGAGGAGATCGGCATGGGCGAGGAGCTCGCGGTGCCGGGACGCTACGCGGTGCGCACGCCGATGCAGTGGGAACCGGGGCCGGGCGGCGGCTTCTCGAGCGCGCCGGCATCGAGCCTGACGCGCCCGATCGTCGAGGGCGACTTCGGGCCGGATCGGGTGAACGTCGCCGACCAGCGACGCGATCCGGCCTCGCTCTGGCATCACATCCGGAGGCTCACGACGATGTACCGAGACACGCCGCAGCTCGCGTGGTCGACCCTCGAGGTCATCGGCGTGCGGCAGCGCGCGGTGCTCGGGCACGTCGCGCGTGGCGACGAGTGGACGATGCTCGCGCTCCACAACCTGGGCGACGGCCGCGAGGCGGTGCGGCTCTCGGTGTCATCGGAGGACGGGCCCGTGACGCTCACCGATCGCTTCGACGGGCAGTCGATCACGATCGACGGGACGCTCGAGCTGGAGCTCGAGCCCTATGGCTGGCGGTGGCTCACGGTGGCACCGGCGGATGCGGTGATCACCCGGGTCTGACCGGGTCAAACGGGTTCTCCACAGCCTCCTCCGGCGGCCGCTCGCGTGTCAGTGGCCCGTGGTGGAATACCCGCATGGATGAGTGGTCGGGGCTCGATGCGGAGGAGTACATCGCGTCGATCCGTGCGGGCGCGATCGACCCGCGCGGCCGCACCGCCGATGAGCTCGAGGAGGAGCTCGCCGCCTACGACCGCGAGTGGGCGGAGCGGCTCGCGCGCTTGAGCGACGCCGAGGTCGAGGAGGTGATCGCGGGCCGGATGGAGGTGCCGCCGCTGCCGGGCACGATCGATGCCCGCTCGGAGCACGTGCGCGCCCTCGATGCGGTCGCCGGCCGGATGCGGGCCATCGAGCAGCGCCGCGCGCGGCTCGAGGCGGAGGAGCGCGAAGTGCTCGCGGCGGAGCTGCAGCGACTGCGTGACGCGGGCGGCGACAGCGGCATGGCGGTCAAGGAGAGCGCCTCGGTCCTCGCGGCCGAGCTGCGGCTCTCCGACCGCGCGATGGAGCGCAGGCTTGTCGGCGCGTGGACGACCGTCACCGACCTCCCCGCCGCGCACGCCTCGCACAAGGCCGGCCGCATCACCGGCACCCATCTGCGGACGATCGAGCAGGCGACGGAGGCGCTGCGCACCGACCCGGCGGTCGACCCCGAGGATCGCGCGAGGGTCGAGGCGGAGCTGGTGGAGATCGCCGAGCGGGTGACCCCGTCGCAGCTGCGCTCGCGCGCGCGGCGGATCGTGGATCGGGCGATGGCCGAGCCGCTGCAGCGCCGCCACGACCGGGCGGTCGAGCAACGCCGCGGCTGGGTCGACGACGGCGATGGCGGGATCTCGACGCTGTCGCTCTCGGGCCCGTCGGTGACCATCCACGGCGCGTTCAACCGGGCGACCGACGCCGCCCGCGCCAAGCCGAAGGACGATCCGCGCACCTTCGACCAGTACCGCTTCGACGCGCTCATGGAGACGCTCCTCACCGGCCAGACGCCGGAGGACCTCCACCGCATCAACCCGATCTCGGCGACCGTGACGGTCACGATCCCCGCGACCGAGCTGCTGAAGCAGACCGACGAGGACGAGCCGCAGCTGCGCTTCTCCGGTGCCCTCGAGGGCGGGGCGCTCGTCGACGCGGCCACGGTGCGAGCCCTGGCCTCCGAGACGATCACCTGGGAGCGGCTGTTCCTCCACCCCGTCACCGGCGTCCCGGTCGCGGTCGACACGTACAAGCCCAACCGGGCCATGCGCCGCTGGCTCCAGCGCCGCGACGGCCGCTGCCGCTGGCCCGGCTGCACCAACCGCGTCTCGAGAGCCGACGCCGACCACACCATCGCCCACGCCGACGGCGGGCCCACGACCCTCTCGAACCTCGCCCACCTGTGCCGCCGCCACCACCTCATGAAGCACGCCACCGCCTGGACCGTCCGCCAGCTCGACCACGGCGTCCTCGAATGGACCAGCCCCACGGGCAAGATCTACCTCGACGAACCCGAACCCGCCGGACCCGCGTTCGTCGACCGCGGCGTCGACATCTGGGACCTCTCGAGCCACCAACCCGCGCAGTGCAGCGCGAGCGACCCGCCATGGGCACACCTCAAGGACTGCACCTGCGAGCTCGAGGACGCGACCGCCTGATCCCGCGCGCCTCCGGGCCGGTGCCACCGCATCCGGGGACGACGAAGGCCCCGACCGCGGGGGTCGGGGCCTTCGTGGGTGAGTCGGTGCTTACCAGCTCGACTTGGTCACGCCGGGCAGCTCGCCACGGTGCGCCATGTCGCGGAAGCGGACGCGCGAGATGCCGTAGTCGCCGACGTGGCCGCGGGGGCGGCCGTCGATCGCGTCGCGCTTGCGGACGCGGACCGGCGAGGCGTTGCGGGGCAGCTTCTGCAGGCCGATGCGGGCGGCCTCGCGCTCCTCGTCGGTGCTCTTCGGGTCGACGAGCGCCTTCTTGAGGGCTGCGCGCTTCTCGGCGTAGCGGGCGACGATGGCCTTCCGCTGCTCGTTCTTGGCGATCATGCTCTTCTTGGCCATTTATCGCTCCTCTCGGAACTCGACGTGCTGACGCACGATGGGGTCGTACTTCTTCAGCACAAGTCGGTCAGGGTTGTTGCGACGGTTCTTCTTCGTCACATACGTGTAGCCGGTGCCCGCAGTCGAGCGGAGCTTGATGATCGGACGGACGTCCTGCGCCTTCTTCGCCATCAGAGCTTCACCCCCCGAGCCTGCATGTCACGGACGACGGCCTCGATGCCACGGGCGTCGATGACCTTCATGCCCTTGGCCGAGACGTTGAGCGTCACGTTGCGCTTGAGCGACGGGACGAAGTAGGTCTTGCGCTGCACGTTCGGGTCGAAGCGACGCTTCGTGCGCCGGTGCGAGTGCGAGATGTTGTGCCCGAAGCCGGGAGTGGCTCCGGTCACCTGGCATACGGCTGCCATGGTGCCTCCAATTGGGTACCGCAGGCCCGAGGGCCTGCCCAAGATCACTTGCCTGCACACGCCGAAGCCGAGCCTTTGAGGGGTTTGGAGGAGGCGTGCGCTGCGCGGCCGGAACCGCGCCAAGGGTCAATCGTACGCGATGCGGCGCGCTCGCGGCAATACCCGCCTGGGATCCGGGCGTCAGCGCTGCGGCGGGAAGACCGGCTGCCCGTCCGGGCCCATCGGGAACGGCGTGCCGTCGGCGTACGTCGGCCAGGGCAGCAGGCCGCCCGCGCCCGGCTGCGGGGCGGGCTGGGGAGCCGGCTGCCGCGGAGCCTGCGGCATCGGCGGTGCGGCAGCTCCCGGGTGCATCGCCGTCGGGTTCGCAGCGCCGCCGACCGACTGCGCCGCGGGGCGCCGCACGTGCTCGCCACGCGCCTCGGCCTCCTGCCAGTCGATGTTGCGGCGGTTCCAGAACAGCAGCACGGTCACGGACGCCGCGAGCGCCGTCACGACGATCGCCGCGACGGTCGCGCGCCAGTACCACTCGGTCACCTCGAAGCCGAAGGCCTCGATCGCGAAGTGCAGCGTGAGCAGGATGCCCACGAGCCCGAGGAGCGCCGCGGCGACGAGCCCGATGATGCGCGCCATCTCGGCGCGGCCGCGCTCGCCGAGCGAGATGAGCCCCCACGCTCCCGCGGCGGCCGCGCGCACGACGAGGATCGTCAGCAGCGTGATGCCGAACAGCTCGCCGAAGAGCCAGTCGTCATCCCACGGTTCGTCTCCCGTGCCGCGCATCCAGATCGAGATCATGAGCACCGCGAGCAGGTAGATGTTCGCCGCGACGCCGATGATGAGCGGGGTCGCGGAGCGCCGCGCGAGCACGAGGTCGAGCGCGAGCAGGCCCGTGAAGGCGAGGAAGACGACGACCGTCCAGACGACGCGCGACGCCTGGCTCTCGAAGTCGCCGACGAAGATGAGCACGACCGTCACGAGCGTGACGATCGCGAGCAGGCAGATGCCGACGAAGAGCACGGGCTGGATGCCGAAGATGCGGCGCGCCGGGAGGGCAGCCGCCGGCCGCTCGGGCCACGGCGACGGGGAGCTCGGCTGCTCGCTGTAGGGATTCTCGACCCCGCCGGCAGTCGCGCGACCGCCGACGCTCGAGCCGTAGGGCATGGATCCTTGCGCGAGCGGCTGGTCGTAGGGGCCGGGCTCGGCCGGGCGGCGGCCGGCCGGCGGCTCCTGCGACTGCGCGTGCTGCTGCTCGCGCTGCTGGATCTGCTGCAGGAGCGTGGGCTGCTGCTCGCTGCTGGGCCGGCGCGCACCGAAGGCGCTGGGCTGAGCGGCACTGCGCTGAGCGGTCACTGGGGCTCCCCTCGGTCTCGTCGAGACAGTCTCACATCGGAAGCGCCCGAGCGCGATGGGCAGTCCTCACCCTCGGGAGGATCAGCGCGCGGAGCCGCTCCGCGCGGCCGCGCACTCTGCGCACAGGCCGAAGATGTCGACGACGTGATCGGGCTCGATGAAGCCGTGCGCGGCAGCCACTTGCCCCGCCCATCGCTCGACGGCCGCCGCCTCGAGCTCGACGGTGCGGCCGCACGAGCGGCAGATGAGGTGATGGTGATGCGTCTTGGTGCACGCGCGGTAGAGCAGCTCGCCCGCCGACTGCAGCGCATCCGCCTCGCCGTCCCCCGCGAGCGCCGCGAGCGCCCGGTAGACGGTCGCGAGCCCGACGGTCGAGCCCTCCGCGCGCATCGCCTGGTGCAGCGCTTGGGCGGAGACGAACTCGTCGCTCGCCTCGAGCGCCTCGCGGACGGCCTCGCGCTGCTTCGTGCTGCGGCGGGGAGCGGGGGCGGTCATGGTGTCCTCGTCTCGATCGTGCCACGCGGGCGGCGGGCGGCCTCGGCCCGGATCCAGGCGAGGCCGTAGAAAGCGGCGGCTACGAGGGCGATCGCGCCGCCAGCGGCGAGCTCGAGCCAGCGCGAGGCGAGGAGCCCGAGCACGCCGGAGGCGATCGCGATGAGCGGCGCGACGACGAGCATCGCGCGCCAGTCGCGCACGACGAGCCGCGCGGCCGCGGCGGGCGCGACGATGAGCGCGACGCCGAGGATCGCGCCGACGACCGGCATGATCGCGACGACCGTCGCGGCGATGAGCGCGAGCGCGAGCGCCTCGGGGATCCAGGGGCGCAGACCCGCGCGCCGGTAGCCGCCCTCGTCGGCGCTCGAGAAGACGAGGTGCGGGCCCGCGAGGGCCCACACGACGATCGCGAGCGCGAGCAGCGTCGCGGTGAGCGCGATGTCGGCGCCCGAGACCGCGAGCACCTGGCCGATCAGGAACGATTCGACGTCGATCGCGAGCGGGCTGAGCGACTGCAGGAGCGCGCCGAGCGCGAAGCCGGCGGTGAGCATGATGCCCGAGGCGACGGCCGGCCCCTGGGAGCGGATGCGGCCGATGCCGACCGCGATCGCGACGAGCGCGACCGCCGCGACGGCGGCGCCGAGCGGGATCGAGACGCCGAGCATCGCCGCGGCGACGGCGCCGGGGAAGGTCGCGTGGGTGAGCGACATCGTGAAGAAGGCGCGCTCGCGCAGCACGACGAGCACGCCGACGAGGCCGGCGAGCGCGCCGGCGAGCGTCACCTCGAGCAGCGCGCGGGAGAAGAAGTCGAGCGTCACGAGGCCACCCCCGCCCTGCTCGGTTCGGGCGCTGGCCGCTTCGACGATGCACCCCGTGCGGCGCCGATCGCGAGCGCCACGAGGTAGCCGAGGATCATCGTGAGCGCGACCGTGGCGCCGGGCGCGGCATCGACGCCGAGCACCGCGAGCTGCACGACCGCCCAGAGGCCGAGCCAGCCCGTGACGGCGCCGAAGCCGATCGCGACGACGGCGGCTGCCGCGAGCGAGCGGGTGAGCGCGCGCGCCGCCGCGGTGGGCACGATCACGACCGCGAGCGCGAGCAGCGTGCCGACCGAGGCGGATGCGGCGACGACGACGAGCGCGATCGCGACCGTGCCGACGACCTCGAGCGCGAGCACCGGGAGCCCGGCGCGCCGGGCGCCCGCAGGGTCGAACGCGGCGTAGAGCTGCGGCCGCGCGGTCAGCACGACGAGCAGCACCGCGATGCCGATGAGCGCGAGCGACACCCCGAGGTCGGCCCAGGTGATCGTGAGCAGCCGGCCGAAGAAGAAGTCGGAGAGGCTGCCCGACCTGCCCCCGGAAGCCGAGACGAGCACGACGCCGAGCGAGAAGAAGGAGGTGAGCACGATCGCGACGGCCGTGTCGCGCGGCTGCCCGCGGCGGGAGATGAGCGCGAGCACGACCGCCGCGACGACGGCCGCGCCGATCGCGCCGGGCATGAGCCCGGCGGCGCCGCCGATCGCCGCGCCGATCACGAGGCCGGGGAACACCGCGTGCGTGAGCCCGTCGGTCGAGAACTCGAGCCGGCGGAGGTTCACGAGCACGCCGACGGTGCCGGCTGCGATCGCGAGCGCGAGCAGCAGCAGCAGCGGCCGCCCCATGAACGGCGCGGAGAACGGCGTGAACGGGTCGAGGAGCGCCGCGATCGGCGTCATCGGGGCGGGGCGGCCGCGGCGTCGTCGTCCTGCAGCACGTGGTGGTGATGGTGGTGGTGCGCGGCCTCGTGGTGCTCGGTCGTCGTGAGCGTGTGGCCGTCGATCTCGATGACGTGGCTCGCGAACGCGGCCTCGACGCGCTCGAGCGTGAGGACGCATCCGGTCTCGTCGAACGCGATCTGCCGCCCGTTCACGAGCAGCGTGCGATCGCACACCGCGCGCGCGAGGTCGAGGTCGTGGGTCGTGATGAGCAGGGCGACGCCCTGCCCCTTGAGGCGCCGCACGGTCTCGAGCAGCGCGTCGCGCGAGCCGTGGTCGAGCCCGTTGAACGGCTCGTCGAGCAGCAGCAGCCGCGGCTCGCCCGCGAGCGCGCGAGCGAGGAGCCCGCGCTGGCGCTGCCCGCCGGAGAGGTCGCCGAACCGCGCGCCGCGGTGCTCGGCGAGCCCGACCGCCTCGATGGCGTCGGCGACGATGCGCTTGTCGGCTCTGCCCGGCCACTTGAGGCCGAGGCGCGGCGTGCGGCCCATCGCGACGACCTGCTCGAGCGTGACGGGGAACGCCGGGTCGATCTCGCTCGACTGCGGGAGGGTGCCGATCTCGCCGCGCGCGCTCGGCACGCGGAAGACGCGGGCCTCGTGCTGCGCGAGGCCGAGCAAGCCAGCGAGCAGCGTCGACTTGCCGGCGCCGTTCGGCCCGATGAGCGCGACCGCCTCGCCCGCCCGCACCTCGAACGAGACGCCCGAGAGCACCGGCGCTCCCCCGTAGCCGAAGGAGGCGTCGGCGATCTCGACGACGGGTGCGCTCATGAGAGCGATCCTGGCACCGGCAGCGGCTCGGCGCCCCACGCGGTCACGATCGCGGTCGTGTTGTGCAGCTGCGAGCCGATGTAGGTGCCCGTCGGGCTGCCCTCGGGCCCGAGCGCGTCGGCCGCGAGCGCATCCTCGCCCTGCCGCAGCTCGACTTCCGCCTCGCGCGCGATCGTGGCCGCGAGCTGCGGGTCGATCGCGTTCTCGCTGAAGACGACGGGCGTGCCGGTGGCGCGGATCTCGGCGACGAGGCCGTCGATGTGCGCGGCGCTCGCGTCGGCGCTGTCGTCGAGGCTCGGGAGCACCGTGCCGACGACCTGCACGTCGAACGCGCGCTCGAGGTAGCCGAACGTGTCGTGCGTCGTCACGACGAGCCGCTCCTCGACCGGCACCTGCTCGATCGAGGCGCGCATCCACGACTCGAGCTCGGCGAGCCGGTCGAGGTACGCGGCGGCGGATGCGTCGATGTCGGCGTCGGGGTCGGCGGCGGTGACCGCGTCGCGGATGGCCTCCGCCTGGGCGATCGCGTTGGCCGGGTCGGTCCAGACGTGGGGGTCGAACTCGCCGTGGTCGTGGCCGGCGTGGTCGTCGGGCTCGTGCGCGTGGTCGTGGTCGGCGTGCGCCTCGTCGTCGTGCTCGTGACCGTCGCCATGCGACTCGTCGCCGTGGTCGTGGCCCTCGTGCGGGTCGTGACCCGCGACGATGAGGTCGATGCCCTCCGAGGTGTCGACGAGCGTGCCGGCGAAGCCCGAGGCCTCGACCGTGCTGTCGAGCCAGCCCTCGAGCCCCGCGCCGTTGACGACGAGCAGGTCGGCGGAGGCGACCGCCGCGAGCGCCGCGGGGCCCGGGTCGAAGCTGTGCGCCGAGGCACCCGGGCGCAGCAGGCTCGTCACCTGCGCCTCGTCGCCCACGACCTCGCGGGCGATGTCGGCGAGCTGCGTCGTGGTCGCGACGATCTCGAGCCGGTCCTCGGCAGAGCCCGCCCCGATGGCGGAGCCGGCGCATCCGGTCAGCACGAGCGCCGCCGCTCCGACGGTGCTGAGGAGGGCGGTGGTCTGCGTGGGTCGCATGGGAGTCCTGTCCAAGTGCGACGCCGTGCCGCACGGGTCGACGCTACGCCTTAGTGAGAACGATTGTCAATCTCGGCGGACTCCCAGCGGACGTAGCACTCCGGAAACATCGCGAGCGTAGGCTCTCGCCATGGAGCGCATCCCCACCGGCACAGCCCAGTTCAAGATCATCGCCGCCCTCGGGTCCCGCCCCGAGATCGATCCCGCCGAGGAGATCGAGCGGCGCGTGCAGTTCCTCGTCGACTACCTCGCCGCGACGGGCGCGAAGGGCTTCGTGCTCGGCATCTCCGGCGGCCAGGACTCGACGCTCGCCGGTCGCCTCGCGCAGCTCGCCGTCGAGCGCGTGCGGAATGCCGGCGGCGAGGCGAGCTTCGTCGGCGTGCGCCTCCCCTACGGCGTGCAGCACGACGAGGACGACGCGCAGCTCGCGCTCGACTTCATCCGCGCCGACCGCAAGGTGACGGTCGACGTCAAGCCGGGCGTCGACGCGCTCGAGGCGTCGATCGAGGCGGGCGTCGGCGCGGTCGACGACTACCACAAGGGCAACGTCAAGGCGCGGGCGCGGATGATCGCGCAGTACGCGATCGGCGGCCAGCTCGGCCTGCTCGTGATCGGCACCGACCACGCCGCCGAGGGCGTCACGGGCTTCTACACGAAATACGGCGACGGCGGCGCCGACGTGCTGCCGCTCGCGGGGCTCACGAAGCGGCAGGGGAAGCAGCTGCTGCGCGAGCTCGGCGCCGCCGAGCGCCTGTGGCAGAAGGCGCCGACGGCCGACCTGCTCGACGAGCGCCCGGGCCAGACCGACGAGGCGGAGCTCGGCCTCGCCTACGAGCAGATCGACGCGTTCCTCGAGGGGCGCGACGTCGAGCCCGACGTCGCGGAGCACATCGTCGACCGCTACACGCGCACGGAGCACAAGCGCCGCATGCCCGTGACGCCCGACGACGAGTGGTGGCGGCCGCAGGCGGGGCCGCTGTTCGACTGAGCGGTGGAGCTGAGGGTCGGGCGACTACTCCACCAGCAGCGCCGGCTCCTCGAGGATCGACGCGACGTCGGCCACGAAGCGGCTGATCGTGTCGCCGTCGACCGCCCGGTGGTCGAACGAGCCGCCGACCGTCGTGACCCAGCGCGGCCGCACCTCGCCGTCGACGACCCACGGCTTCTGCCGGATCGCGCCGAGCGCGATGATGCCGCTCTCGCCCGGGTTGAGGATCGGCGTGCCGGTGTCCATGCCGAAGACGCCGATGTTTGTGATGGTGAAGGTGCCGTGCTGCATGTCGGCCGGCGGCGTGCGGCCCTCGCGCGCCGTGAGCGTGAGCTGCTCGATCGCGCGCGCGAGATCGACGAGCGAGAGCTCCTGCGCATCCTTGATGTTGGGCACGAGCAGCCCCCGCGGCGTCGCCGCGGCGATGCCGAGGTTGACGTAGCGGTGCACGACGAGCTCCTCGGGGGAGAACGTCGAGTTCACCTCCGGCGAGCGCTCGATCGCCCACAGGATCGCCTTCGCCATGATGAGCAGTGGCGAGACCTTGACGCCCGCGAAGGCGTCGGACGCCTTGAGCCGCTTGACGAGCTCCATGGTGCGCGTCGCGTCGACCTCGGTGAACACCGACACGTGCGGCGCCGTGAACGCCGACTGGGCCATCGCCAGCGCGGTCGCGCGGCGCACGCCCTTGACCGGGATGCGCTCCTCGCGCCCGCCGCTCCACGCGACGCGCGCGGATGCGGCCGGCTGCGGCGCCGCCGCCGGTGCCTGCGCGGCACGCTGCACGTCGTCGCGCGTGACGTCGCCGATCGGGCCGGTCGCCGTCACCTGCCGCAGGTCGACCCCGAGGTCCTTCGCGAGCTTCCGGACGGGCGGCTTCGCGAGCACCGGGCCGGATGCGTCGTGTGGCTCGGCGGGCACGGGCGGCTCGGGCGCGGCCGGCGTCGGGGGCTCGGGCGCGGGCGGGTGCTGCACCGTGCGGGGCTTCCGACGGCGCGTCTCGGCACCGCCCCGCACCCCGTAGCCGACGAGCACGGCCCCGCCGGACGCATCCGCCTCGACCGTCTCCTCCGTCGGCTTGCCCGACTCGACCTCGTCGGGGTCGCCGCCCGAGACGCGGATGATGGGGGTGCCGACCTCGACGGTCTGGCCCTCCTCGACGAGCAGCGCCTCGACCGTGCCCTCGAAGGGGCTGGGCAGCTCGACGAGCGACTTCGCCGTCTCGACCTCGAGCAGCACGTCGTTGACGGCGACCGAGTCGCCCGGGCGCACGCGCCACGAGACGATCTCGGCCTCGGTGAGCCCCTCGCCCGGGTCGGGCAGCCTGAACTCCTGCATGGGAGGTCCTTCCGTCAGTGGGCCAGCGCGCGGTCGACGGCCGCGAGCACGCGATCGGCGTCGGGCAGGTAGACGTCCTCGAGCTGCGCGGGCGGGAACGGGGTGTCGAAGCCCGACAGGCGCTGCACGGGCGCCTCGAGCGAGTAGAACGCGCGCTCGGCGATCGTCGCGGCGATCTCGGAGCCGACGGATGCGTGGCCGGGCGCCTCCTGCGCGACGACGACGCGGCCGGTGCGCTGCGCCGAGGCGACGAGCGGCGCCCAGTCGATCGGCGAGAGGGAGCGCACGTCGACGACCTCGCAGCTCGTGCCCTCGCCCGCGGCGATCTCGGCCGCCTGCAGCAGCACGTGCACCATCGCGCCGTGGCCGATGAGCGTCACGTCGGTGCCCTCCCGCGCGACGACGGCGTCGTGGAGCGCCGCGGTCGGTGCGTCGAGCACCTCACCCTTCGTCCAGTACTTCGCCTTGGGCTCGAGGAAGATGACGGGATCGTCGCTCTCGATCGCCTGCCGCAGCATCCAGTGCGCGTCGTTCGCGGTCGAGGGGCTCACGACCCGCAGGCCCGCGGTGTGGGCGAAGTACGCCTCCGGGCTCTCCTGGTGGTGTTCGACGGCGCCGATGTGGCCGCCGTACGGGATGCGGATGACGACCGGCATCGAGACGGCGCCGCGGTGGCGGGCGCGCATCTTCGCGAGCTGCGAGACGATCTGGTCGAAGCCGGGGTAGACGAACCCGTCGAACTGGATCTCGATCACCGGGCGGTAGCCGCGCATCGCGAGGCCGATCGCGGTGCCGATGATGCCCGACTCGGCGAGCGGGGTGTCGAGCACGCGTCGGTCGCCGAACTCGGCGTGCAGGCCCTCGGTGATGCGGAAGACGCCGCCGAGCGGGCCGATGTCCTCGCCCATGAGCAGCACCTTCTCGTCGGCGCGCATCGCCTCGCGAAGCGCAGAGTTGAGCGCCTTCGCGATGGGCATCGACTGGCCGGCGATCATGCGTCGCTCCCGAACGAGGCCTCGAACGCCGCGAGCGCCGCCTTCTGCTCGGCGACGAGCGGGTGCGGCTCGGCGTAGACGTGGTCGAAGATGTCGTCGCTCGCGGCCGCGGTCGCCTCGAGCGCGCGGCGACGCATGTCGGCCGCCTCGTCGGCGGCGCGCTGCTCCTGCTCGGCGAGCGCGGCGTCGTCGACGCCGAGCGAGCGCAGGTGGGCGGCGAGGCGCGCGATCGGGTCGCGTCGCGCCCACGCCTCCTCCTCGTCGCGCGAGCGGTAGCGCGTGGGGTCGTCGCTCGTCGTGTGGGCGCCCATGCGGTAGGTGTCGGCCTCGATGTAGCCGGGGCGTCCCTGCCGGGCGTCGTCGAGCATCCGCCTCGACACCGCGAAGGAGGCCAGCGGGTCGTTGCCGTCGACCCACGCGGCGGCGAGCCCGAAGCCGCGGGCGCGCTCGTGCAGCGGGAAGCGGCTCTGCCGCGTCGAGGGCACCGAGATCGCCCACTTGTTGTTCTGCACGAAGAAGACGATCGGCGCGTCGTAGCTCGCGGCGAAGACGAGCCCCTCGCTCGCGTCGCCCTGGCTCGCGGCGCCGTCGCCGTAGAACGCCATGACGGCCTCGTCGGCGCTCGCGTCGCCCGTGCCGCTCGCACCGTCGAGGCCGATGCCCATCGCGTAGCCGGTCGCGTGGAGCGCGTGCGTCGCGATCACGAGCGAGTAGATGCGCATGCCGGGCACCTCGGTCGGGCTCCAGCCGCCGTGCGCGGCGCCGCGGAAGATGTCGATGATCTGCAGCATGTCGACGCCGCGGTGCAACGCGATGAGGTGCTCGCGGTAGCTCGGGAAGAGCGTGTCCTGCGGCCGGGCGGCCCACGCCGCGCCGACCTGCGCGCCCTCCTGGCCGAGCGAGGGCACCCACAGCCCGAGCTTGCCCTGGCGCTGGAGGTGGCCGGCCTCGACGTCGAAGCGGCGCGTGCGCAGCATCTCGCCGTGCATCGCGAGCCGGTCGTCGGTCGAGAGCTCGTCGGCGATCGCCCGCCACGGCTCGTTCTCGGCGGTGACGACCGCCTCGCCCGCCTCGTCGAGCAGGCGGATGGGCTGGGCGTCGGTCACTGGAGCGCCTGGATGGCCTTCGCCGCCGCGACGACGCTGTCGTCGGCCTCGGGCTCGCCGATCGAGATGCGCGTGCCCTCGGGGAAGACCTTCGCGACGAGGAGGTGGTCGAAGAGGATGTCGTGGATGGCGTCCTCCTGCCCCGGCTGCGAGGGCACCCAGACGAAGTTGCCGTGCGGCTGCGGCACGGGCACGCCCTCGTCGACGAGCCGCTGCCACAGGGCATCGCGGTGCTCGACGACCTGCTGGATGCGGCCGAAGGTCTCGTCGCGGTGCGCGAGCGCAGCGAGCGCCGCGGCGGCGCCGAGCGCCGTCTGCGAGAGCGGCACGCCCGTGAGGTCGGCGCCGCGGAGCACCGCGGGGTCGCCGATCGCATAGCCGACGCGGAGGCCCGCGAGGCCGTAGGCCTTCGAGAAGGTGCGGAGCACGACGACGTTCTCGCGCTCGCGCTGCAGCGCGATGCCGTCGGGGATGGGCTCGCGCACGAACTCGATGTAGGCCTCGTCGAGCATGACGAGCACGTCGTCGGGCACGCGCTCGAGGAAGCGGTCGAGCTCCTCCGGGGTGACGATCGTGCCGGTGGGGTTGTTGGGGCTGCAGACGATCACGGCGCGGGTGCGCTCGGTGATCGCGCCGGCCATCGCGTCGAGGTCGTGCCGGTGGTCGCCGTCGAGCGGCACCTCGACGGGCGTCGCGCCGCCCGTGCGCACGAAGAGCGGGTACGCGTCGAACGAGCGCCAGGCGTAGACGACCTCGTCGCCGGGACCGGCGACCGCGTGGATGAGCTGCTGCAGGAGCGACGCGGAGCCGTCGCCGATGAGGATGCGCTCGACGTCGACGCCGAGCTCCTCCGCGAGCTGCTGCTGCAGCTGCGGCGAGCCGGGGCGCGGGTACCGGTTGACCCGCTCGGCCTCGCGCTGCACTGCCTCGACGACCGCCGGCAGCGGCGGGAAGGGGTTCTCGTTGCTCGAGAGCTTGAACCCGCCCTCGGGGGCCGGTCGCCCCTGCTGGTACGGGGGGACGGCAGCAATCTCGGGTCGAAGTCGCACGGTCACCGCCTCAGGCTATTGCGAGCGTCGACGCCCCGCTGGGATATGGGTGGAAGAATCGGCCGCATGCGATTCCTGCTGCGCGTCGTGTTCACCGCCGTCGCCATCTGGCTCGTCACGCTCTTCGTGCCGGGCATCGAGATCGTGCCCTTCGGCGACGAGTGGTGGCACGTGGCGCTCACGACGCTCGGCGTCGCCCTCGTCTTCGCGGTCATCAACGCGACGATCGGCAACCTCATCCGGATCGTCGCGTTCCCGCTCTACATCCTGACGCTCGGGATCGTCGCGCTGTTCGTGAACGCCTTCCTGCTCATGATCGTCCACTGGATCTCCGAGGCCGTGGGCTTCGGCATCCGGGTCGAGTCGTTCTGGTGGGGGATGCTCGCGGCGGTGTGCATCGCGTTCCTCACGTGGCTCATCACGATCGTCATGCGGCCCGTCGTGGGCAAGGAGCGGCCGAGGGAGCGCTGAGCGGTGCAGATCCTCCGCCTCGACGAGCTGCCGGATCGCACGGTCGACCGGTTCGGCAGCGTGGGCTTCTCGCTCCGTCGGCTCACGTCCGAGGGGCACGTCGTGTGCGCCGAGATCGCACCGGGCGGGGTCATCGGCGAGCACCCTGCGGCGACCGACCAGCTGCTCGCCGTCGTCTCGGGCGACGTCGTCGCCTCCGGCGAGGACGGCGAGTCAGCGCGGGTCCCGCCGGGTTCCGCGGCGCTCTGGATCGCCGGCGAGCGGCACCGCTCGGCCTCGCGGGACGGGGCCGTCGTCCTCGTCGTCGAGGCTCCGGGGCTCGCCGCCGCACTCGACTGAGGTCGTCGGAGACCGGCGACGACCGGCTCACGCGTCGCCGAGCGCCTCGCGGAAGGGCCGCGGCGCGCGGTGCCGCGGCTGCGTCGGCCGCTCGCCGCGCACCTCGAGCGGCGGCGTCGGCGCGCTGACCGCCTCGCCCGCGGTGAGCTCGAGCTCGTCGCCGAAGTGGCGGATCGAGAGCGGCTCGCCCGCCTCGAGCCGGTAGGTCGACCGCTCCGGCTCGATCTCGACGCGCAGCACGCACCCGTGCACCCGGATGCCGAACGCGATCCGCGTCGTCCCGGGCGGCAGCCGCGGCGCGAACGAGAGGCCGTCCTCGCCCTCGCGCATGCCGCCGAAGCCGGCCGTGATCGCGATCCACACGCCCGCGAGCGACGCGAGGTGCACGCCCGCATCCGCATCGCCCTGCAGGTCGTCGAGGTCGATCGTCGCCGCCTCGGCGAGGTAGTCGGCCGCGAGCTCGAGGTGGCCGAGCTCGGCCGCGAGCACGGCTTGCGGCACGGCCGAGAGCGATGAGTCGCGCACCGTGAGCGGCTCGTAGTAGGCGAAGTCGCGCGCCTTCTCGTCGAGCGTGAAGGCGTCGTGGCCGAACAGCAGCGCGAGCACGAGGTCGGCCTGCTTCACGACCTGCTTGCGGTAGAGCTCGACGTAGGGGAAGTGCTCCTGGAGCGGGTACTCGTCCTCGCGCGTGCCCTCGAAGTCCCAGCGAGCCTGCTCCGTCCACCGCGCGGACTGCGGGTGCACGCCCCGGCGCTCGTCGAAGGGGACGACCATCGCCGCGGCCGCCGCCTCCCACGCCTCGATCTCGTCGTCGTGCACGCCGAGCCGCGCCGCGACGTCCGCATGCCGGCGCGCGACCGCCGCGGCGCCCTCGAGGTTCCGGCGCGCCATGACGTTCGTGTAGACGTTGTCGTCGACGAGGGCGGAGTACTCGTCGGGCCCCGTCACGCCGTCGAGGTGGAAGCCGCCGTCGGGGTCGAGGCGGCCGAGCGAGCGCCACAGCCGCGCCGTCTCGACGAGGATCTCGAGCCCCGCCTCGCGCTCGAAGGCGATGTCGCGCGTCGAGCGCACGTAGTGCAGCACCGCCGCGGCGATGTCGGCGTTGACGTGGAACGCGGCGGTGCTCGCCGGCCAGTAGCCCGAGCTCTCGCGCCCGTCGATCGTGCGCCACGCGAACGTCGCGCCGCCGAGCCGCACGTGCCTCGCGCGCTCCCTCGCTCGGTCGAGCGTCGCGTGCCGCCACCGCAGGGCCTGCGCCGCCGCCTCCGGCAGGGTCGACGTCAGCACCGGCAGCACGAACGCCTCGAAGTCCCAGAAGGTGTGGCCCTCGTAGCCCTTCCCCGTGAGGCCCTTGCCGGGCACGGAGCGCAGCTCGAGCCGTACGGCCGACTGGAAGACGTGGAAGAGCGCGAACCGCACCGCCTGCTGCAGGCGCGGGCTCCCCTCGACCTCGACGTCGACGCACGCCCAGTGCTCGTCGAGCCGAGTGCGCTGCCCCTCGGCGAGGCCCGTCCAGCCGTCGCGCAGCGCGTCGTCGACGGCCGCCTCCGCGCGAGCGCGCAAGGTCGCGGGCGCGAGCTCGGCCGACCACTCGTGGCCGACGAGCTTCACGACCTCGAGCCGCTCGCCGGGTTCGAGCTCGGCGACGATCGTCGTGCGGGCGAGGTCGTCGGATGCGTCGGTCGAGACCGAGGGCGCGGCGGCGCCGGCGCGCTCGACGACGTGGTGCATCGCGACCGCGACCCCGAGCCGGCTGCGGCGCGTGCGGTGCAGCAGCGTCGCGGCGCCCCCGCGCGCGTGGTGCGCGACCGGCTCGAGCGGTCGCTCGAGGGCGTCCTGCACCCGCGGGTCGTGGTGCACGTCCTCGAGCCCCTCGTTGGCGAGCAGGTCCGACTGGAGCGTGACGCGCACCGCCTCGTCGACCGGCTCGACGACGCAGCGCACCGCCGCGATCGAGCGGTGCGTGAAGGAGACGAGCCGCTCGGTCGTGAACCGCACCGCCCGACCGGCCGGCGAGATCCACTCGACGTCGCGACGCAGCACCCCTGCGCGCAGGTCGAGGCGCTGCTCGTGCCGCGCGAGCGTGCCATCGCGCACGTCGAACGGCTCGTCGTCGACGAGCAGCCGCACGATCTGTCCGTTCGGCGCGTTGATGACGCTCTGCCCGACCTCGGGGTAGCCGTAGCCCTCCTCGGCGTAGGGCATCGGCCGCTCCTCGAACAGCCCGTTGAGGTAGCTGCCGGGCTCGCCGCGCGGGTCGCCCTCGTCGAGGTTGCCGCGCCAGCCGATGTGGCCGTTCGAGAGGGCGAAGAGCGACTCGCGGTGCGCGAGCCGGTCGACGTCGACGCCCGTCAGGCCGAGGCTCCAGGGGTCGACGTCGAAGCCGAGCGGTCCCGTCACGCCTCCTCCACCGGCGGCGAGAGCTCGGGGTGGCCGCCGAGGCGCTGCACCGTCGAGCCCGCCGCCTGGGAGGCGATCTCGCCGATCCGACCCGGCTCGGCCCCGAGGAGCATGCCGGTCACGATGCCGGCGACGAATGCGTCGCCGCCGCCCGTCGGGTCGACGACCCGCTGCTCGACGTGCGGCAGGAAGCGCTCGCCGCCGTGCCAGCAGACGAGGTCGCCCTCGTCGGGCACCGAGAGCGCGACGACGCGGGCGCCGCGGCCGAGCAGCCCCTCGGCGGCGCGGCGCGCGTCGTCGCGCGTCGCGACCTCGACGCCCGCGAGGATCGACGCCTCCTCCGCGTCGGCGCGCACGACCTCGGCGACGGAGAGCAGCTCGTCGCGCTCGTCGCCCTCGATCGCGCCGTCGAGCACGATGCGCGCGCCGCCCTCGAAGGCGATGCGCGCCGCGCGCACGAGCGCGTCCGCGGGCTGCTGCAGCTGGAGCACCACGATGTCGGCGTCGGCGAGCGCCGCCTCGGCGGCGTCGACGTCGGCGGTCGTGACCTGCGACTCCGGCGTGACGTGCTCGAGCAGGCGCCGCTCCCCCTCGCCGGAGACGAGGTCGACGAGCAGCGCGGTGCCGCCGCGGCGCGCGACGAGCGAGACGTCGATGCCGGCGGCGACCGCTTCCCGCCGCCCGGACTCGCCGGGGGCGTCGTCGCCGAGCGCCGCCACGAGCGCGACGGCGGCGCTCGGGTGCAGCTGCCGCACTCCGACGGCGATGTTGGCGCCCTTGCCGCCGAGGCGCTCGATGCGCTCGTCGACGTCGGCGCTGCCGCCGGCCTCGGGCAGGGATCCGGCGCGCAGGACGAGGTCGCGAGCCGCGTGGCCGACCACCACGACGCTCGGCTGCTGGGGGCTCTCGGGCGATCGCTGCTCGTCCACGCGACGACCATAGTGAGCGCGCCCCGACGTCGGCTGGACACGCGAGCCTCACCGCCGCTCGAGCGACACGTCGTGCGCGGCGACGCCCCGACCGCCCGCGGTCGCCTCGGCGAGGTGCTGCTGCCAGTGCGCGACGACGAAGTCGTCGGTCGTCTTGAGGGTCGTGAGGTACTCGGCGCGCGAGTGCCGGGCGAGCGCACCGGAGCCGTGGCCGCCGGCGCTCTCGAGCAGGATCGTCGTCGGACCCGCGCCGTCGGCGATGCCGTCGCTCGCCGCGACGAGGTCGCCCTCGTGCGCGACGCTCAGCACCGCGACGCCGGGCGGGAGCTCGGCGGTCGCGACCGGCCCGGCGACGAGCAGCGCCGTCTCGACGTTGAAGCGCCCGCTCGCCGCGACGTTCGCGACCGCGCCGGCGCCCTGCGAGTAGCCGAAGACGTCGACCGGGTCGTCGGGCCCGATGCCGGCCGCCTCCATCGCCTCGACGACCGCGCGATCCGAGCCGAGCAGTGCGCCGGGCGTCGACGCGGCGTTCTCGACGTTCGCGAGGTCGTCGAGCCCGACGTCCTGCGTGCCGTCGACGAAGACCTGGAACCGGCGCGAGCCGTCGGGCATGCGGTGCTCGTGGATCGACACCTGCCCGGGCTGATCCCGGATGACTCGCATCGCCGCGGCGGGCGTCGAGACGGGCGCGCGGTGCGGCGTCGCCGGCGTGAGCGCGGCGACCCGCACCGGCCGCAGGCCGCCGCCGACGCGGGTCGCGATGACCGCGCCGCCGACGAGGCCCGCGAGCAGCTCGTCCTGCCCGACGGTCGACTCGATCGCGCGCGCCGTGCCGACCGGCACCCCGAGGAAGCCGGCGAGCGCCTCGTCGCTCGACTCGACCGCGAGCGCGAGCGCCGTCACGAAGGCCGGGTTCGCGAGCAGCTGCTCGCTCGAGCGATCCCAGAACGCCGATGCCTGGGCGAGGAAGGGCTCGACCGCGCGGCCCGCGCGCTCGGCGAGCGCGGTCACCGCGGCGGCCTGTGCGGGATGCAGTGCCGCGAGCCGCGCGGCGAGCGGCACCGCCACGAGGCCGATGAGCAGCGCGCCGCCCACCCCGGCCGCGAGCGCCGGTCCCCACAGCCCGACCGTGCCGAGCGCCGCGCCGAAGGCCGCGCCGACGAGCGCCCGGGCACCGACGCCGGCCGCGTAGGCGGCGCCGCCCGCGAGCTCCTCGACCGCCCGGAGCACCGCATCCGACGCGAGCTCGTAGGCTCGGCCGGCGAGCACGGTGTCGTCGTGGAGCCGCTCGAGGTCGGCGACGAGGGCCTCGGCGGCGGCACGCCGGAGCTCGAGCTCTGCCGCGCACGAGCGCAGCGCCGCGACGCTCACGCCGGGGGCCGCCGCGACCCGCAGGTCGGGCGCCGAGCGCAGGGCGAGGGCGGCACCCCGCACGCGCCACTCGGCCTCGCGGAGCCGCGCGCTCGCGACGCCCGTCACCGTGCTGTCCCACGCGACGGGAGCCGAGGCCTTGGGCGCGGTCACAGCGCTCCCTCGATCGACAGCTCGAGCATCGCGAGCTCGTGCTCCTCGGCCCCGAGCCGCTCGCGCAGCCGCCGGCAGCGCTCGTCGAACGCCTCGCGCGCGGGCCCGAGCCAGTCGGCCTGCCCGCGCAGCACGACGACGTCGGCCGCGTCGCGCATCCGCGACCGCGCCCGCCGCACCGCGTGCTGCGCCGCCCGTGCCTCGTCGACCGCGCGAGCGCGCAGCGCCGCAGCCGTCACCACCGTCATCACCGCTCCCTCCGCCGTGGGCGGCACGATGGCACCGCCGTCGGCCTGCTGGGGCGGCGCGCGGGCGCGCTTGTGGAGAACGAGCGGCCCGCGCGGCTCGAGCACCGCATCCGCCAGAATGGGTCGGTGACGATCGAACGGGAGCTCGCCGATGCGACGCGCTTCCGCGTCTGCTTCGTCTGCACCGGCAACATCTGCCGCTCGCCGATGGCGGCGACGGTCTTCGAGCAGCTCGCGAAGCGGCACGGCGTCGCCGACCGGCTGCTCGTCGCGAGCGCCGGCATCAGCGACTACCACGTGGGCGAGACCGCCGACGCGCGCACGCTCCGCACGCTCGTCGAGGCCGGCTACGACGCCGGCGCCCACCGCGCGAAGGAGTTCAGCGCCGACTGGCTCGACGCCTTCGACCTCGTGATCGCCTTCGACCGCGGGCAGGAGCGCGCGCTGCGCTCGCTCGCGCGCGACGAGGAGCAGCGCTCGAAGATCCGGCTGCTGCTCTCGTTCGACCCCGACGCGACCGTGCCCGACGTGCCAGACCCCTACTACTCGGAGGACGCCTTCTTCGGCACCGTCCTCCGCCAGATCGAGACCGCGGTCGGCCGGCTCTTCCGCCAGATCCAGCCAGCCCTCCGCGCCTGAAGGAGCCCCATGACGATGCCCGCCCAGCCCCTCTCGCCGCTCGACGGCCGCTACCAGCGGCAGGTCGCGGGACTCTCCGAGCACCTCTCGGAGGCCGGCCTCAACCGCGCGCGCGTGCACGTCGAGGTCGAGTGGCTCCTGTGGGTCGCCGAGCACGGGCTCTTCGGTGCGAGCCCGGTCGAGGCGAGCGATGCGGATGCGCTGCGGCAGTGGGCGGCCGGGTTCGGGCAGGCGGAGATCGACTGGCTCGCCGAGAAGGAGGCCGTCACGCGCCACGACGTCAAGGCGGTCGAGTACCTCGTGCGCGACCGGCTCGCGCAGCTCGGGCTCGAGCGGCTCTCGGAAGCGGTGCACATCGCGTGCACGAGCGAGGACATCAACAACCTTTCCTACGCCCTCACGGTGCGCGCGGCCGTGCACGACGTCTGGCTGCCGGCGCTCCGCGCGGTCATCGACCGGCTGCGCGAGCTCGCCCTCGAGCAGCGCGACCGGCCGATGCTCTCGCTCACGCACGGCCAGCCCGCGACGCCGACGACGCTCGGCAAGGAGCTCGCGGTCGTCGCGTGGCGGCTCGAGCGGCAGGCGAAGCGCATCGAGGGCGTCGAGGTGCTCGGCAAGTTCGCGGGCGCGACCGGCACGTTCTCAGCCCACGTCGTCGCCGAGCCCGACGCCGACTGGCCCGCCACCGCATCCGCCTTCGTCGCCTCGCTCGGCCTCACGTGGAACCCGCTCACGACCCAGATCGAGTCGCACGACTGGCAGGCCGAGCTCTTCGGCGCCATCTCGCACGCCGGCCGCATCCTGCACAACCTCGCGACCGACGTGTGGACGTACATCATGCTCGGCGCGTTCACGCAGATCCCCGTCGCGGGCGCGACGGGCTCCTCGACGATGCCGCACAAGATCAACCCCATCCGGTTCGAGAACGCCGAGGCCAACCTCGAGATCGCCTCGGCGCTGCTCGAGTCGCTCTCGGCCACCCTCGTGACGAGCCGGCTGCAGCGCGACCTCACCGACTCGTCGACGCAGCGCAACATCGGCGTCGCGCTCGGCCACTCGCTGCTCGCGCTCGACAACCTCCGCCGCGGCCTCGGCGAGATCGCCGTCTCCGACGCCGCGCTCGACGCCGCGCTCGAGGGCAACTGGGAGGTGCTCGCCGAGGCGATCCAGACGGTCATCCGCGCCGAGGTGCTCGCGGGCCGCTCGAGCATCGACGACCCCTACGCCCAGCTCAAGGAGCTCACGCGCGGCCAGCGGGTCGGGCAGGCCGAGCTCGTCGCGTTCGTCGACGGCCTCGACATCTCGGAGGGCGCGAAGGAGCGGCTGCGCCGCCTCACCCCGCACACCTACACGGGGCTCGCGAGCGAGCTCGTCGACCGGCTGCCGTGAGACGTCAGGGCCGAGCGCCCGCCGGGGCCTCGCTCAGCGCCTGCCGTCGCTGACGGTCACCGCGCGCACGCGCTCGTCGAGGAACGCGACCGTGAGCGTCGCCCCCTCGAGCGCGTACTGCAGCGACGTGCGCCCGCGCTTCGTCGGCGCCCCGAAGCGCGCGACGACGTCGTCGGCGGTCGCCGTGCGCAGGTCGAGTCCGTCGATGAGCTCGTCGGGGTGCGCGGCCGCGTCGAGGTGCGCGCTCCCGGCCACCTCCGCGGAGGCCTTCGCGAGCACGCCGTCGCGGAACTGCAGCCGCATGCCGTCGGCGACGCTCTCGACCACGATCCACTCCGCGCCGCTCGACGGGTCGACGAACGGCTGCTGCTCGCGGAAGTGCGGTGAGCGCTGCAGCAGCTCGAGCACGCGGGGGTCGTCCTTGCGCGCCCCGATCAGCTCCGCGTAGCGGCCGAGCTCACCCTGGATCGTCGTGCTCACGAGCATCCCCTCCGTATCGTCGCGGTCGTCAGACCGGATTGCCCTTGGCGCGCTGCTGCGCGAGGAACCGCTGCATGACGTCGCCCTCGAACGGCGGCTCGTCGGCGGGCGTCGTGAACGCCTCGCCGATCTCGAACTCCTGCAGCAGCGCGAGCGCGGCGTCGCTCACGAGCAGGTCGACGCGGTCCTCGAGCACGACGTCGTCGCCCGCGGCGCGCGAGCCCGTCGGCACGAGCCGCTCCCACCGCTCGGGGAACGGTCGCGGCAGGGGCAGCGCGCCGAACTGCTGCTCGGTCGTCACGACGACCTCGGCGAGCTCGAACCCCGAGAGCGTCGACGCGCGCAGCGCATCGGCGAGCGGCGCGCTCACGATCCAGTAGCCGGAGGTCGTGACGATGTCGTCGCCGAGCCAGCCGTCGAACTCGTAGTGGAGCGGGCCGACGAGCCGCGGCTCGCGGCTCGGGTCGTGGTCGACGCCCGGCCCCAGGCCGCCGGCGACCTCTGCCTCGAAGCGCTGGTACATGCCTACCTCCTCGGTGCGGGCACGATCACCGGATCGGCGGGTCGAACAGGTCGCCGAACGCGTCGTCGATCAACGTAGCGTAGTCGAGCAGCTCCTGACTCGTCGGCGCTCGACCGATGCGGTCGTAGTGGTTGTAGAACTGGTTCCACATGCGTCGGATGCCGCTGAGATGGAGCGGGCCGTTGACGTCGCGCGGGATGCCGCGGAGGTTCTCGCTCGAGTGCATCTGGCCCGGCGTGATGTCGATGCCGGGGTACCGGCGCCGCACCTGCTGCTCGACGGCGTGGTGGATGACCGAGCTCGCAGCCGCGTCGGCGTTGTCGGGGTCGTCGGCGAAGTTGTTGCGGTAGTCGACGCTGTCGCCGTCGCCGAACTCGGCGGGGCGGCCGCGATGCACCTCCGGCACGTCGAGCCCGTCGGCGCTCGGCGTCGCCGGGTCCGGCGCATCGTGCCGCCGCGGCCGGTCGGGCCGGCGCTGCCGGCTCGCGAGGATCTCGTCGCGGCGGCGCGTCTCCTCCACGATCTCGCGCAGCCGCTTCGCCTGCAGCCGCGATCGGTCGCCCATCGAGTCGGCGAACTCCTTGCCGGCCTTCTCGAGCGCCTCGATGACGTCCCGGCCGAGCTTCCTCAACATCGACATCGGCCTACCCCTGGATGATCTGCAGCGAGGCGATCTGCTGCACGTACTGGGCGCCGAGCTGCTCCTGCTCGGCGCCGGTCGACTCGATGTCGCCGGCCGCCTGCTCGAGCGCCGCGAAGTCGGCCTGGAACTCCTTCGCCTCGCCCATCGCGCCCTCGACGAGCGGCGCGTCGGCGATCGCGCCGACGAGGGCGACGGCGCCCTCGGTGAGCGGCTCGATCACCATCGAGAGGATCTGCCCCAGGAGCGCCTCGATCGCGACGTTCGTGGCGATCTTGAGCGCGGCCTTCCGGGCGGCGATGATCGCCGCGTTGGCCGCGGCGCTCAAGCCGAGGGTGAGCGCCGCGGTGGCGATCGCCGCCGCGATCTGCGCCGCGGTGATCACGAGCTCGGCGATCACCTTGACCTTGAGCGCCACCACGGCGTCGGCCATGACGTCGATGCCGGTCGCGGCGGGCTCGAGCAGGTCGACGAGCTGCTGCATGTGCTGCTCGCGCGTGTCGTTCCACGCCGTCGTGTAGCTCCGCGCGGCGCCCGCCTTGAACGCGGCAGGCACGTCGTCGTTGATGCGCGAGCTCGCAGCCTCCATCGACGCGATGAGGTCCTCGCGGAACGTGCGGGTGATGCTCGCGGCGCGGCGCAGCTCGTCCTCGTCGAGCGGCGGCCACTCGTAGTCGAGCATGTCGAGCACCCAGACGAGCTCGCCGGGAAGCGTCATGGCCATGGTGCGCCACCTCTCATCGCGTCGCAGCGCAAGTCAATCCCCTCGCGCCCTCGCAGGCGATGGGCAGAACTCCCCGCTCCTGCGGCTAGCGTCGAGGGGTGACTCGAGCGACGACGACCATCACCGCGCACGGCCGCACCCTCTCCGCCACGGCGCGCACCGACCTGCAGCCGGCGGTCGACGCGCTGCTGCAGCGCTTCGCGGAGCTCGGCGAGCAGTGGGCCGACGGGCTCGTCGCCTGGTCCTCGTGGTCGCCCATCGTCATGGAGGCGCGCGCCGACGGCTTCGTGCTCCGCTCACCGGACTTCGAGGCGGATGCGCGCGAGGACCGCACGGACGACCTCACGATCGCGCTCGAGACGACCGAGGGCATCGTGCGCGTGCTGAACGCCGCGGGGGTCCTGCCGCAGGACGTGCGGTTCGACCAGGAGGTCGAGGCGGTGCGGGGCTGGGAGTCGCATCGCGAGCTCGTGCTCTCGCGCGCCCCCGGGCGCGACGCGCGCGACTCCGGCTGGTTCGTCGACCTCGCGGGCGTCGAGCGGAGCGAGCCGTGGTCGGCCGACGACGTGGTCGACGTGCCCGTGTGGCGCGTGCGGATGGCGCGGCCCGCCGTCGTGCGGGCGCTCGCCCTCCCCGTCGGCGTGAGCGCGTCCGTCGTCGGCGATGCGGTCGAGCTCGTCGTCGACGAGCGCGATGGCGCGATCCTCGCGCGCGGCCCGCTCTGAGCCGCCGCCCGGGGGCGGGCCCAGCCGAGCGTGGCACGCTGGGTGCATGCGAGCGACGATCCTGCATGCCCCTGGCGACATCCGCGTCGAGGAGTGGCCCGATCCGGTCGTCGAGCGCCCGACCGACGCGGTCGTCCGCGTCGTCGCGGGCTGCGTGTGCGGCTCCGACCTGTGGTCGTACCGGGGCGTCAACGACGTGCCGGAGCCGCGCACGATGGGCCACGAGGCGATCGGCGTCGTCGAGGCGGTCGGCGCGGGCGTCGAGCGCGTGCGCGAGGGCGACTTCGTGGTCGTGCCCTTCAACCACTGCTGCGGCCGCTGCGCGCACTGCCGCGCCGGGCAGACGCAGGGCTGCGTCGAGCTCGCGATGACCGCGAGCGGCCAGGCCGAGCGCACGCTCGTGACCAACGCCGACGCGACGTGCTTCGTGCTCGACGAGGCGCCCGCACCCGATCGCTACGCGGCGGTGCTCGCGCTCAGCGACGTGCTGCCGACCGGCTACCACGCGGCGATCTCGGCCGGCGTGACGCCCGGCTCGACGGCTGTCGTCGTCGGCGACGGCGCGGTCGGCCTGTGCGGCGTGCTCTCCGCGCAGCGCCTCGGCGCCGAGCGCATCATCGCCCTCTCGCGCAATCCCGAGCGGCAGCGGCTCGCGACCGCGTTCGGCGCGACCGACCTCGTCGGCGAGCGCGGCGACGCGGCGGTCGCTGCCGTGCTCGAGCTCACGGACGGCGTGGGGGCGGATGCGGTGCTCGAGTGCGTGGGCACGGAGGAGTCGATGACGACCGCGTTCGAGGCCGCCCGGCCCGGCGCGACCGTCGGCTACGTGGGCGTGCCGCACGGTGCCACGGTGCCGTGGCGCGTCGCCTTCCGCAGCAACATCGGGCTGCGCGGCGGCATGGCCCCGGTGATCCGGTACCTGCCGGAGCTCGTGCCCGCCGTCCTCGCGGGCGAGCTCGATGCATCCGCCGTCTTCGACATCGAGCTCCCGCTCGTCGACGCGGCCGAGGGCTACCGCGCGATGGACGAGCGCCGGGCCGTCAAGGCGCTGGTGCGCCCCTGACCCGGCACCTGCCGGCGGAGCAGAGACGCGCGAGGCCCGCGCCGGTCGGAACCGGCGCGAGCCTCTCGGGTGCTGCGGGCTAGAAGACCGCGGGGGTGCGCACCGGCTCGGAGGCGAGCGACGTGCGGGGCTCCGCGATGGGCGTGAGGCCCGCCTCGACGCGCGCGCCGAGGTCGGCGTCGACGTTCTTCCAGTACTGCAGGGCACGCTCGCGGATCTCGGGCACGCGCGTCTTGCCGACGTGGCCGACGATGTTCGCGACGAGGCGCTCGCGCGCGGGCTCGTCGAGCACCTCGCGGTAGAGCGTGCCCGCCTGGTCGAAGTCGTCGTCCTCCGGGTGGAGCGTGATGGCCGAGCGCACGAGCTCGCCGTCCATCTCCCAGCCGCGGTCGTCGCCGGCCGCGGCGGGGTCGGCCGCGGGGCCGCCGAACGAGTTGGGCGCGTAGACCGGCGCGGCGGGCGAGCCGAAGCCGTGGCGCATCGAGCCCTCCTTGTCGTAGGAGTGCACCTCGGTGCGGGCGCGGTTGACCGGCAGCTCGGCGTGGTTGACGCCGATGCGGTAGCGCTGCGCGTCGGCGTAGCTGAAGATGCGCGCCTGCAGCATCTTGTCGGGGCTCGCCGCGATGCCCGGCACGAAGTGCGCGGGGCTGAACGCCGCCTGCTCGATCTCGGCGAAGTAGTTCTCGGGGTTGCGGTTGAGCGTCATCTGGCCGACCTCGATGAGCGGGTAGTCGGCGTGCGGCCACACCTTCGTCAGGTCGAACGGGTTGAAGCGGTAGGTCGCGGCGTCCTCGTAGGGCATGACCTGCACCGAGAGGGTCCACGACGGGAAGTCGCCGTCCTCGATCGCGCCGTAGAGGTCGCGGATGTGGTGGTCGGCGTCGCTGCCCGCGAGCTGGTCGGCCTCGGCCTGCGAGAGGAATTCGTTGCCCTGGTTCGTCTTGAAGTGGTACTTCACCCAGAAGCGCTCGCCCGCGGCGTTGATCCACTGGTAGGTGTGGGAGCCGAAGCCGTCCATGTGGCGCCAGGTCTTCGGCAGGCCGCGGTCGCCCATGAGCCACGTCACCTGGTGCGCCGACTCGGGGCTCAGCGTCCAGAAGTCCCACTGCATGTCGTTGTCGCGCAGGTGCGAGCCGGGCAGGCGCTTCTGCGAGCGGATGAAGTCGGGGAACTTGATGCCGTCGCGGATGAAGAAGACGGGCGTGTTGTTGCCGACGAGGTCGTAGTTGCCCTCGCTCGTGTAGAACTTCAGCGCGAAGCCGCGCGGGTCGCGCCACGTGTCGGGGCTGCCCTGCTCGCCGGCGACGGTCGAGAAGCGCGCGAGCATCTCGGTCTCGACGCCCGGCTGGAAGAGCGCCGCGCGCGTGTACTGCGACACGTCGTGGGTCGTGACGAACGTGCCGTAGGCGCCGCCGCCCTTGGCGTGCACCACGCGCTCCGGCACGCGCTCGCGGTTGAAGTGGGCGAGCTTCTCGACCAGGTAGTGGTCGGTGAGCGCGATCACGCCGTTCGGGCCGACGCTCTGCGAGTGCGCGTCGCTGCCGATCGGGGTGCCGACGCTGTTCGTGGTGGGATTCGTCATCCGTGTTCCGTCCTTCTCGTCCTGCTGGTGGTCTTGGGCGCGCGGGCGGGCCGCGCGAGCGGTGGTGGATGGGCCCCGTCGCCCGAGAGCGCGTGCCGTCAGGCGGCGGCGCCGTCGGCGCCCGAGCACTCGGCGCACAGGCCGACGAACGTCACGTCGGCCGCCTGCACCGCGAATCCGGGCGGCGCGTCGGCGTGGAGGCACGGCGCCTCCCCGACGACGCAGTCGACGTCCTCGACCTTGCCGCAGCTCGAGCAGACGGCGTGGTGGTGGTTGTCGTCGATCCGGCGCTCGTAGCGCGCGGGCGATCGCTCGGGCTCGAAGCGGCGCAGCACGCCGGCGCCCGTGAGGTCGCCGAGCACGTTGTGCACCGATTGCACCGAGGTGCCGTGGCCGGCCTCGGCGAGCGCGCGGTGCACCGCCTCAGCGTCGGAGTGGGGCATCCGCGCGAGCACGTCGAGCACCGCGAGCCGGCCCTGCGTCACCCGCAGGCCGCGCTCGCGCAGCAGCTCGACATCCGTCCCGTCCACGCCTCCACCGTAGCAGTTATCGTGAACGATTCAAAAGAGCGACTCGCCCGCGGTCAGTCGCCGGCCTCGATCGGGCGGCCCGAGTCGGCTCGGCCCCACTCGGCCCACGAGCCGTCGTAGACCGTCGCGTCGCGGCCGACGAGGGTCGCGGCGAGCGCCACGACGGCGGCGGTCACGCCCGAGCCGCAGCTCGCGATGATCCGCTGCTCCCCCGCAGCCGCGCGGAGCCGCTCGGCGAGCTCGGCTTCCGGCAGCAGCCGGCCGCCGGGCGCGAGCGCGGCGTAGTGCAGTGAGCGAGCGCCCGGCATGTGGCCCGCGCGCACCTCCGGTCGCGGATCCGGCTCGGCGCCCGAGTAGCGCGCGGGCGACCGCGCGTCGAGCACCGCCGCGTCGCCCGTCGCGAGCGCCGCGGCCGTGACGTCGGCGTCGACGAAGGCCGACGCATCCCACCGCACCGACACGTCGCCGGCGCGCCCGGTCGTGCCGGAGACGGGGGCGAGCGGATGCCCTGCCTCGACCCAGGCGGGGAGCCCTCCGTCGAGCACGGCCGCGTCGATGCCCGCGGCGCGGAGCACCCACCACGCGCGGGCGCTCGAGAACATGCCGGCCGCGTCGTACGCGACGACGCGATCGCCGGCGCGGAGGCCGATCCAGCGCAGCTCCCGCTCGAGGTCGTCGGGCGCGAGCGCGTCGTGCACGCCGACGGGACCGAGGCCATCCGCGTCGTCCTGCCGCGAGAATCGGCCGTCGATGTCGAAGCGCACGGCGCCCGGGATGCCCTCGGTCGGCAGCGGCTCGTCGGTGCCGGGCGGCGCCATGCTCGCGTCGAGCACGACGAGCCCGGGCGCTCCCAGGTGCTCGGCCAGCCAGTCGACGTCGACGAGATCGCGCATGCCCCCATCGTGGCAGGCGGTCAGGGCTTCTTCTTGTCCTGCTTCTCGTCGACGATGCCGCCGATGAGGCCGCCGATCGCGCCGCCGAGGGCACCGCCCGCGGGACCGCCGATGAGCGCGCCGATGCCCGCACCGATGCCCGCGAGGCTCGAGCCGTAGCTCTGGCGGGCGATCGTCACGGTCGTCGAGCCGTCGTCGCCGGGCGCGACCTCGAAGGACCCGACCGCGGCCGAGGCGACGACGAGCGCGACGGGGCTCGCGGTGCCGCTCGCAGCCATGCGGTCGAAGATGCTGCGCGATTCGAAGAAGGCGCGCTGCGCGTCGGCCTTGCCCTCTCCGGCCTCGAAGCCGATGCGGTACAGCTCGAGCAGCGTCCGCGCCTCCTCGCCGTCGATGAGCTCCGCGGTCTGCAGGCGGTCGAGGATCGCCTCGTGGTCGCTGATGAGGTCGCCCTTCGACGCCTCCATCACGCGGCGGGCCTCCGCCCGCGCGGCATGCATGAGGCCGGCGATGTCGATCACCGGCTGCGGCTGTCGCTTCGTCTCCATCGCGCGCCTCCTCCTCGAGTCGCGATCGTGATGGCGTCAGTGAAGCACCGCCCTCTCGCGGGCGGTAGGGGCGAGATGCTCGCGCGGCTGCGGCCGCGCGGTCAGCGCTGCTCGTCGGGGAAGGCGGTGATGACCTGGCCGGAGCCGAGGCCCACGCCGACCGTCACCATCCACGATCGCGTCGCCTCGCCGCCGTCGACGAGCTCGACGAGCACGTCGTAGTTGAGGATGTCGTCGCGGTACTCCTCGACGCGCGTCGGCTGCTCGAGGGCGCGGTCGATCGCGAACCACGCGACGTCCTCCCAGCCGGCGCCGACGAGCTCGGCGAGCTCGCCGAAGTCGCCCGTGTGGCCGTCGGCGATGTGCCGCCAGCCCGCGCCGTCGGCGCTGCCGCAGCGCATGACCGCCTCGCCGGCGGCCACGCCGAGCTCCGGCCACGCCGCGCGGTCGAGCACCGCGAGCGCCTCACGGCCAGCGCGCCCCTCGCACTCAGCGCCGGGGTCGACGTCGTGCGCGACGGGATCGAAGGCGACGCCCTCGGCGCGCAGGTGCGGACCGTCGATCGGGGCGGCGGCGCCCGGCGCCGGCGCGCTCGCGCCCGTCGGGCTGCAGCCGGCGAGCAGGACGACGGCGCTGAGGCTCAGCAGCGCCGCTCGGCTCACGGCTGGAAGCCGTCGCGCTTGTCGAGGTCGGCCGACGAGCGGCCCTTCGGCTTCACCGCGAGCATGAGCGTCGCCGTGAGCAGCAGCGTGAGGATGAAGCCGACGCCGCCGAAGACGAGCGCGAGCACGACGTCGCGCACGGTCATGAAGACGATGAGGCCGATGAACAAGCCCGCCGCGCCCGCGAAGGCGAGGTACTCGAAGGGCTTGAGCTGCTGCTTGCGGGTGGGCTGGACGGGTCCGTCGTGCTGCGGGCCGGAGTTCAGGGGGTCGCTCATGCGTCGCTCCGCTCGGGTTCGGTGGTGGCGCGCGCAGGTCGTGCCGAGAGCGCCGCGAGCGCGAGGTAGACGCCGACGATCACGGCGTAGGCGCCGATGAGGCCGGTGAGGGTGACGGCGTCGCGCGTGAACGCGAAGACGATGCCGAGCACGATCGTGAGCACCGCGACGGCGCGCCAGTCGCGCGCGAGCCGGAGGGTGCGCGCATCGCGCTCCTCGCGCATCCGCCACCAGCCCGAGAGCTCGAGCGCGCCCGCCGGGAGCGCCCACGCCGCGACGGCGAGCCCGAGCGCGGTCTCGGTCGGCAGCACGACCGCGAGCACCGCGGCGACGACGGCCATGACGGCCGACCACGCGGCGACGAGGGTCGGCCAGCCGCCCGCGGCGGCGGGGACGAGCCGGCGACCGAGCCACAGCGCGACGGCGGTGCCGGCGAGCAGCACCGCGAGCGCGATGAGCCCCACGAGCGCCGAGTGCAGCTGCACGAACGGCAGCGGCAGCCCGACGACGAGCGCGGGGACGGCTCGCATCGCAGGGAGGTGCCAGGGGTGCAGTCCCTGCGAGGGCCCGGAAGTCTCGGTCACGGCTCTCCTCACAGCTGCTCCCATCCTACCGGCGGCCGCCGGAGCGGCGACTGGTCGCGACTACGCTGACGCCATGACCCTCGAGCGCCACCGCCCGTTCATCGAAGACCTCTACCGCGAGCTGCACGCGCACCCCGAGCTCTCGAACCGCGAGCACCGCACGGCGGCGCGCATGGCCGAGCTGCTGCGCGAGCTCGGCCTCGAGGTGCACGAGGGCGTCGGCGAGTCGACCGGCGTCGTGGGCATCCTCCGCCGCGGCGAGGGGCCGACGGTGCTGCTGCGCGCCGACATGGACGGCCTGCCCGTGACCGAGGTCGAGCAGGTGCCCTACCGCTCGACCGCGACCGACGAGTGGGAGGGGCAGGTCTCGGGCGTCATGCACGCGTGCGGCCACGACACCCACATGGCGTCGCTGCAGGGCGCGCTGCGCGTGCTCGCCGACCAGGACGACTGGTCGGGCACGATCGTCGCCGTCTTCCAGCCCGCCGAGGAGCTCATCAACGGCGCCCGCGGCATGCAGGAGGGGCTGCGGGCGCTGCTGCCGGGCGGCATCGACATCGCGCTCGGCCAGCACGTCATGCCCGGCGCCGCCGGCGAGGTGCGCTTGAGCGGCGGGCCCGTCATGGCCGCGAGCGACCACCTCATCGTCACGGTGCACGGCCGCGGCGGCCACGGCTCACAGCCCGAGAAGACGATCGACCCGATCGTGCTCGCCGCCTCGATGGTCGTGCGGCTGCAGACGATCGTCGCGCGCGAGGTCGCGCCCTCCGACCGCGCGGTCGTCACCGTCGGCACGTTCCACGCGGGCACGAAGCAGAACATCATCCCCGGCTCGGCCCGCTTCGAGATCAACGTGCGCACCTTCGAGGAGCCCGTGCGCCGCCGCGTGCTCGCCTCGATCGAGCGCATCGTGCGGGGCGAGTGCCAGGTCGCGGGCGCCCCGGCCGCGACGATCGAGCACGGCGACGCCGCGCCGCTCACCATCAACGACGAGGATGCGTCGGCCCGGCTCGCGGCGGCGTTCGACGAGGCGTTCGGCGCGGCCTACGCGCCCGCCGAGCCGCTGCTCGGCTCGGAGGACTTCAGCGACCTGCCCGCGACGTGGGGCGCGCCCTACGTCTACTGGTTCTACGGCGGCTTCGATCCCGCGCTCGTCGCGCAGGCGCGCGAGCGCGGCACCTTCGACGTCGAC
Organism: Agrococcus sp. TF02-05; assembly: GCF_017565345.1. Taxonomy (NCBI): domain Bacteria; kingdom Bacillati; phylum Actinomycetota; class Actinomycetes; order Micrococcales; family Microbacteriaceae; genus Agrococcus; species Agrococcus sp. TF02-05. The sequence continues at coordinate 207,319 of NZ_JAGEKO010000007.1, read as the reverse complement.
GTGCCCTCGAACCACTCCCCCAACTTCATCCCGGTGATGCAGCCGACGCTCGACACCGCGACGACCGCGATGGTGACCGCCGCGCGCGCGTTCCTCGCCTGAGCCGGATCGAGCGGATGCGGTGACCGGCCCGCGAGGGCCGGGAATGCGCATCCGCTCGACCGAGTTGTCTCGACCTGGTGCCCGAAGGCGTGCGCCGTGCCCACACCCCGACACCGAGGAGAGTCATGTCCGCACGCCCCCAGATCGGCATCATCGTCGGCAGCACGCGCCCCGTGCGCGTCGGCCGACCCGTCGCCGACGAGATCGCCCAGCTCATCGAGGCCGCCGGCGCCGACGCCGTCATGCTCGACCTCGCCGAGCTGCGCCTGCCGCTGCTCGACGAGGCGATGCCGCCGGCCTCCGGCGTGCGCTCGAACCCGCACACGATCGCGTGGGCCGAGCGCATCGACGCGCTCGACGGCGTCGTGTTCGTCACCCCCGACTACAACGCCGGCTACCCGGCCGCGCTCAAGAACGCGATCGACTACCTCAAGCACGAGTGGGTCGGGAAGCCCGCCGCGATCGTCTCGTACGGCTGGGCCGGCGGCGCCGCGTCGGCCGCGCAGCTCGCGGCGGTGCTCACCTACATCGGGCTCGCGCTCGACGAGCAGGGCGTGCAGATGGCGTTCGAGCAGGGCGACTTCGACGAGTCGATGCGGCTCGCCGACCCGACGGCGTTCGTCGCCCGCTCGATCGAGGCGCTCCGCGCGCTCGTCGAGCGCGTCGTCGCCGCCTCGAGCGCCGCGCTCGTCGACGCCTGAGCCGCGCCGCTCGACGGAGGGCGGATGCGCACCGGTCACGGTCGCGCATCCGCCCTTCCGCCATCCGGGCGCGCCCGTGCCTAGGCTGGGGACATGATCGCCGTCATCGCCTCGTTCACCGACGACCCCGCGCGCCTCGAGCTGCGGCCGCGCCACCGGGAGCGGCTCGTCGAGCTGCACGAGCAGGGGCTCGTCGTCGCCGCGGGACCCTTCGGCGATCAGTCGGGCTCGCTCGTGCTGTTCGACACCGATGACCTCGACGAGGTGCAGGCGGCGATCGACGCCGACCCCTACTACTCGGCGCCCGGTGTGACGGTCGAGACGATCCAGCCGTGGAGCATCATCGCGGGGGCGATCGGGTGACCGCCCGGCTCCAGACCGACGTGCTCGTGCTCGGCTGGGGCAAGGGCGGCAAGACCCTCGCGCGCTCGCTCGGCCGCTCGGGGCGCCGCGTGGTGCTCGTCGAGCGCGACGACGCGATGGTCGGCGGCACGTGCATCAACGTCGCGTGCGTGCCGACGAAGGCGCTCGTCCACCAGGCCGAGCAGCGCAGGCCCCACGACGACGCCGACGCCTACCTCGCTCGCGCGATCGCGACGCGCGACGGGCTCGTCGAGCGGCTGCGGGAGGCGAACCGGCAGCTGCTCGCGACCGTCGACGCGGTGACGCTCGTGCGCGGCGCGGCGCGCTTCGTCGGCGAGCGCGCCGTGCGCGTCACCGGCCGCGACGAGTCGCTCGAGATCCGCGCCGAGCACGTCGTGATCGGCACCGGGACGGTCCCGCGGCGCCCGGGCATCCCGGGCGACGACGGTCCGCGCACGCACGACTCGACGAGCCTGCAGGCGCTCGAGGGAGTCCCGGCTCGGCTCGCGATCGTCGGTGCCGGTGCCGTCGCGCTCGAGTTCGCGAGCATGTTCGCCCGCTTCGGCAGCGCAGTGACCGTCATCGCCCGCGGTCCGGCGATCCTGCCCGCCGAGGACGACGACGTGCGCGAGTCGGTCGAGGCGACCTTGGCGGACGCGGGCGTGCGCATCCTCACCCGAGCCGAGACGGAGCGCATCGACGACGACGGGACGGTCGCGACCGTCGTCACGAGCGCGGACCCCGTGCACGCCGACGCGGTGCTGCTCGCGACCGGCCGCTCGCCCGCGACGGCCGAGCTCGACCTCGCGGCGGGCGGCGTCGACGTCGACGAGCGCGGGTTCGTGGTCGTCGACGAGCTGCTGCGCACGAGCGCCGAGCGCGTCTGGGCCGTCGGCGACGTCAACGGCGGGCAGCAGCTCACGCCCATCTCGCTCGACGACCACCGGATCGTCGCGGCGCAGCTCACAGGCGCGGGCGGCCGCCGCCGCGACGACCGCGTCGCCGTGCCGACCACGATCTTCACGACCCCGCCGCTCGCCCGCGTCGGCCTCACCGAGCGCGAGGCTCGCGAGCGCGGCATCGCGGTGCGCGTTGGCGCGAAGGCCGTCGCCGGCATCGCGGCGATGCCGCGGCCGAAGGCGGTCGGCGAGACGCACGGCATCGTGAAGCTCGTCGTCGACGCCGAGACCGACCTCGTGCTCGGCGCCGCCCTCCACTGCGTCGACGCGCAGGAGGTCGTGAACCTCGTCGCCCTCGCGATGCGCGCCGGCGTGACCGCGAGCGACCTGCGCGACGGCATCTGGACGCATCCGTCGTCGACCGAGGCGCTCAACGAGGTGCTCGCCGAGCTCCGCTGAGCGCGCGACCGCTCAGCGGCGCACGCCGAGGCGCGAGAGCACCCGATCGGCGAGCGGCTTGCCTCCCGTCTGGCACGTCGCGCAGTACTCGAACGTGCTGTCGGCGTAGATGACCTGCCGCACGGTGTCGCCGCACACGGGGCACGCCTCGCCCTTCCTGCCGTGCACGCGCATCCCCTGCCTCTTCTCCGCCTTGAGCGACGAGGCCTTGACGCCCCGCGCGCGCTCGACCGCCTCGCCGAGCACGTGGCGGAGCGCCTCGAACAAGCGGTGCACGTCCTCCGGCGGCATCGAGGCGGGATGGAACGGCGACATGCGCGCGGCGTGCAGGATCTCGTCGGAGTAGGCGTTGCCGATGCCGGCGATGCGCTGCTGGTCGCGCAGCACCCCCTTGATCTGCGCGCGGCCCGCCTTCGCGAGGATGCCGGCGAAGCGCTCCTCAGTGAAGGACGGATCGAGCGGCTCGGGGCCGAGCGTCGCGATCGACAGCACCTGCTCCGGGTGCCGCACGACGTGGAGCGCGAGCCGCTTCTGCGTCGCCTGCTCGGTGATGTCGATGCCGTCGCCGTCGGGCTCGAGCTGGACGCGCGCGGCGAGCGGGCCGCGGCCGCGACCCGCGGTCGGGCGCGGTGCGGCGTCGCGCCAGCGGATCCAGCCGGAGCGCGCGAGGTGCACCACGAGGTGCAGGCCGCTGTCGACCGAGACGACGAGGTGCTTGCCGCGCCGGTGCACGTCGGTGACGGTCGCGCCGCGGAGGGCGTCGACGGATGGGTCGTAGGTCTTGAGCGCGGCGATCTCGGTGACGTCGACGCGGCGGATCGCGCGACCGACGAGGCGCTCGGCCAGGTCGGTCGCGAGCGCCTCGACCTCGGGCAGCTCCGGCATGCGACCCAGTCTGCACCCGCCCGGCGCCGCGATGAGAGGGCTCTCATCCAGCCTTCCCTCGCGCCTCACGGGCGCTCGCGAGAGTGGAGGCACAGCGACGGAGACGGCTCGACCGCCTCCTCGACACAGCACACGGATCAGCAGGAGGACACCATGAACACCAAGTGGATCGCGATCAGCACGCTCAGCACGCTCGGCATCGGGGCGATCGCCGCGAGCGCCGCGGGCGTCGCGAACGCCGTCGAGCTGCGCAGCGCCGACGGTCAGGTCGTCGAGCAGGCAGCGGTCAAGGGCGACCTGCTCGAGCGCGGCGCCGTCGGCATCGCGACGACGGGCGACCACGCCTCGGTCGTCTCCGCGACGACGGCGCCCTCGGCGACCGACGCGCCGTCGGCCCCGTCCGCGACCCAGGCGCCGGCAGTCCAGGCGCCGCAGCCCGCCGCACCGGCAGCCGTCGAGTCGGCGCCGTCGGCGGCATCCGCGACGGTCGCACCCGCCCCGGCGCAGCAGTCGGCGCCGTCGCCGGCCTCCGCGCCGAGCGCCGCATCCGCGCCGTCGCCCGCTTCGGCGCCGTCGCCCGCTTCGGCGCAGTCGCCCGCCTCGCCCATCTCGGCACCCTCGGCGCCGTCGGCCGCCTCGAACGCCTGACGCGCGAGACAGGAAGCGCCCCGCCGATCCGGCGGGGCGCTTGGCGTCAGGCGCGACGCAGCCGCAGCAGGCGCGCCTGTCCGTCCTCGCGCACCTCGACGAGCTCGTCTCGAGCGCCCAGGAAGTCCGAGAACGAGCGGTGGCCGAGCGACTTCTCGTTGAACACCGGGTCCATGCGCTTCATCTGCTCCTTGACGACGTTGGCGTGCAGCCACTCGTCGTCGCCCTTCTGCAGCAGGATGCGCAAGGCGCGCTCGAGCAGGCCCGTCGCGGCGTCGCCGCGCTGCTCGGCGGTCGGCTCGGCGTCGCGCTCCTGCGCGACCGACTCGCTCGTCGCCCGGCGACGGCGTCGAGCGGGCTTCGACTCGGCGACCTCGACCGCCTCGGCCTCGATCTGCTTCGCCTCCTCGGGCGTGGGCTCGGGCGCGTCGGGTTCGGCGCGCTCCTCGCGGCGCGCGCGCTCGACCGGCACGACGCCCGGGAGCGCGTCGTAGTCGGCGAACTCGTCGCACGCCGCCGCGAGCGACTTCGAGGTCGACCCGGCGACGCCGATCCCGACCATGAAGCGGCCGAGCCGCTTCACCCGCTGCGCGAGCGCGATGTAGTCGCTGTCGCCCGCGACCACCACGACGTGCGTGATGTCGTCGAGCCGGAAGAGGTCCTCCACCACGTCGATCGAGAGGCGGATGTCGGCGCCGTTCTTGAGCGCCCGAGTCGTGGGGAACATCTGCACGAGGTCGACCGCGCGCGCGAGCAGCTGGTCGCGGTAGGCGGCGTGCGCCGGCACCGACCAGTCGGCGTAGGCGCGGCTCAGCACGATCGAGCCGTAGCTCGACGCGTAGTCGATGATCGCGCCGAGGTCGACGGTCGCCTCGGCGAAGCGCGTGCGGGCCTTCGACTCGCGACCGTCGATCGGGAGCGTGCGGACCTTGTCGCTGTGGAAGGCGCCGCGGCCGTGCATCTGGTCGTAGCGCGAGATGAGGATGTTGTCGAAGTCGATGTAGACGGCGACGCGCGCCTCGGAGTCGGTGGGCATGCCTCCAGTGTGGCAGGGCCCGTCGCGGAGGCCTCCCGGATGCTCGCGCGATGACACGCCCGGACCGGCTCCCGGCTTGCGAGCCGGCCGGATCCTCGGCATCGTGGCCCGCTCGCCAACGGAAGGAGCAGCCATGCTCACCCTGACCGAGAACGCCCAGACCGTCATCGGCGGCATCGTCGAGCACGCGGACGCCGCTGCGACCGGGGGCCTGCGCATCGCCCAGGAGCAGGACGGCGCCGGGCTCGGCGTCACCGTCGCCGCGGCGCCCGAGGCCGACGACCAGGTCGTGGAGGCCGCCGGCGTGCGCGTCTTCCTCGACCCCTCGGCCGCGACCGCGCTCGACGACAAGGTGCTCGACGCATCCGCCTCGGCCGACGGCCGCGTCGACTTCGCGGTCGGCCAGCAGGCCTGAGACCGACCTCGAGGGGCCCGACCACGCGGTCGGGCCCCTCGTCGTCTCAGCCCTCGTAGGGCGGCGGCGGTGCCCCGTAGGGCGCGCCGCCGAAGGGCGTGCCGGCCGGCGGGATCGCCGGGGCGCCCCCGTCGCCCGGGCCCATGCCCGGCGCGATGTCGGCGAACCGCGCGAGGTGGCCGTGGAAGGCGACCGGGATCGTCTTCGTCGGGCCGCCGCGGTGCTTCGCGACGATGATGTCGGCCTCGCCGGGCCGGATGTCGCGGTCGTAGGCGTCCTCGCGGTGCAGCAGCATGACGATGTCGGCGTCCTGCTCGATCGAGCCCGACTCTCGCAGGTCGCTGATCGCCGGCTTCTTGTCGCCGCGCTGCTCGGGGCCGCGGTTGAGCTGCGAGAGCGCGATGACCGGCACCTGCAGCTCCTTCGCGAGCAGCTTGAGCGAGCGGGAGAACTCCGAGACCTCCTGCTGGCGCGACTCGACCTTCTTGCCGCTCGTCATGAGCTGCAGGTAGTCGATGACGACCATCCGCAGGCCGGCCTGCTGCTTGAGGCGGCGGCACTTCGCGCGGATCTCGACGAGCGTGAGGTTGGGGCTGTCGTCGATGTAGAGCGGCGCGTCGTTGATGCGGCCGCGCACCTGCGCGAGCGTCGTCCAGTCGCGGCCCTCGATCGCGCCCTTGCGCAGCTTCTGCAGCAGGATGCTCGACTCGGCCGAGAGCAGCTTCATCGCGATCTCGGTGCGGCCCATCTCGAGCGAGAAGAAGACCGACGGCAGGTCGCTCTTGATCGAGCACGCACGCACGAGGTCCATCGCGAGCGTCGACTTGCCGATGCCGGGGCGCGCGGCGATGACGATCATCTGACCGGGGTGCAGACCGTTCGTGAGCTCGTCGAGCTCGCGGAAGCCGGTCGGCACGCCCGTCATGACGCCGTCGAGGCCCTTCGCCGCCTCGATCTCCTCGATCGCGGCCTCGACCGCGAGGCTCAGCGGCACGTAGTCCTCGGCCTGGTCCTCGCCCATGACCGAGTAGATCTCGGCCTGCGCGTGGTTGACGAGGTCGGTGACCTCGCCCTCGGAGGCGTAGCCCATCTGCACGATGCGCGTGCCGGCCTCGACGAGGCGGCGCAGCACCGCCTTCTCGGCGACGATCTCGGCGTAGAAGCCGGCGTTCGCCGCGGTGGGCACCATCGACGTGAGCGAGTGCAGGTACTGCACGCCGCCGGCGCGCGAGAGCATGCCCGTCTTCGTCAGCTCGTCGCTCACGGTGATGACGTCGGTCGGCTCGCCGCGCGAGTAGAGCGAGAGGATCGCCTCGTAGACGATCTCGTGCTTCGGCTGGTAGAAGTCGCCGCCGCGCACCGTCTCGAGGCAGTCGGCGACCGCGTCCTTCGAGAGGAGCATGCCGCCGATGGCGGACTGCTCGGCGAGCAGGTCGTGCGGCGGGGTGCGCTCGCTGTACCGGCTCTCGTCGAGCCCGATCTCTGCCAGGTCGGTCACGCTGCTCCTTCCGGTTCGATCGTCTCGCGGGCGGCCCACACGGACCGATCGGTCGGAGCCTGCCCCAGGCTAGGAGCGCGTCGTCGGCTCAGCGAATCCTGCTGTGGACAACCGTGTGGAGAGATGGGGACAACGCCGGGACTTGACAGCCTCGACACGCCTCTCCCCTGTGCACAGATCTGTGGACTTCGATCGCGGAAAGCGTCGAAACCAGCCCCTGACCGGCGGTTTCTCTTTGCACAGGACGTGGGGAGAAAGCGGGTTGAAGTACACGTTGAGACTTCCAGCGCTTCTTCAGGTTCGCTTGAGAGCCGGGGCCCCGCATCCGTTTCCTCGATGCACGACGAAGGCCCGCATCCATGACGGATGCGGGCCCTCGAGCGGCGTGCGCGACCTACTTGGCCGCGACCACCTTGAGCGTGATCGTCGCGACGATCTCGTCGCGCAGGCGCGCGGTCGCCTGGTGGTCGCCCACCGAGCGGATCGGCGTCGGGATCTCGATGACGCGCTTGTCGATCGAGCCGTGACCGGCTGCCTCGACCGCCTCGGCGATGTCCTTCGTCTGGATGGAGCCGAAGAGGCGGCCCTCGGAGCCGGCCTTCGCCTTCAGCGTGACGACGTTCGCCTCGAGGCGGGCGCGGAGGTCCTGCGCCTCCTCGATCGTGGCGTGCTCGCGCGCGGCGCGAGCTGCCTTGATCTGGTCGACCTGCTTCTCGCCGCCGCGCGACCACGCGACAGCCAGGCCCTGGGGCACGAGGTAGTTGCGGGCGAACCCGTTCTTGACCTCGACGACGTCACCAGCGGAGCCGAGGCCGGAGACCTCGTTCGTGAGAATGAGCTTTGCCATGTGTCAGTCCCCTCAGCGTCCGGCGCCCGAGTAGGGCAGGAGCGCCATCTCGCGAGCGTTCTTGATCGCCTTGGCGATCAGGCGCTGCTCCTGCACCGAGACGCCGGTGATGCGACGGGCGCGGATCTTGCCGCGCTCCGAGATGAACTTCTTGAGCGTCGCGACGTCCTTCCAGTCGATGACGCCGACCTTGATCGCCTTCGCGGGAGCGAGCGGCTTCCCGCCCTTGCCGCCGCGCGGCTTCCGGTTGTTCTGCGGCTTGCCAGCCATGTGTCCTTCTTTCGTGCTCGGGACTGCCGTCCCGGTGATGCTTGCTGCGAGAGCCCTTAGAAGGGGGTCTCGTCGTTGTAGGAGGTGCCGGGCGCTCCCCAGACGTCGCCGCTCGACTGCTGCTGGGAGGCCGGCTGGCCCCACGGCTCGTCGGCGACCTGCTGGGGCTGACCGAAGCCGCCGCCCTGGCCGAACTGCTGCTGCCCGCCCGAGCTGCGGCCTGCGCCGCCGCCCGTCGTGCGCGTCACCTGCGCGGTCGCGTAGCGGAGAGAGGGGCCGATCTCGTCGACCTCGAGCTCGATGACCGTGCGCTTCTCGCCCTGCTGCGTCTCGAACGAGCGCTGCTTGAGGCGGCCCTGCGCGATGACGCGCGAGCCCTTCTGCAGGCTCTGCGAGACGTGCTCGGCGAACTCGCGCCACACCGAGGCGCGCAGGAAGAGCGCCTCGCCGTCCTTCCACTCGTTCGCCTGGCGGTCGAACGTGCGAGGGGTCGACGCGATCGTGAAGTTCGCGACCGCGAGGCCGTTCTGCGTGTAGCGCAGCTCCGGGTCGGCAGTCAGGTTGCCGACGACCGTGATGATCGTCTCGCCGGCCATGGCTACTCGGCCTCGACCTCTGCGGGCGCCTCGGCCTTGGCCTCGCGCTTCGCCGGCTCCTTGCCGGCGCGCGCCACGGCGACGTCGGCGCGGAGCACCTTCGTGCGCATGACGGCCTCCGACAGCTTCAGCTGGCGGTCGAGCTCGTCGCTCGTCGCCGGCTCGGCCGTGAAGTTCACGACGGCGTAGATGCCCTCGGTGCGCTTGTCGATCTCGTACGCGAGGCGACGACGGCCCCAGATGTCGACCTTGTCGATCGTGCCGCCGTCGTTGCGGACGACACCGAGGAACTTCTCCAGGGACGGGGCGACAGTGCGCTCGTCCACCTCCGGGTCGAGAATCACCATCAGCTCGTACTGCTGCATGCTTCACCCACCTCCTTCGGACTAGAACGGCTGCAGGCGGTCTGCAGCAGGAGGGTATGCATGGTGCGCGGGCCTCGTGCTCGAGGACGGGCACAGCCCGCACAACCTGTCAACTGTACCGCAGGGCACCCGCCGCCATCAATGGCGGATCCGCCGGATCAGGCGCCGCGCGCCGCCCACCACTCGCGCAGCACCTGCTCGGCGCGCTCCTCGCCGAGCGGGCCGTGCTCGAGGCGCTGCTCGAGCAGCATGCGGTACGCCTCCCCCACCTCGCGACCGGGCCGGATGCCGAGGATCTCCTGGATGCGGTTGCCGTCGAGGTCGGGCCGCACGGCCTCGAGCTCCTCCTGCTCCGCGAGCTCGGCGATGCGCCGCTCGAGGTCGTCGTAGGCGAAGTCGAGCCGCTCGGCCTTCCGCCGGTTGCGCGTGGTGACGTCGGAGCGCGTGAGGATGTGCAGCCGCTCGAGCAGCGGCCCCGCGTCGCGCACGTAGCGGCGCACCGCCGAGTCGCTCCACGCCTGGTCGCCGTAGCCGTAGAAGCGCAGGTGGAGCTCGACGAGGCGCGAGACGGCCTTCACGGTGTCGTTGTCGAAGCGCAGCGCCTTGAGGCGCTGCTTCGCCATGCGCGCCCCGACGAGGTCGTGCTGGTGGAACGTGACGGTGCGGCCCTCGATGCGGCGGGTCGCGGGCTTGCCGATGTCGTGCAGCAGCCCCGCGAGCCGCGAGACGAGGTCGGGCGCCGCATCCGGGTTGCGCGACGCCTCGAGGTCGATGCCCTGCTGCAGCACCGTGAGCGAGTGCTCGAAGACGTCCTTGTGGTGCGCGTGCTCGTCGGTCTCGAGCCGCAGCGCCGGCACCTCCGGCAGCACGCGGTCGAGGATGCCCGTGTCGGTGAGCAGGCGGATGCCCGGCACCGGCCGGCTCGTCAGCAGCAGCTTCGAGAGCTCGTCGCGCACGCGCTCCGCCGAGATGCCCTGGATGCGGTCGGCGAGCTCCGCCATCGCGACCCGCACGCGCGGGGCGACCTCGAAGCCGAGCTGCGCGGAGAACCGCGCCGCCCGCATCATGCGCAGCGGGTCGTCGTCGAAGGAGCGCTCGGGCGCCTGCGGGGTGTCGATGACGCGCGCGAGCAGGTGCTCGAGGCCGCCGCCGACGTCGACGAGCTGGGGTACCGCATCCGCCTCGCCCGCCTCGCCGCGCGCGGGCGTGACCCGCAGCGCCATCGCGTTGACGGTGAAGTCGCGGCGTACGAGGTCGTCCTCGAGCGACTCGCCGAACTGCACCGACGGCTTCCGCGAGACGCCGTCGTACTGGTCGGCGCGGTAGGTCGTGATCTCGACGTCGGCGCCGCGGATGCGCGCCGCGATCGTGCCGAACTCGCGCCCGACGTCCCACGTCGCGTCGGCGAGCGGGGCGACGATCCGCAGGATCTCGTCGGGGCTCGCGCTCGTCGTGAAGTCGAGGTCGGTGACGGGGCGGTCGAGGAAGGCGTCGCGCACCGGCCCGCCCACGAGCGCGAGCTCGTGGCCGGCGGCGGCGAAGGCCGCAGCGAGATCGCTCGTCGGGCTCGACGCCACGAGCGCGTGCAGCCGCGCGGTCGCCTCAGCCATGTCGGTCACGAGCGCCCCCAGGTCTGTCACGGACGCCCATTGTGCCGCAGTCGGGAGCCATGAGTGCGTTGCCTACACTTGGGCGCATGCTGTCGGCAGGTCGCCTGGCGCGGCGGAGCGCGTCAGCGTGCGCCGTCGCGGCTGTCGCGACGACGCTCCTCGCGGCTCCGCTCGCGATCGCGCCGGGGGCAGTCGCCACGACCGGCGGCGCCGAGTCGCCGACGCTCGAGCTCGCGCCCGTCGACCCGCTGCTCAGCACCGGCGAAGAGCTCTCGCTCGAGGTCGCGCTCGACAACCGCTCACGCTCGATCGCGCCCGCGACGACCGTCGACGTGCTGCTCACCGCCTCGCCCATCGCGACGCGCTACTCGCTCTCGCGGTGGTTCGCCGGCGAGGCGATCGCGGCGAACCGCGTCGTCGCGACGGTCGAGCTGCCGGCCGTCGCCGCCCTCGACGAGCACTCCGTCACCGTCTCGATCGACGCGGATGCGCTGGGTCTCGAGGGCGCGCCGTGGGGCGCGTACGGCCTCGCGGCGACCGCGCCGAGCGTCACGGGCGCCACGAGCGTCGTCGTGCTCGACGAGCCGGGCGAGGCGAGCCCGACGCGGCTCGCGCTCGCCGCCCCGATCGACGCGCCCACCGGGCCAGCCGGGCTGCTCGACGCCGAGCAGCTCGAGGCGTCCACGGGCGACGGCGGGGACGCGCGGGCGGCGCTCGACGCGGCGCTCGACGCGGGCGCCACGATCGGCGTCGACCCGGCGATCGGCGCCTCCGTGGCCGCGCTCGGCGACGACGCGCCCGAAGCGGCGATCGACTGGCTCGACCGCGCCGACGCCCCCGATGCGTACGCGCTCCGCTACTCCAACGCCGACCCGATCGCGATGGCTCGAGCGGGCGAGTACCCGATCGAGCCGCTCGGCATCCCGCGCGAGGACGGCCCGCCGCTGCCGGCTTCCGCCGGCGAGATCGGCGCGCGCGAGCCCGTGATCGACGCGACCGCGGTCGCGATCGGGGACGCCGAGCTCGCGGCCCTCGCCGCGATCGGCACCGTCGTCGTCACGACTTCGAGCCTCGACGAGGAGATCGGCGGCCGCACGCCATCCGCCCACGCCACGATCGACGGCGTCGACGTGCTCGCCGCCGACGCGGAGCTCCAGCAGCTCGTCACGAGCGCGGCGGCGGTCGATCCGCTCGAGGCCGCGCACGCTCGCGCCGAGGCCATGGCGCTGCTCGCGACCATCACGCGCGAGCGCCCGAGCGATCCCCGCACGCTCGCGGCCGCGCTGCCCGCGACGACGCAGGGCTCGACGGTCGAGCTGCTCGACGACCTCGCCGCGGCGCGCTTCGTCGAGACCGTCGGCGTCGACGACGCGCTCGAGCTGGAGCCCCGCGACGCGCGGCTCGCCGAGGCCGACGCCGCGCCGAGCACGGAGGGCGCCGAGCTCGTGCAGGCCGCGCTGGCCCAGGAGGCCGACGCCGCGCGCATCGCCGGGATCGTCGGCGACCCCTCGACGCTGCTCGCCTCGCTGCGGCTCTCGCTCCTCACCGCCCTCCCTGACGCGGGGCTGCCGATCACCGAGGAGGACCGGCAGGCGATCGAGGGCCTCGGCGGCGAGCTCGCCGACCTGCGCACCGCCGTCGAGATCGTCGGCGGCAGCGAGATCCACGCGGTCGGCGAGAGCGTGCCGATGCCGGTCACGATCGTGAACCGGCTCGACGTGCCGGCCGAGGTCGTGCTCTCGCTGCGCGCCTCCAACGCGCTCGTCAACGTCTCGCAGCCGTCGACGACCGTCACGCTCGCGCCCGGGAGCCAGCAGCGCGTGCAGGTGCCCGTCGAGATCGTCGGCACCGGCACCGTGCTCGTCATCGCCCAGCTGCACACGCCCGACGGCGTCGCGCTCGGGCAGGTGCAGACGCTGCGTGTCACCGCGCAGCCCACGATCGAGACCGCCGTAGCCTGGGTGCTCGGCAGCGCCATCGCGCTGCTGCTGGTGTTCGGCATCTGGCGGTCGGTGCGCAAGCGGCGCAGCGGCCAGGCGCGCGGGGACCTCGACGCCCCTGGATCCAGCGTCGCGGCGGAGGAGACCGGGTGAGCACAGGCAAGGCAAGCGCGATCATCGCGGCAGGCACGATGGTCTCGCGGGTCCTGGGCTTCGTGAAGATGGTGCTGCTCGCCGTCGCGATCGGCCAGTCGACGTCGAAGGCCGCCGAGGCCTTCGGCATGGCGAACCAGCTGCCCAACAACGTCTACGCGCTCGTCGCCGGCGGCGTCATGAGCGCCGTGCTCGTGCCGCAGATCGTCAAGGCCTCGAAGGGCGCCGACAACGGCGAGTCGTACATCTCGAAGATCCTGACCCTCGGCGGCACCGTCTTCCTCGTGCTCACGATCGTCGCCACGATCGCGGCTCCGCTGCTCGTCGACATCTACGCCATCTCGGCCGGCGACGACGGCCGCGGCTTCTCGGACGAGCAGATGGCGCTCGCCGTCGCGCTCGCCTACTGGTGCATGCCGCAGATCCTCTTCTACGCCATCTACACGCTGCTCGGCGAGATCTACAACGCCCGCAGCCAGTTCGGCCCCTACACGTGGGCGCCGGTGGTCAACAACGTCGTCTCGATCGCGGGCCTCGGCGCCTTCATCCTGCTGTTCGGCACCGATCGGGTGAACAAGTTCGTCGACGTCTGGGACGCCGACCGCATCACGATGCTCGGCCTCGTCACGACCGGCGGCGTCGCGGTGCAGGCGATCGTGCTCGTCCTCTTCTTCCGCAAGACGGGTCTCCGGTTCCGGCTCGACTTCGGCTGGCGCGGCGTCGGGCTCGGCGCGACGGGCAAGGCGGCGCTGTGGCTGTTCGGCATCGTCATCATCGGCCAGGTCAAGGGCATCGTGCAGTCGCGCGTCGCCTCGCTCGGCGAGGGCGCGAACATCGCGACGATGCAGAACTCCTGGTACGTCTTCTCGCTCCCCCACTCGATCATCGCCGTCTCGATCGCGATCGCCTTCTTCACCCGCATGTCGCACCACGCCTCGCGCGACGACCTCTCGGGCATCCGCCAGGACGTCTCGAGCGCGCTCCGCTCGGTCGGCATGCTCACGACCATCTCGGCGTTCGTGCTCGCCGTCATCGCCGTGCCGTTCTCGCGGATGCTCGAGGGCGGCTTCGACCCGACGCTCGCGATGGCGTTCACCATCTGGGCCTTCCTCGTGTGCCTCGTCGCCTTCAGCGCGGAGTTCGTGCTGCAGCGCGTCTTCTTCGCGCTCGGCGACACCCGGACCGCGTTCCTCTACTCGTGCGTCGGCATGTTCATCACCTTCGCGCTGCTGTGGTGGGCGTCGACGCTGCCGGCCGAGTGGGTCATCGCGGGCACGGCGCTCTCGGTCTCGATCGCCAACCTCATCTCGTGCGCCGTGTGGCTCGTGCTCGTGCGGCGCCGCATCGGCCAGTTCGGCTTCAAGCTCATCGGCCTCCGCCACGTCCAGTACCTCGCGTACTCGCTCGTCGCGGCGGCGGCCGGCGTCGCCACGACCTTCGCGCTCGGCGGCTACCGCGGCGACGGCTTCGGCACCGCGACGGTCGCGAGCGCGGCGATCACGTGCGTCATCGCGGGCGCGGTCATGGGCGCCGTCTACTTCGGCCTGCTCTACCTTACGCGCAACCCCGACTTCCGCACGACCGTCGACCTCGTGCTCGCGCGGTTCCGCCGCGGCCGCGGCCAGTCCGACAGCGCCGAAGCCTGACCGCCCGCTCGGACGGCTCCGACTCGGGCCATCCAGTGCCGACGCAGATGCGCGCCGTCTAGCATCGCCTCGAGCTGCGGTGCGAGCGCACCGCGCGGAAGGGGACGCCATGGCTCGATCGCTCATCCGCCTCGCCGCGCCCATCCTCGCCGGCGCGCTGGCGGCCGGCGGCGCGATCGTCGGCGCATCGCTCGCCCGCGAGCGCAAGCAGCAGCACGAGCTCGAGCCGCCGTCCACGCCGCTCGCGGTCGAGGGGTGGTGGTCGTCGGATGCGTCCTCGTCGCTCGCGCACGCGCATCCGGCCGTGCTCATCGTCGACGCCGACTCCGGGCGGCTCGTCGACTCGTGGGACCGCCGCGCGCGCTCCCGCGTCGCGAGCCCCGTCGTGCGCCGCACGCCCGAGTGGCCGGCAGCCGGCCTCATCGTCGTCGACGCCGCGACAGGCGACCTGCTGACGGTCGTGGGCGAGCCCGGCCGCCCGGGAATGCCCGCCGCCTAGAATCGGTTGTTCCCCACGCATCCCCCATCGACCTCAGGAGACGCAGTGCACGACGTCATCATCATCGGCTCCGGCCCCGCCGGGTTCACCGCCGCGATCTACGCGGCGCGGGCGAACCTGCAGCCGATCGTGCTCGCCTCGAGCGTCGAGATGGGCGGCGACCTCATGACGACGACCGAGGTCGAGAACTTCCCCGGCTTCCCGAACGGCGTGCAGGGGCCCGAGCTCATGTTCGCGATGCAGCAGCAGGCCGAGCGCTTCGGCGCCGACGTGCGCATGCAGGACGCGACGGAGCTCGAGCTCGACGGCGACGTGAAGCGCGTGCACGTGGGCGACGAGGTGCTCGAGGCCCGCACGGTCATCTACGCGACGGGCTCGGCCTACCGCAAGCTCGGCATCGCGGGCGAGGAGCGGCTCTCGGGCCACGGCGTCTCGTGGTGCGCGACGTGCGACGGCTTCTTCTTCAAGCAGAAGCAGCTCATCGTCGTCGGCGGCGGCGACTCGGCGATGGAGGAGGCGACGTTCCTGACGAAGTTCGCCGACAAGGTCACGATCGTGCACCGCTCCGAGCAGTTCCGCGCGAGCCAGGTCATGCTCGACCGCGCTCGCGCCGACGAGAAGATCGAGTTCCTGACGAACGCCACGGTCGAGGAGATCACCGGCACGGAGTCGAACGGCACCGAGCAGGTGAGCGGCGTCACGCTGCGCGACACCGTCTCGGGCGAGACCTGGAGCATGCCGATCGACGGCGTCTTCGTCGCGATCGGCTCCGACCCGCGCACGCACCTCGTGCACGGCAAGCTCGAGCTCACCGACGAGGGCACGATCGCCGTCGAAGGCCGCTCGTCGCGCACGTCGGTGCCGGGCGTCTTCGCCGCGGGCGACGTCACCGACCCCACCTACCGACAGGCCGTCACGGCCGCCGCGTCCGGCACCGTCGCCGCGCTCGACGCGCAGCACTACCTGGCCGCGCACGCCGTGCCGGCATTCGCCACGAGCCCTGAGGAGGCCGCACTGTGAAGGAAGTCACCACCGCATCGTTCGAGCAGGACGTGCTCAACGCCGACAAGCCCGTGCTCGTCGACTTCTGGGCCGCGTGGTGCGGTCCGTGCCGCGCGGTCAGCCCGATCCTCGAGCAGATCGACGGCGAGACCGACAAGCTCGACGTCGTCAAGGTGAACGTCGACCAGGAGCCTGACCTGGCCATGCGCTACAACATCACGTCGATCCCGGCGATGAAGCTCTTCCAGGGCGGCGAGGTCGTCAAGGAGCTCATCGGTGCCCGGCCGAAGCCGGCGATCGAGCAGGAGCTCGCAGCGTTCCTCTGATCGACTGACGACGAAGCCCCGTGGATGCGTTCCACGGGGCTTCGTCGTCGTTGCCGTCAGGCAGTCGGGGCGGCTCCGTCGAAGCCCTGCTCCCCCAGCTCGGCGAGGATGCGGCCCAGGTCGGCGACCGTCGCGAAGTCGATCGTGAGCTGGCCCTTCGAGCGGCCGAGCGCGATCCGCACGCGCGTGTCGAGGCGGTCCTCGAGGCGGCCGGCGATCTCGTCGAGGCCGTGCTGCATCGCGCCCTTCGTGGGCGTGCGTCGCGGACTGCGCGTCTGCACGAGTCCCGCGGCCGCTTCTGCAGCACGAACTGAGAGATCCTCATTGACTATCTTCGCCGCCAGCTGGTCCATCGCTTCCGGCGTCGGGAGCGACAGGATCGCGCGAGCGTGGCCGGCCGAGAGCACGCCGCTCGCGACGCGGCTCTGGATCGACTCGGGCAGCTTCAGCAGCCGGATGGTGTTCGAGATCTGCGGTCGGCTGCGACCGATCCGCTTCGAGAGCTCCTCCTGCGTGATGGCGAAGTCCTCCATCAGCTGCTGGTAGGCGGACGCCTCCTCGAGCGGGTTGAGCTGCGCGCGGTGCAGGTTCTCGAGCAGCGCGTCGCGCAGCATCGCGTCGTCCGGCGTCTCCTTGACGACCGCAGGGATCGCCTCGAGGCCGGCCCGCTGGCTCGCGCGCCAGCGGCGCTCGCCCATGATGAGCTCGTAGTGGGTGCCGTCCTCACCGGGGGCGACGGGGCGCACCACGATCGGCTGCAGCACGCCGAACTCGCGGATCGAGTGCTCGAGCTCGGCGAGGTCGTCCTCGTCGAAGACGGTGCGCGGCTGGTTCGCGTTGGGCCGGATGTCGGTGGGCGCGATCGCGGCGAGGCTCGCCCCGGGGATCTCCCGCAGCTCGGCGTCGTCGTCCTCCTCCCCCGAGAAGAACACGTCGACCGGCCGACTGCCCGGCTTCGCGGCGCGACGGGTGCGTCGCTCCGCGGGCGCCGGTCGCGTCGAGGGAGCGTCCTCCTCCTCGACGGTCACCCGCTCCGCGGGCGCCGGACCCGTGGGGATGAGGGCGCCGATGCCGCGCCCGAGTCCTGCCTTCTTGCTCATGCCGCTCCTCTGCGTGCGATCTCGGCCGCGGCCTCGCGATACGACAGCGCGCCGGGCGAGTTGGGATCGTAGGCGATGACCGTCTGGCCGTAGCCGGGCGCCTCCGAGACGCGCACCGAGCGCGGGATCACGGCGTCGAGCGTCTGCTCGGCGAAGTGCGCGCGCACCTCGTCGACCACCTGCCGCGACAGCAGCGTGCGGCCATCGAACATCGTGAGCAGCACGGTCGAGAGCTCGAGCTTGGGGTTGAGGTGCGCTTGGATGCGCCCGATCGTGTCGAGCAGCTGAGAGACGCCCTCGAGCGCGTAGTACTCGCACTGGATCGGCAGCAGCACCTCGGTCGCGGCGGTGAAGGCGCTGATCGTGAGCAGGCCGAGCGACGGCGGGCAGTCGACGAAGACGTAGTGCGGGGGCTGCGGCGCGGCGCTCAAGTACGCGTCGAGCGCCTCGCGCAGCCGGTGCTCGCGTCGCTCCATGCCGGCGAGCTCGAGATCGGCGCCGGCGAGGTGGATCGTCGACGGCACGACGCGCAGCCGGTCGCTCTGCGGGCTCGTCGACACCGCAGACTCGAGCGGCTCCCCATCGATGAGCACGTCGTACGTGCTCGTGACGTCGGCGTGGTGGTCGATCCCGAGTGCCGTGGATGCGTTGCCCTGCGGGTCGAGGTCGATGACGAGCACGCGCGCCCCGGCGACGGCGAGTGCCGCGGCGAGGTTGACGGCCGAGGTGGTCTTGCCGACGCCGCCCTTCTGGTTCACCACCGTGAAGATCCGGGTGCGTGCCGGGAGCGGCAGCTCGACCGACGAGAGTGCCTGACGCCTCCGGGCCATCGCCGCCAGTTCGCGAGCGATCGGCGTCGTGTCGAACTTTCCCGTGGTCACGCGTGCCTTTCCTGTCGATGTTTCACGTGGAACATCACGGCTTGCGGGGTCCGCGCGCAGTGGTGCAAGCCTCCAGTCTGGCCCCGATCGTGCCCGATCGCAAAGTCAGGACGCATTCCAGTGAGGCGAAGCTCTGATGCGGTTCTCCACAGTTCTCCACAGGTCCGCGATCGCTGCAAGCGCGCACGCTGTCGATTCCCTCATCCTCGGCCGCGCTCATCCATGGTCCGACATCCCAGTCATAGCGCGGAATCCGACGCGATGTGGCGGCGATCGAGGGCGAAGACGAACAACGTTCACAATCCGTTCTCCACAGTTCTCCACAGAGTCGGCGGTCGTGAGCATGCACCTTTCCTCTGGCCCGGCACGCATGCACTCCCCGCTGCGCCAAGCTTCGCGTTCCACGTGAAACCACACGATCGCGCGAAACGGTCGCCGAACGGACCGTTCGCTGGTTGCTTCCTTGTGCACGACGAATGACCACGAGCGCCAGCTTTGGTCGTCGCGGCCGCGGCATGTCCCGCGCCGCTGGCATCTGAGCGTCTCGCGTCGTCCTCAGCTCGCGCCTCATCACCGCTCGGCCGACCAACCCTGAGTGGGCTGTTCTCCGCCTCGACCGTGCAGCGTTTCACGTGAAACGCAGACTGTGCGCGCCACGCGCAGCGGGTGCACGGGCTCGGCGGCACCCTTGCCTTGGTGTCCGCCATTCGTTTCACGTGAAACGCTTGATCATGGCACCCCGGTCGGCCGTGGCTCTGATCGCGGAAACAGGCTCGAGGAGAGCCGGCGCCGACCACACGCGTCTGACCATGTTGCACGTGAAACATCCGACGCTGGCGTGCAACAGTCGCGCGCTACTGCATGACCGCCCCTTCGTTGCGGATCGGGGCGAGATCATGACTCGAAGGGCCGCTCCTATGGGCGTGCATCACCGAACACGGAGCGAATCGACCAGGCAGGTTCGACCACGTCGGCACCACCGAATTGCCAGCCCCGTCGTGCACTGCAGGGCCGTACCCTGCCTCTTCGGATCGGACTGGGGTCTTCGCGACGCGTGCGATGTTCCACGTGAAACAACGGCGGACCGCTCCGAGTTCGCGGATCAGCGAGGCGGCCACCACATCGACCGGCGTTCGAGCCAGCACTCCTGTCGCGGAGCGGCCGACCCGATGATGAGCGAGGATCGGGCGTTGAGCGCACTCAGCGTCGACATCGGCCGCGATCCGAGCGGGGGAGACGGGAACCGCGTCTCCCGGCCACCGTCGGTTGTCCGTCCGCCGATCGGCGTCGCCCGACGTGGTCAGGCTCGAATCAGGGGTCGACGACCGCGCGGAGCACCCGGGTGGTCTCCAGCCCGGCGTCCGCGCCGAGCTCGAGCACCTCGACGTCGTGCAAGCGATGCTTCCGGACCACCTTCTGTGCGGCGGCCAGCTCCTCGCCGACGCGCGCACCCTTCAGCAGCAGCAGCTCGCCGCCGCTGCGCACGAGCGGCGCCGTCAGGGGGACAAGCGTGCGCAATGCCGAGACGGCTCGGGCGGTCACCTGGTCCAGCGGACGCAGGTCGCCGCTGCCCGGCACGTCCTCCGCCCGCGCGCGCAGGACCCGCACGTTCTCGAGGCCTATCCGCTCAACCTCCGACAGCAGCCAGTCCGTGCGACGCTCCATCGGCTCGATGAGGGTCATCTCGACATCGGGACGAGCGATCGCGAGCACGAGCCCTGGCAGCCCAGCGCCCGAGCCGACGTCCCCGACCCGCCCACGGAGCAGGGGAGCGACCAAGGCAGAATTGAGGATGTGTCGACTCCAGAGCTGCGGCAGCTCGCGCGGGCCGATGAGGCCGAGCTCCTCGCCGCGGGCGGCGAGCGACGCCACATACGAGCGCGCGAGCTCCAGCCGGTCGCCGAACAGGGCCGCCGCGGCAGCCGGCTCGGCCTCGAGCAGCGGGGGAGTGGACTCCGTCACGGGGTCAGGCGGGGAGGATGACGATGTGGCGCTGGGCGCCTTCGCCCTCGGACTCGCTCTCGAGGCCGTGCTCGCGCACGAGATCGTGCACGAGCTTGCGCTCGTAGGAGGACATCGGCTCGAGCGCGACGCGCGGAGCGCCGCCGGCGATGGCCGTCGCCGCGTCGTCGACCACCGACTGCAGGGCCTGCGCCCGCGCGTCGCGCGAGCCCGCGACGTCGAGCACGAGCCGCGAGAACTCGCCGGACTGCTGCTGCACCGCCAGGCGCGTCAGGTCCTGCAGCGCCGCGACGACGCTCGGCTCCGCGAGCCCGCCGAGGTCGTCGCCTGCCTCGCCCACCTTGATCGTGGTGCGGGCATCCGTCTGCTCGATCTCGATGTCGCCGTCGAGGTCTGCGATGTCGAGCAGTCCCTCGATGTAGTCGGCGGCGATCTCGCCCTCGTCGATGGTCTCGGCCGCGCCGCTCATCCGCTGCTCGTCGCTCATCAGCTGCCCTCTCGCTTCGACTTCGGCTTCTTGCCTCGCGGCTGCTGCCGCTGGGTGCGGAGCTCGACCTCCGCGGCCGACTCGGCCTCCTCAGCGTCAACCGGCGGGAGGCCCATGCGCTGGCGCTTGCGCGCCATGCGCGCCTCGCGAGCGAGCGCCGCCTCCGAGCCCGGCGTCGGGAGCTTGCTGATGATGATGAGCTGCTGCACGAGCGTGTAGACGTTCGAGACGAGCCAGTAGAACATCGTGCCGAGCGGGAAGAGCCACGCCGAGATGAGCAGGAACACCGGGATGATGTACAGCAGGATCCGCTGCTGCTTGTACATCGGCGACTCCTTCATCGCCGGCGTCTGGTTCTTCGTCATGATCTGCAGCTGCGTGTAGAACTGCGTCGCGCACATGATGAGCGTGAGCAGGATCGCGGTGACGATCACGGGGATGCTGCCGGTCTCGAAGCCGGCCGCCATCGTCATGTGCAGCGGCACGACGCCGAAGAGCGTCGACTCGCTGAAGAGCACCGCGAGGTCCTGCGTCAGGAGGCCGACGCCGGGCTTCTGGTTGTTGGCGTCGGTGAGCACCTGCACGAGGCCGAGGAAGATCGGCATCTGGATGAGGAGCGGGAGGCACGACGCGAACGGGTTCGTGCCGGCCTTGCGGTAGGCCTCCATCGTCTCGCGCTGCATCGCCTCGCGCGAGAACTGGTCCTTCTTGCCGCGGTACTTCTTCTGGATGCGCTGGATCTCGGGCTGGATCTCGAGCGACTTCCGAGACGAGACGATCTGGCGCACCGTGAGCGGGATCATCGCGCTGCGGATCACGAGCACGAGGCCGACGATCGACAGCACCCATGTCAGGCCGGAGCCCGGGTCGCCGCCGAGCGCGGTGACGATCCAGTGGAATCCGACGAGGATCGCCTCGATGACCCACTTGATGGGCCACATCAGCAGGGCGAAGATGTCCAAGCTGTCACTGCTCCTTGTGAGCGAGGACGAACCCCGCTCTGTTCGTTGCGAGCCGCTCGCGCGGCTCTGGGATGTCGTCGACGCCGCCCGCCGCCCACGGGTGGCAGCGGAGGATGCGCCTCGCGCCCAACCAGATGCCGCGCACGACCCCGTGCTGCTGGACGGCCTGCAGCGCGTAGGCCGAGCAGCTGGGGTAGTAGCGGCACACGTCGCCGTAGAGCGGTGAGATCACCGCGCGGTAGGCGACGAGGATCGCGACGCAGATGTTGCGGGGAAGCAGTCCCAGCCTCTTGAGGCCCTGACTCATGACCGTCGCTCCAGCAGCGGCGCGATGCCGGCCCTCAGTGTAGCGAAGTCGGCCTTGCCGGCCGCGGGCAGCGCACGGATGACGATGTCGGCCGGCTCGATCGCGTCGAGCTCGGCTCGCACGATCTCGCTCAAGCGGCGCTTGACGCGGTTGCGCACCACGGCATTGCCCACCTGCTTCGACACGATGAACCCGAAGCGGGCGACTGCCGCTTCGGGTCTCGCGCGGTGCACCACCGCGACAGGTCCGCTCGCACGGCGACCGGTGCGAACGATGCGACGGAAGTCGTCGCCGCGCACGATCCGGTTCGCCTTCGCGAGCACCTCGGGCGATCTACGCCGAGAGCTCGGTGCGGCCCTTGCGACGACGCGCGGCCAGGATGGCGCGGCCGGCGCGGGTGCGCATGCGGAGGCGGAAGCCGTGCTTCTTGGCGCGGCGGCGGTTGTTCGGCTGGAACGTGCGCTTGCTCATGGTGAATCTCCCGTGGTCCGGCGCGATCGCGCCGCAAGATCGAGGTGGCCGAGCTGCCAGGCTCGACGACGCGCCGCATGACGGATGCGGCAACCTGACAACCATACGCGAGAGACCGTCGGCGGTCAACGAGCATCACCTCGGCTCTGCGCCACGCCGCGGTCAAGACGACGGGACTTGCACGCCGTGCGCTATGCGTGCAGACTCTTGGAATCCGCGCCGCGGCAGGTGCCCGGGGAGCACCGCAGCGAGCGGACCCCTCATGCACACCACCTGTGGATAATGGTGTGGAGACGCATCCACCCCCACCCCGCATCGCAGAGGAACCGCATACCGATGGCCCCGGACGACAGAACCGGACGACTCTGGTCGGCGGTGCTGGCGACCCTCGCGGGCGATCCCCGGATTCCCCCGTCGTTGCGCGGATTCCTGGACCTCGTCGAGCCGCAGGGCGTGCTCGGCGGCGTGCTCTACCTCGAGGTCCCCAACGACCTGACGCGCGACATGCTCGAGCAGCGCCTCCGCGTGCCGATCGTCGAGGGGCTTGTGGAGAACGCTGTGGACATCGCGTCGTTCAAGATCGTGGTGAACCCCCAGCTCGACGACGAGGAGCCGCTCCCGGACGTCGTCGACGATCCCGCTGCCGAGCCGGTCGTGACGCCCGTGCAGAGCTACGAGCGCGATCCCGCGGATCCCCCGTCGCGGCGCGTCGACTCCCGCTTGAACCCGAAGTACACCTTCGACAACTTCGTCATCGGCGGCTCGAACCGCTTCGCGCACGCCGCTGCGCTCGCGGTGGCCGAGACGCCGGCGAAGGCCTACAACCCGCTCTTCATCTACGGCGACTCCGGGCTTGGCAAGACGCACCTGCTGCACGCGATCGGGCACTACGCAGAGGGCATGTACCCGGGCATCCGCGTCCGGTACGTCTCGAGCGAGGAGTTCACGAACGACTTCATCAACTCGATCGCGAACAACCTCAACCAGTCGTTCCAGCAGCGCTACCGCGAGGTCGACGTCCTCCTCATCGACGACATCCAGTTCCTGAAGGGCAAGGAGTCGACGCAAGAGGCGTTCTTCCACACCTTCAACACGCTGCACGACCACAACAAGCAGGTCGTGATCACCTCCGACGTCGCGCCGAAGCACCTGCAGGGCTTCGAGGAGCGCATGGTGAGCCGCTTCGAGTGGGGCCTCATCACCGACGTGACCGTGCCCGACGTCGAGACGCGCATCGCGATCCTGCGCAAGAAGGCCGAGGCGGAGCGGATCGAGATCCCCGCCGAGGTGCTCTCGGTCATCGCCGACAAGGTGCAGTCGAACATCCGCGAGCTCGAGGGCACGCTCATCCGCGTCACGGCGTTCGCGAGCCTCAACCGGCTGCCGGTCACGATGGAGCTCGCGCAGACGGTGCTCAAGGACCTGTTCAGCTTCGACGAGGAGGCGGTGGTGTCGCCGAGCGACATCATCAGCCACACGGCTGCGTACTTCCGGCTCACGGTCGAGGACCTGCACGGCTCGTCGCGCTCGCAGACGATCGCGCTCGCGAGGCAGATCGCCATGTACCTGTGCCGTGAGATGACGAGCATGTCGCTGCCGAAGATCGGGCAGCTGTTCGGCAACCGCGACCACACGACCGTGATGTACGCGAACAAGAAGATCGAGAAGCTCATGCAGGAGCGTCGCTCTGTCTACACGCAGGTGACGGAGCTCACCTCGCGCATCCGTCAGCGCGCAGGCGCGTAGGCGCGTCAGCGAGGCACCCGTCCCGCAGCCGGTCTCGACCGCACGGGGCATCTGCAGCGCGCCGTCACGCTGCGCTCGGCACGCACCGCGACGGTCAGAGTGCCGGAACTCTGCCCTCAGCGCGCCCGAGATGCGCAGAGTGCCGGAACTCTGCGCTTGCGGGCGATCGCGTACGGCGCCATAGCACGAGGAAGTCTCAACGCGTACTTCATGTGATTCGGATGTGGACGGCCCGGGCGTGCCTGTGGACAACGGGACCGGGAGCTGTGGACGGAGCCCAGGGGCGCATCCCTCGCTCTCCACGTCCCGTGGATGGGCGTCAACAGCGGCTCAACATCTTGCACTGTTGTAGTTCCCTTGCGGGGAGCGAGAACCACACGTTCCATCCCCAGCTTGCACAGCGGTTATGAATGACAGAGATTCCTAGAGAGAAGATGCAGCTCGTCGCCAACCATGACGGGTCGGCGGCGGAGGGATGCCACGGCTCGACCGCGTCGCGGCTGTGCCACAATCGACAGCGCTGTGCACCAGCACGGGCGGCTGCCGCCGTGCCCCAGCGCCGCAGCTCGCCCAAGAAGGAGGACGCCCGGTGAAGTTCGTCATCAATCGCGATGTCTTCAGTGATGCCGTCTCGTTCGCCGTGAAGCTGCTGCCGCAGCGGCCGACGATGCCGATCCTGAGCGGCGTGCGCATCGAGTCGACCGCCGATGGCGTCATCTTCTCCTCGTTCGACTTCGAGTCGTCGGCGCGCACCGCGGTCGCCGCCGATGTCGAGGCCGAGGGTGTCGTGCTCGTCTCGGGTCGCCTGCTGAGCGACATCGCGGCGAAGCTGCCGCAGCGCGAGGTGCGGGTCGAGGACGACGGCTCGAAGGTGCTCGTCCGCTGCGGCAACGCGCAGTTCTCGCTCGCGAAGATGCCGCTCGAGGAGTACCCGACGGTGCCGACCGTCGAGGGGCGCACGGGCGTCGTCGAGGGCAAGGCGTTCTCGGAGGCCATCGGCCAGGTCGCGATCTCCGCGTCGCGCGAGGACGTCACGCCCGTCATCACCGGCGTGCAGCTCGAGGCGAGCGACCACACCCTGACCCTCATCGCGACCGACCGCTACCGCGTCTCGGTGCGCAGCATCCCCTGGGACGCCGGCGACGTCACCGAGGCGCTCACCTCGCTCGTGCCGGCGCGCACGCTCGTCGAGGTCGGCCGCACCTTCGGCAGCGCCGAGCGCATCGAGATCACCATGAGCGAGGCGGGGGAGCGGCAGCAGATCGCCTTCTCGACCGCCGATCGCACCGTCACGAGCCTGCTCATCAAGGGCAACTACCCGCCCGTGCGGCGCCTCTTCCCCGAGCAGGTCGACCACCACGCCGTCGTGAACACCGCCGAGCTCGTCGACGCCACGCGGCGCGTGCAGCTCGTGCTCGACGCCGAGGCGGCCATCCGCTACACCTTCAGCGAGGGCCAGGTGCAGCTCGAGGCGATCGGCTCCGAGCAAGCGCAGGCCTCCGAGATCATCGACGCGGTGCTCGAGGGCGACGACATCGTGCTCTCGATCAAGCCGCAGCTGCTCATCGACGGCATCCAGGCCACCCACTCCGAGTTCGTGCGCGTCTCGTTCACGCACTCCGAGAACACGAACAAGCCGGGCCCCATGCTCATCCGCGGCCAGACGTCGCGCGACGACGCCGAGGCGAGCGACTTCAAGTACCTGCTGCAGCCCAACCTGCTGCTGCGCTGACCGAGACCCCCACCCCGACACGAGGAGCACCATGACCCACATCGGACTCATCGGACTCGGGCGGATGGGCGGCAACATGCGCGAGCGCCTCCGCGCGGCCGGCATCGAGGTCACCGGGTATGACCACAACCCCGAGCTCACCGACGTCCCGAGCGTCGACGCGCTCATCGCGGCGCTCCCGTCGCCCCGCGTCGTGTGGGTCATGGTGCCGGCCGGCGCGATCACGGATGCGGTGATCACCGAGCTCGCGGCGAAGCTGTCCGAGGGCGACCTCGTCATCGACGGCGGCAACACGCGCTTCACGGAGGACGACCGGCACGCCGCGCTGCTCGCCGAGCGCGGCATCCGCTTCGTCGACGTCGGCGTCTCGGGCGGCATCTGGGGGCTCGAGAACGGCTACGGGCTCATGGTCGGCGGCGAGCGCGCCGACGTCGAGGAGCTCATGCCCGTCTTCGACGCGCTGCGCCCGGAGGGGCCGCGCGAGGAGGGCTTCGTGCACGCGGGCCCGATCGGCGCCGGCCACTACGTGAAGATGGTGCACAACGGCATCGAGTACGGGCTCATGCAGGCCTACGCCGAGGGCTTCGAGCTGCTCGAGCGCGCCGAGCGCGTGCACGACGTCGCCGGCAGCTTCCGCGCGTGGCAGCGCGGCACGGTCGTGCGCTCGTGGCTGCTCGACCTCATGGTGCGCGCGCTCGACGAGGACGCCGACCTCTCCGAGATCGAGGGCTACGTCGACGACTCGGGCGAGGGCCGCTGGACGGTCGAGGAGGCGATCGCGAACGCGGTGCCCATGCCGGCGATCTCGGCCTCGCTCTTCGCCCGCTTCGAGTCGCGCCAGGACGACAGCCCCGCGATGAAGGCCGTCGCCGCCCTCCGCAACCAGTTCGGCGGCCACTCGATCAAGAAGGCCTAGGTGCGGGTCAGCCGACTCGCCCTCACCGACTTCCGCAACTACCGCGCCGCGGACGTCGAGCTCGTCGCCGGTCCGAACCTGCTCGTCGGCCGCAACGGGCAGGGCAAGACCAACATGGTCGAGTCGCTCGTGTGGATCGCGACCGGCTCGAGCCATCGGGTGCCGAACGACTTCGCGCTCATCCGCGCGGGCCAGGAGCGCGCGATCGTGCGCTGCACGGTCACGAACGACGAGCGCAGCTTCCAGCTCGACGTCGAGCTCAACGCGCGCGGGGCGAACCGCGCGCAGGCCAACGGTCAGTCGGTGCGCATCCGCGACCTGCCGCGCTACCTCCAGGCGGTGCTCTTCAGCCCCGAGGACCTGCAGCTCGTGCGTGCCGATCCCGGCGGCCGGCGGCGGTTCCTCGACGAGCTCTCGGTCATGCGCGCGCCGCGCCTCGCCGGCGTGCACAGCGATCTCGACCGCGTGCTCAAGCAGCGCAACTCGCTGCTGAAGAGCGCTCGCGCGGCGCGGCTGCGACCCGACGACCTCACGACGCTCGAGGTGTGGGACGGGCGGCTCGTCGAGCTCGGGCTCGAGGTCATGCGCACGCGGCGCGCGCTCGTGGCCGACCTCGCGCCGCACGTCGACGCGGCCTACCGGCTCGTCGCGGGCGACGAGCACGCGGCGCGCATCGAGCTGACGACGAACGTGCCCGACTCGGCGGAGGCGTTCCACGCGATCCTCGCCGAGCGGCGCCGCGACGAGCTCGATCGCGGCGTGAGCCTCGTCGGCCCGCACCGCGACGACCTCGAGCTGCAGCTCAACGACCTGCTCGCCCGCCACTACGCGAGCCACGGCGAGTCGTGGTCGTTCGCGCTCGCGCTCCGGCTCGGCTCCGCCGAGCTGCTGCGCGACGGCTCGGGCGGCGACCCGGTCATGATCCTCGACGACGTGTTCGCCGAGCTCGACGCCGGCCGCCGGCAGCGGCTCGCCGAGGCGGCGGGCCGCTTCGAGCAAGTGCTCATCACGGCCGCGGTCGAGGAGGACGTGCCCGACGCGCTCCGCCACCACCGCATCCGCATCGATCGCGGGGAGGTGCTCGATGCGTGAGCTCGCCCCCACCGAGCCTGAGCGCGTGTGGATGCGCCTCAAGGCCAAGTTCGGCGACCCGGAGAAGGTCACGCGCGACGGCCGCCGGCGTTCGCGCCGCGACCCCGACGCATCTGTGCCGTTCGGGAAGGGGCGCGACCCGCGCGCGCTCGGGGACGTGCTCGGCGGCTTCGCCGAGGACCGCGGCTGGACCACGACGCTCGCGCGCGCCGACGTGATGGCGCACTGGCCCGAGCTCGTCGGCGCCGAGAACGCCGACCGCACCGAGCCGATCTCGTTCGAGGACGGCGTGCTGACGGTGCGCTGCGCCTCGACCGCCTGGACGCAGCAGATGCGCATCCTGCGCGCCGAGACCACGACGCGCATCCTCGCCCGCTTCCCCGACTGCGGGCTCGAGTCGGTGCGCTTCATCGGGCCCGACCTGCCGAGCTTCAACCGCGGGCGCCGCTCGGTGCCGGGGCGCGGGCCGCGCGACACTTGGGGATGACGGACGAGGGCTGACCGACGGGGGTCGCGGCCGCGGCTAGGGTGTCAGATACCCCAGGTCTCGAGGAGGAGCCATGCCCCGCCCATCGCGCACGCACGACGCCGTCGAGCGACTGCTCGACGCGATCATCGAGGGTCGCCTGACCGCAGGGGAGCAGCTGCCGCCCGAGGGCCAGCTCGCCGTCGAGTTCGGCATCTCGCGCCTCACGATGCGCGAGGCGGTGCGCCTGCTGCAGGCGCAGGGCGTCATCGTGCAGGTGCCCGGCAGCCGTCACCTCATCGCCCCGGTGGCGGAGTGGACGGGCATGGATGCCGTGGTGCGGCACGCGCGGAGCGCGGGGCAGCGGCGGCAGTCGTCGCTCGAGCTGCTCGAGGTGCGCATGATGATCGAGACCGGCGCCGCAGAGCTCGCGGCGGAGCGCCGCTCCGAGGAGCACCTCGCGGCGCTCGAGGACTCGCTCGCGCGCATGCGGCAGCACCACGAGGAGCGCGACGTCGACGCATTCGTCGAGGCGGACCTCGAGTTCCACGACGTCGTGATGCGCGCCGCCGACAACCGCATCCTCGTCGCGGCGCTCCGCCCGCTCACCTCGATGCTCGCCGAGACGCGCGGCGAGACGAGCGCCGTCGACGAGATCCGCGCGCACGCGATCGACCAGCACCGGGCGGTGCTCGACGCGATCCGCTCGGGCGTGCCGGTCGCGGCGCGCGATGCGATGGCGAGCCACATGCGGCAGACGCGCGACGACCTCGTCGCGCTCGTGCGCGACTGAACCGTGCGCGGGGCTTGACAGCCCCGCGTCGAGTGATCGAAGATATCTGACATCAGATTCGCGCATCGCCTGCGCCGATCCCGCGGACAAGGGAGTTCTCGTGCACCTCGACGGCTTGCTGGCATCCCTGCCGGCCCCGCTCGACATCTCGGCGGCCGAGGTCGCCGCCGCTCGCAGCCGCGACCTCGTGCTCGTCGTACTCGACGACGACCCGACCGGCACGCAATCGGTCGCCGACCTCCCGGTGCTCACGCGCTGGGAGGCCGAGGACCTCGACTGGGCGCTCGCGCAGGACGCCCCCGCCGTCTACGTGCTCACCAACTCGCGTTCGCTCGACGAGCAGCAGGCCGCCGAGCGCAACCTCGAGGTCGTCGACGTCGCGCTCGCGGCGGCCGAGCGCGCCGGGAAGCGGGTCTCGTTCGTGAGCCGCGGCGACTCGACGCTCCGCGGTCACTTCCCGCTCGAGACCGACGTGCTGCGCGACGCGATCGCCGCGCGCGGTGAGGCGCCGCGGCTCACGATGCTCATCCCCGCCTTCCCCGACGCCGGCCGGATCACCGTCGACTCGGTCCACTACTGGGTCGTCGACGGCGAGGCGACGCCCGTGGGCGAGACGGCCTTCGCGCAGGACGCCACGTTCGGCTACCGCTCGTCCGACCTCCGCGACTGGGTCGCCGAGAAGACCGAGGGCCGCATCGCACGCGACGAGGTCGCGGCGCTCACGATCGACGTCATCCGCGCCGGCACGGATGCGGTCGCCTCGTTCCTGCGCGGGCTCGCGCCCGGCACCGTCGTCGCCGTCGACGTCGTCGACGAGCACGACATGCGCCAGGTCGCGCTCGCGCTCCACGCGCTCGACCGCGAGGGCATCGACGCGCTCCTCCGCATCGGCCCGCCCTACGTGCGCGCCCACATCGGGCAGGAGATCGCCGCGCCCGTCACCGCCGGCGACATCGCCGCGCAGCACGAGCGCGGCGGGCTCGTCGTGGTCGGCAGCCACGTGCCGCTCACGACCGCGCAACTCGAGGCGCTCCGCGCCGACCGGCCCGGCACCGCGACCGTCGAGCTCGACGTGCGCTCCCTCATCGACGACCGGCGCGAGGCGCACCTCACGGAGCAAGCGGATGCCGTGGCGCGCGCGATCGCGTCGGGCACGGTCATCGTCCACACGAGCCGCGAGCTCGTCACGGGCCGCGACGGCGCCGAGAGCCTCGAGATCGCGCGCCGCGTCTCGGCCGGGCTCGTCGAGCTCGTCGCGCGCGTGCTCGAGCTCGCGCCGCCCCGCTTCGTCATCGCGAAGGGCGGCATCACCTCGAGCGACGTCGCGACCGAGGCGCTGCGCATCCGCCGCGCGCGCGTCGTCGGCCCCATGCTGCCGGGCATCGTCTCGCTCTGGCAGCCCCAGTCCGGGCCCGCCGAGGGCATCCCCTTCGTCGTCTTCGCCGGCAACGTCGGCGACACCGACTCGCTCGCGCGCGTCGTCCGCACGCTCGGCGACTGACCGTCCACGACCTCAGATACAGGAACAGGAACAGCCATGACCAGCACCGTCGCCGTCATCGGGCTCGGCGCCATGGGACTCCCCATGGCGACGCGGCTCGCCGCGCGCTTCGACGTCCGCGGATTCGACATCGCGGCCGAGCGCCTCACCCTCGCCGAGCAGCAGGGCGTCGCGCCCGCCGCGTCGGCCGCCGACGCCGTCGCGGGCGCCGACGCCGTCCTCGTCGCCGTGCGCACCGGCGAGCAGCTCCGCGAGCTGCTCTTCGGCGAGTCGGGCCTCGCCGCGCACCTCGCCGACGGCGCTGTCGTCATCCTCACGAGCACGGTCGGCACCGAAGGGATCGCCGACATCGCCGAGCGGCTCGCCGCCTCCGGCGCGCACCTCGTCGACGCGCCGCTCTCGGGCGGCCCCGTGCGCGCCGGCGAGGGCGACCTGCTCATCGTCGTCGGCGCCGAGCCCACAGCGCTCGAGACCGCGCGGCCCGTGCTCGAGCAGCTCGCCTCGACCCTCTCGATCGTCGGTGACAAGCCCGGTGACGGGCAGGCGCTCAAGACGGTCAACCAGCTGCTGTGCGGCGTGCACATCGCCGCGGCCGCCGAGGCGCTCGCCCTCGCCGACGCGCTCGGGCTCGACCGCGAGCGCACCCTCGAGGCGCTCACGGCCGGCGCCGCGAGCTCGTTCATGCTCGGCAACCGCGGGCCCCGCGCGCTGCAGGCCTACGACGAGGACGGCGCCGAGGTGCTCAGCCGGCTCGACATCTTCGTGAAGGACCTCGGCATCGTCGGCGCGGCGGCCCGTGCCCACCACCTCGCCGCGCCCGTCGCGGCCGCCGCCGAGCAGCTCTTCCTGCTCGGCGAGGCGCAGGGCCTCGGCCACCTCGACGACTCCGCGGTCATCCGCGTCGTCGCCCCGACGCTGCGCGGGGAGGTGCGGTGATGGAGTACCCCCTCGGCGTGCTGATCGCCATCGGCCTCGGCGGCATCGGGCTCCTGCTGCTGCTCATCATCCGCTTCAAGGTGCAGGCGTTCTACGCCCTGCTGCTCACCTCGATCATCGTCGGCATCGTCGCGGGCCTGCCGCTCACGACCATCCCGGCGACCGACGACGCCCCCGAGCGGCTCGGTGTCATCCAGGCGATCATCGCCGGCGTCGGCGGCACGCTCGGCTCGGTCGCCGTGCTGGTCGCGCTCGGCTCGATGCTCGGCAAGATCATCGAGATCTCGGGCGGCGCCGAGTCGCTCGCCGGCAGGTTCACGAGCTGGCTCGGGCCGAAGCGCGTCGCGGTCGCCCTCACCGCGGCCGCGGGCATCCTCGCGATCCCCGTCTTCTTCGACGCGGGCTTCATCATCCTCATCCCCATCATCTACGCCTTCTCGAAGGCGGCGGGGCTGAGCCCGATGAAGTTCGGCCTCCCGATCGCGGGCATCATGCTCGCCGTGCACGTCGCGGTGCCCCCGCACCCCGGCATCGTCGGCGGCGCGACGATCCTCGGCGCCGACATCGGCTGGGTGACGATCCTCTCGCTCGTCATCTCCGTGCCGCTCGCCTTCGCCTCGTACTTCGTCGCGAAGCGCATGAACCGGCGCGAGTTCGCGATGCTGCCGGCGACGAAGGCGATGTTCGACTCCTTCGGCACCGAGGCCGACACCGTGGGCGGCGGCAGCTCGCTCGCCGAGGGCGAGAAGGCGCCGAGCGCCTGGACGATCCTCGCGATCATCATCCTGCCGCTCGCGCTCATCATGGTCGGCACGACGATCGCGCCCTCGATGGAGGTCGGCAGCTTCTGGCACGGCTTCCTCTCGATGATCGGCCAGCCGATCTTCGCCCTCATGGTCGCGATCGGCGTCGCGATGATCGCGCTCGGCGTGCGCCGCGGCTGGTCGGCGAGCCACCTCGGCGAGGTCATGGAGTCGGCGCTGCCGGCCGCCGCGGTCATCATCCTCGTCACGGGAGCCGGCGGCGCGTTCGGCCGCATCCTCACCGAGACGGGCATCGGCGGCGCCGTCGCCGACGTCATGGCCGCCTCCGGCATGCCGGTGCTGCTGCTCGGCTTCCTCATCTCGCTCATCATGCGCGCCGCGCAGGGCTCGGCGACCGTCGCGATCACGACCGCCTCGGGCCTCCTCATCCCGGCGGTCGCGGGGCTCGGGCTCGACCCGATCCACCTCGCGCTCTTCGCGGTCGCGATCGGCTACGGCGCGCTCGGACTCAGCCACGTCAACGACTCCGGCTTCTGGATCGTCACGCGCTACCTCGGCCTCTCGGTCAAGGACGGCCTGCGCACGTGGACGGTGCTCACGACCGTGCTCGGCGTGCTCGGCTTCCTCATCACGTGGGCGCTCTGGATCGTCATCCCGATGGGCTGAGCGACCCACGGCGGATGCCCTCCGGCGGCCCGGGACCGACAGGTCCCGGGCCGCTCGGCGTTCGGCGGCGGGTATCGACCCCGGTCCGCGATCGGCCCGGGAAGACCGCTCGGAGCGTCCAGGGCCGCAGAACGCGCTTTCGGGAGACTGTTCTCTCGTGGCGCAGGCCGATCGTCCACCACAGGCGCGCGTTGGCGGGCCTCGGATGCCGTTCCGCGGTAGGATCGGAGGGTTGCGCCGCCGCATGGCGGTCGCGCGAGACGCACCGGGAGAAGCATGGCGAACGAGCACGAGACGCAGCCCGACGACCAGACGGCGAAGCCGTCGCAGCCTCCCACCCAGGGCGACTACGGCGCCGATCAGATCCAGATCCTCGAGGGACTCGAGGCGGTGCGCAAGCGCCCGGGCATGTACATCGGCTCGACCGGGCCCCGCGGCCTGCACCACCTCGTCTACGAGATCGTCGACAACGCGGTCGACGAGGCGCTCGCCGGCTACTGCGACAGCATCGACGTCGTGATCCTGCCCGACGGCGGCGTGCGCGTCACCGACAACGGCCGCGGCATCCCCGTCGACCCCCACTCGTCCGACCCCTCGAAGTCGACCGTCGAGGTCGTGCTCACCGTGCTCCACGCGGGCGGCAAGTTCGGCGGCGGGGGCTACGCCGTCTCCGGCGGCCTGCACGGCGTCGGCTCCTCGGTCGTCAACGCGCTCTCGTCGCGCCTCGAGGTCGAGATCAAGCGCCAGGGCCGAGTGCACCGGCAGTCGTTCCGCGTCGGCGAGCCCGAGGGCCCGCTCGTCTCCGGCGAGGCGACCGACGAGACCGGCACGACGCTCACCTTCTGGCCGAGCCCCGAGATCTTCGAGACGGTCGAGTTCGACTACGAGACGCTCGCGAAGCGCTTCCAGCAGATGGCGTTCCTCAACAAGGGGCTGCGCATCGCGATCGAGGACCGGCGCCCCGAGGCGCTCATCGAGCCCGACGCCGACGAGGAGGGCGCCGAGCCGCGGCAGCGCTCCGACGAGTACCTCTACGAGCAGGGCCTCAAGGACTACGTCGCCTACCTCAACGAGTCGAAGAAGGCCGAGGCAGTGCACCCCGAGATCATCGACTTCGAGTCGGAGGACACCGAGCGCCGCATCTCGGTCGAGATCGCGATGCAGTGGACGACCTCCTACCAGGAGGGCGTCTACACCTACGCCAACACGATCAACACGCACGAGGGCGGCACGCACGAGGAGGGCTTCCGCGCGGCGCTCACGACGCTCGTCAACAAGTACGCCCGGCAGACCAACCTGCTGAAGGAGAAGGACGAGAACCTCTCCGGCGACGACGTGCGCGAGGGGCTCACGGCGATCGTCTCGGTCAAGCTCGGCGAGCCGCAGTTCGAGGGCCAGACGAAGACGAAGCTCGGCAACACCGAGGCGAAGTCGTTCGTGCAGCGCGTCACGGGTGAGGAGCTCGGCCACTGGTTCGAGTCGAACCCGGCGATGGCGAAGGAGATCGTGCGCAAGGCGATCGGTGCCGCGACCGCCCGCATCGCCGCGCGCAAGGCGCGCGAGCAGACGCGTCGCAAGGGCCTGCTCGAGTCGGGCGGCATGCCCGGCAAGCTCAAGGACTGCCAGTCGAAGGACCCGGCGATCTCGGAGATCTTCCTCGTCGAGGGCAACTCCGCCGGCGGCTCCGCGGTGCAGGGGCGCAACCCCTACACGCAGGCGATCCTGCCGCTGCGAGGCAAGGTGCTCAACGTCGAGAAGGCGCGGCTCGACCGGGCGCTCGGCAACGCCGAGATCCAGTCGATGATCACCGCGTTCGGCGCGGGCCTCGGCGAGGACTTCGACCCGTCGAGGGCGAGGTACCACAAGATCGTGCTCATGGCCGATGCCGACGTCGACGGGCAGCACATCACGACCCTGCTGCTCACGCTGCTGTTCCGCTACATGCGCCCGCTCATCGACATGGGCTACGTCTACCTCGCGGCCCCGCCGCTGTACAAGATCAAGTGGACGAACGCCGACCACGAATACGCGTACAGCGACCGGGAGCGCGACGCGCTCATCGCCGAGGGCCAGGCGAGCGGGAAGCGCATGCCGAAGGACAACGGCGTGCAGCGCTACAAGGGCCTCGGCGAGATGAACTACAGCGAGCTGTGGGAGACGACGATGGATCCCGAGACCCGCACGCTCAAGCAGGTGACGCTCGACGACGCCGCCGTGGCCGACGCGATCTTCTCGACCCTCATGGGCGAGGACGTCGAGGCCCGCCGATCCTTCATCCAGAAGAACGCGCGCGACGTGCGCTTCCTGGACATCTGAGGTTGAGAGACGATGACTGACGAGACCACCCCTGCGGAGCCCTTCGACCGCGACGCCCCCAACCACGGCGCGATCGAGCAGGTCGACCTGCAGCTCGAGATGCAGCGCTCGTACCTCGACTACGCGATGAGCGTCATCGTCGGGCGAGCGCTGCCGGAGGTGCGCGACGGCCTCAAGCCCGTGCACCGCCGCGTGATCTACGCGATGTACGACGGCGGCTACCGGCCCGACAAGGCCTTCTCGAAGTGCTCGCGCGTCGTCGGCGACGTCATGGGGCAGTACCACCCGCACGGCGACACGGCGATCTACGACACCCTCGTGCGCCTCGTGCAGCCGTGGAGCCTGCGCTACCCGCTCGCACTCGGGCAGGGCAACTTCGGCTCGGCCGGCGACGACGAGGCGGCGGCCCCGCGGTACACCGAGACGAAGATGTCGCACCTCGCGCTCGAGATGGTGCGCGACATCGACGAGGACACCGTCGACTTCCAGGACAACTACGACGGCCGCACCCAGGAGCCGTCGGTGCTGCCCGCGCGGTTCCCCAACCTGCTCGTCAACGGCTCGGTCGGCATCGCGGTCGGCATGGCCACGAACATCCCGCCGCACAACCTCCGCGAGGTCGCCGACGGCGCGATCTGGCACCTCGAGCACCCGGATGCGTCGAAGGAGGAGCTGCTCACGGCTCTCATGGAGCGCATCAAGGGGCCCGACTTCCCGACCGGGGCGCAGATCCTCGGCACGAAGGGCATCGAGGAGGCCTACCGCACCGGCCGCGGCTCGATCACGATGCGCGCCGTCGTCACGGTCGAGGAGATCCAGGGCCGCACGGCGCTCGTCATCACCGAGCTGCCCTACCAGGTGAACCCCGACCGGCTCGCGGTGCGCATCGCCGACCTCGTCAAGGACGGCAAGCTGCAGGGCATCGCCAACATCGAGGACCAGACCTCGGGCCGCACGGGTCAGCGCCTCGTCATCACGCTCAAGCGCGATGCGGTCGCGAAGGTCGTGCTCAACAACCTCTACAAGCAGACGCAGCTGCAGGAGAACTTCGGCGCGAACATGCTCGCGATCGTCGACGGCGTGCCGCGCACGCTCTCGCTCGACGGCTTCATCGGGCACTGGGCCGACCACCAGGTCGAGGTCATCGTCCGCCGCACGCAGTTCCGGCTCGCGCGCGAAGAGGAGCGGATGCACATCCTCGAGGGGTACCTCAAGGCCCTCGACGCCCTCGACGAGGTCATCGCGCTCATCCGCCGCTCTCCGACGCCCGACGACGCCCGCACGGGCCTCATGGAGCTGCTCGGGGTCGACGAGCGGCAGGCGAACGCGATCCTCGAGCTGCAGCTGCGCCGGCTCGCCGCGCTCGAGCGGCAGAAGATCCAGGATCAGGCGGAGGAGCTGCGCCGCCTCATCGCCGACTACAAGGACATCCTCGCCAAGCCCGAGCGGCAGCGGCAGATCATCGTCGACGAGCTGCGCGAGATCGTGGCGAAGCACGGCGACGACCGCCGCACCGAGATCATGCACGGCTACGGCGGTGACGTCTCGATGGAGGACCTCATCCCCGAGGAGCAGGTCGTGATGAGCCTCACGACCGGCGGCTACATCAAGCGCACGCGCATCGACCAGTACCGCGCGCAGCACCGCGGCGGCAAGGGCGTGCGCGGCGCGCAGCTGCGCAGCGACGACATCGTCGAGCACTTCGGCGTCACGTCGACGCACGACTGGCTGCTGTTCTTCACGAACTTCGGCCGCGTCTACCGGATGAAGGCGTACGAGATCGCCGAGGCGGGCCGCGACGCGAAGGGCCAGCACGTCGCGAACCTGCTCGCCTTCCAGCCCGACGAGCGCGTGCAGACCGTGCTGCAGCTGCGCCGCTACGACCAGGCCGACTACCTCGTGCTCGCGACGCAGCAGGGCCAGGTGAAGAAGACGCGGCTCGAGCTGTTCGACACGAACCGCTCCGGCGGCATCATCGCGATCAACCTCGCCGAGGACGACCGCGTCATCTCCGCGATGCTCGCGAACTCCGACGACGAGATCCTCGTCATCAGCAAGCAGGGCCGGGCGGCGCGCTTCGCCGCGACCGACGAGGCGCTGCGGCCCATGGGCCGCGCGACGGGTGGCGTGCGGGGCATCCGGCTCAAGGACGGCGACGAGGCGCTCGCGGCGATGGTCATCGGCGACGACGGCTACGTCTTCGTCGTGACGGAGCAGGGCTTCGGCAAGAAGACCCCGGTGGCCGACTACCCGTCGAAGGGCCGCGGCACGCAGGGCGTGCTCACCTTCTCGTCGGGCGACCACGACCGCGGCGCCCTCGTCGGCGCGACGATCGTGCACGACGGCGACGAGCTGCTGCTCATCCGCAGCTCCGGCAAGGTCATCCGCTCGAGCGTCGACGAGGTGCGCGCGACCGGCCGCACGACGATGGGCGTGCAGTTCGCCGAGAAGTCGACGACCGACCTCGTGATCTCGATCGCGCGCAACGTCGAGGAGGAGGTCGAGGACGCCGTGGAGGATGCCGCGAACCAGCCGGCCACGTCGCCCGCGCAGGATGCGCAGACCGGCGTCGCCCAGGTCGCGATCGCGGAGGCGGAGGACGCTATCGTGGACGCCACGGACTCGGCCGACGCCGATTCGACCGACGACGAGCCCACCGAGGAGACCGACGAATGAGCATCGCCGAGAAGCTGCAGAGCAAGACGCCTCGGCGCAGCGGCTCGAGCAAGCAGGTGAGACTGCGCCTCGTGCACATCGACTTCTGGTCGGCCATGAAGGTCTCGGCGGTGCTCGGGCTCGTGCTCGGCATCGTCCAGGTCGTCGTGGTCTTCGTGATGTGGAGCCTGCTCCAGGTCGTCGGGCTGTTCGGCAAGGTCGACGAGGTGATGCGCGACATCCTCGCCGATCCCGAGTTCGCGATCACGTCGCTGCTGTCGCTGCCGCAGGTGATGATGTTCACGCTGCTCGTCGCGGTGCTGAACTTCGTCGTCATCACGGTGCTCGGCGCGGTCATCGCCGTGCTCTACAACCTCTCGGTGCGGCTGACGGGCGGCCTGCAGGTCGGCTTCGCCAACCAGTAGGACGAGCGCGCGCCGTGGTCCCGAGCACACCGGCGCGCGTGGTAGCATCGATGATTGTGCTCGGGGCTATAGCTCAGGCGGTTAGAGCGCTTCGCTGATAACGAAGAGGTCCCTGGTTCGAGTCCAGGTAGCCCCACCACGCACAACTCCCACGGCCGGCCCGCCGGCCACGGGGCCTTAGCTCAGTTGGTAGAGCGCCTGCTTTGCAAGCAGGATGTCGGGAGTTCGATTCTCCCAGGCTCCACCACTGGTCCGCCGGGCCGCGCGGGGTTACCGTGCTCGCCATGGACACCGCGCGCACCGCGATCGTCACGGGCTCCGACTCCGGCATCGGCCGCGCGACGGCCGTCGCCCTCGCCGAGGCAGGGCTCGACGTCGGCATCACGTGGCACACCGACGAGGCGGGTGCGGAGCGCACCGCCGAGGAGGTGCGCTGGCACGGCCGCCGCGCCGAGGTCGCGCGGCTCGACACGACCGACCTCGCGGGAGCCGCGGGCGTCGTCGACGACCTCGCCGCCCGGCTCGGCGGCCTCGACGTGTTCGTGCACAGCTCGGGCACCGGCTCGAGCACGGCCTTCCTCGACCTGCAGGTCGACGAGTGGCGCGAGATCGTGGCGACCGACCTCGACGGCGCGTTCGTGTGCCTCCAGGCCGCGGCGCGGCGCATGGTCGCCGGCGGCCGCGGCGGGCGCCTCATCGCCGTCACGAGCGTGCACGAGCACCAGCCGCGCGTCGGGTCGAGCGCGTACGACGCCGCGAAGCACGGGCTCGGCGGCCTCGTCAAGACGATCGCGCTCGAGCTGGGCCAGCATGGCATCACCGCCAACAGCGTCGCCCCGGGCGAGATCGCTACGCCCATGACGGGGCAGGAGGACGAGGACCCGCGGGGCACGCGCCGCCCCGGGGTGCCGCTCGGCCGCCCCGGCGATGCCCGCGAGGTCGCCGCCGTCATCGCGTTCCTCGCCTCGCCCGAGGCCGGCTACGTGACCGGCGCCTCGTGGGTCGTCGACGGCGGCATGCTGCAGATGGGCCCGCAGGCCGGGTCGCACCTCGAGGGCGACGACTGGCGCGAGGGCTGACGAGCCCGCCCGGCATCCCTGCCGGCATCCCGGCCGACGTCCTGGCGGATGCGAGGATGGGAGGGATGGACGGACGGCAGGACTGGCGGCAGCGCATCGCGCGCGCGATCCGCACCGACCCCGCGTCGCGGCCGATGACCGAGGCGCTCCTGACGATCGACGAGGTGCACGCGCGCAAGGTCATCGACCTCGCGATGCGCATCGCCGAGGCGCTCCTGACCGTCGGGGCGTCGGCGAACGACGTGACGCTCGCGACCACGCGCGTCGCCGCCGCCCTCGGCATCCGCCCCGTGCACGTCGACGTCACCTACAACTCGATCGGCGTCTCGTACCACCGCAACCACGACGACCTGCCCATCACGCTCCTCCGCGTCGTGCGCGCGCCGATCCCGGACCACGCGAAGCTGCAGCGCCTGCAGGCGCTCGTCGTCGACATCGAGGCCGGGCTCGACCTCGAGCACGCACGAGCCCGCTTCCACGCGATCCGGCGGACGCCCTTCCTCTACCGGCCGACGATCGTCGTGCTCGCGCAGGGCATGCTCTCGGTCGGCGTCA
The DNA here is from genome assembly GCF_017565345.1 of Agrococcus sp. TF02-05. NCBI lineage: Bacteria > Bacillati > Actinomycetota > Actinomycetes > Micrococcales > Microbacteriaceae > Agrococcus > Agrococcus sp. TF02-05. The sequence goes on along the minus strand of NZ_JAGEKO010000007.1, from coordinate 167,247 downwards.
CGCTGCTCTTCGGCGCCTCGTGGATCATCGGCGTCATCGCCTTCCTCGCCGCGTGCGCCGCCGCAGTCGCGCAGCGCGCCATGGCGAGGCTGCGCGTGCCGTTCTTCTTCTCGCAGATCGCGGGCGCGCTCGTCGTCACCGCGGCCGCGACCGCGACGAGCGCGCTCGCGCGCCTCGGCGTGCCGCTGCTCGCCGACGTGCGGCCGTCGATCATCATCGCGGCCGGCATCGTGCTCATGCTCGCGGGGCTCTCGGTCGTCGGTGCCGCGCAGGACGCCATCGACGGCTTCTCGCTCACGGCGGGCGGACGCATCCTCGACCTCGTGCTGTCGACCCTCGGCGTCGTGCTCGGCATCCTCGGCGGGCTCTCGCTCGCGAGCTCGCTCGGGATGGGCTTCGTGGTCACGAGCGACGCACCGGCGCTCGGCCCGCTGCCGCTCCAGCTCGCGGGAGCCGTCATCATCGCGATCGCCGTCGCGATCATGAACGGCGCGCGCCTGCGCACGACGCTCGTGAGCGCGCTGCTCGGCGGCCTCGCGTGGATCGGCTTCACGCTCGGCTCGGGCGCCGGGGCCGGCGCCCCGGTCGCGAGCGGCATCGGCGCGCTCGTCGCGAGCCTCATCGGCATCATCATCGGGCACCGGCTGCACGTGCCCTCCATCGCCGTGACGACCGCCGCGATCGTGCCGCTCGTGCCGGGCTACGCCGTGTTCCGCGGGCTGCTCGAGCTCGTCGAGTCCGACGGCTCGCCGACGAGCCTCGTGCTCGGCGTCGCGACCCTCATCGGCGCGGGCGCGGTCGGGCTCGCGCTCGCCTCCGGCGCCTCGCTCGGGCTCTTCCTCGGCGCGCCGCTCCGCGACTCCGTCGAGAGCCGGATGCGCGGCCGGGCGCGCCCGCGCTGACGCCGCTTCCAGCCGCCGGGTCTACGGTGTCGAGGTCACGGATGCGCGCCGTGCGCATCGGCGGAGGCACTGGAGGAAGCATGGGCGAGCACGACGCCGGCACCGGCTCCGGGCGACGGCAGCGGCAGCCGCGACGGCCGAAGCGGCTGCACCCCGCGCTCGACGTGCCGCCGCGCGCGACCGAATCGCCGGAGCGCCGACCGGTCGACCGCGTCGTGTTCGGCGTCGCGGCGGCGGTCGCGCTCGCCTTCGTCATCTGGGGGGCCGTCGGCACCGAGTCGCTCGCGACCGCCTCCGCCGCCGGGCTCGACTGGGTCGTCGGGAGCACGGGCTGGCTCTTCGCGCTCGCGGCCTCGGGCTTCGTCGTCTTCGTCATCTGGATCGCCGCGAGCCGGTTCGGCCGGATCCCGCTCGGCGACGACAGCGAGGAGCCGGAGTTCAGCACCGTCTCCTGGATCGCGATGATGTTCTCGGCCGGGATGGGCATCGGCCTCGTCTTCTTCGGCGTCACCGAGCCGGTGAGCCACCTCGTCGCGCCGCCTCCCGGCACCGGCGGCGGCGACGAGGCGCTCGCCGTGCGGACCGCGATGGCCACGACGATGTTCCACTGGTCGCTGCACCCGTGGGCGATCTACTCGGTCGTGGGGCTCGCGCTCGCCTACAGCGTCTTCCGGAAGCGCCGGGCGCTCACCGTCTCGGCCGCCTTCACGAGCCTGCTGGGCCGCCGCACGGTCGAGGGTCCCATCGGGCGCGCGATCGACGTGTTCGCGATCTTCGCGACCCTCTTCGGATCGGCGACCTCGCTCGGCCTCGGCGCGCTCCAGATCGGCTCGGGCATCGAGATCGTCGCGGGGCTCGGCGCGGTGGGGAACGGCCTGCTCGTCGCCGTCATCGCGGTCCTGACGCTCGCCTTCGTCGTCTCGGCGGTCTCGGGCATCTCGCGCGGCATCAAGTGGCTCTCGAACATCAACATGGTGCTCGCGGGGGTGCTCGCGCTGTTCGTGTTCGTCGTCGGGCCCACGGTCTTCATCCTCAACCTGCTCCCGACCACGATCGGCGGCTACGTCGAGCAGCTCGCGGTCATGTCGGCCCGCACCGAGGCCGCCGGCGGCCCCGAGGTCGCGGCCTGGCTCTCGGGCTGGACGATCTTCTACTGGGCGTGGTGGGTCAGCTGGACGCCGTTCGTCGGCATGTTCATCGCGCGCATCTCGCGCGGTCGCACCATCCGCCAGTTCGTCACCGGTGTGCTCGTCGCGCCCACGCTCGTCTCTCTCGTCTGGTTCGCGATCTTCGGCGGCCTGGGGCTCGACCTCGAGCTCGGCGGCACCGACCTCGGCAGCAGCGGCACGCCGGAGTCGACGCTGTTCCAGGCGCTCGCCGAGCTGCCGCTCGCGCAGATCTCGTCGATCGTCGTCATGGTGCTCGTGGCGATCTTCTTCATCTCGGGGGCCGACGCCGCCTCGGTCGTGATGGGCACCCTGTCGCACCGCGGCTCGCTCCAGCCGGCGCGGCGCACGGTGATCTTCTGGGGCGTCGCGACGGGCGCCGTCGCGGCGATCATGCTGCTGCTCGGCGGCGAGGACGCCCTCACGGGCCTGCAGCAGGTCACCGTCATCGCCGCGCTCCCGTTCGTCGTGGTGATGATCGGGCTCGCGGCCGCGCTCGCCAAGGACCTCGCGCTCGATCCCATGGTCGTGCGGCGCCGCTACGCCGTCGCGGCGGTCGAGCAAGCCGTCGTCGCCGGCGTCACGGAGCACGGCGACGACTTCCAGCTCACCGTCGAGCAGACGGCGCCGGGGGAGGGGGTCGGCGAGCTCGTGCCGACGCAGTCGGTCGACCCGACGCTCGCGCCCGCCGACGAGCACCGGCCGGACGAGCACTGGCGGGGTGCCGAGGCGCGGCCGGACGGCGGTGCGAGCGGCCCTCCGCAGGCCCCGACCGGAGCATGATGCACGGCGGCGCCGATGTCGGACCGGCCGACGTCAGCGCGCTGCCGAGGACTCGGTCGAGCAGCGCGTGGCAGCGCGCGTGGCGTCCGTTCTGGGTGCTGCCGATGGCGATCGTGGTGGCGTCGGTGCTCGCCGGCTACCTCGTGCCCGAGCTCGACCGGCTCGTGGGCGATGAGCTCCCCTACGTCTTCCCCGGCGGCCCCAGCGGCGCGAGGGACATGCTCGGCACCATCGCGGGTGCGATGATCTCGGTGACCGGGCTCGTCTTCTCGATCACGATGGTCGTGGTGCAGCTGGCGAGCAGCCAGTACAGCCCTCGAGTGCTGGGTGACTTCCTCTCGAACCGGGTCACGCAAGCGACCCTCGGCATCTTCGCCGCGAGCTTCACCTACGCGCTGACGGTGTTGCGCTCGGTGCGGGGCGAGTCCGGCGACGGCGGCGCGTTCGTGCCACAGGTGTCCGTCACGCTCGGCTTCGTGCTGGTGCTCGCGAGCGTTGGCATGTTCCTCGCGTTCATCCACCACATCACCCGGTCGATCCAGGTCTCGTCGATCGTGTCGCACCTGGGCAGCGCGACGGTCGACGTCGTCGACGGCTACTACCCGGAGCCGACCGGCCTGCGCGCCCTGCCGGCGCGCGACTCCTGGCAGCCCGAGGGCTCGCTCGAGGCGCGCACGGTCGAGGCGCGGCAGCACGGGGCGATCGTGGAGGTGGATCACCGCGAGCTCGTCGCTCGCGCCGTCGACCTCGATGCCGTGATCGAGGTGCTGCTCCCGGTGGGTGACTTCGCGGCCGAGGGCCGACCGGTGCTGCGGATCTGGCACGAGCCCGGGCTCGGAGCGCTCGGCGAGGACGCGCTCGACGCGCTGCGAGGTCTCGTCGTGGTCGAGCAGGATCGCATCCCGGGCCAGGATCCGGCCCTCGGCGTGCGCAAGCTCATCGACATCGCGGACCGTGCGCTCTCGCCGGGGATCAACGACCCGGCGACGGCGGTGCAGGTGCTCGACGAGGTCCACCGGATCCTCCGCCGAGCGGTGACGCGGGCCGATCTGCCCGCGCTCGTCCGGAGCGGCGGGGTCGTGCGGCTCGTGCATCGGCCTCAGCGCGTGGAGCAGCTCATCGACCTCGCGCTGGCGGAGCCGCTGCACTACGGCCGCGGGTCGTTGCAGGTGCCGCGGCGGATCGAGGCCATGCTCGACGACCTGGCGCAAGTCGCGCTGGCGGCGCATCGGCCGGCGATCGCCCGCTGGCGCGAGCGCGCACAAGCCGTCGTCGCGGCCCAGCAGCAGCCGCAGCCGTAGCCGTAGCCGTAGGATGACCGGATGCGCATGCGAGTGGCTGCCTACGCCCTGATCACGAGGGGCGAGGGCGACGAGCGCGAGATCTTGCTGCCGCACTGGAACGAGGGCGACATGGCCGGGTGGACGCTGCCGGGAGGCGGTGTCGAGCCCGGCGAGCATCCCGCGGACGGCGCCGTCCGCGAGGTGCGCGAGGAGACCGGCTACGACGTGCGGCTCACGAGCCTGCTCGGCGTCGACTCCGCGGTGCTCCCCACGACCGCGCGCGGCGACGAGATGCAGGCCCTGCGCATCCTCTACCGCGCCGAGATCACCGGCGGCGAGCTCGCGGTCGAGGTCGACGGCACGACCGACGACGTCGCGTGGCACCGGCTCGCCGACGTGCCGGCCCTGCGCCACGTGCACGCGGTCGACTGGGCGATCCGGCACATCGACGACCACGGCTCGCCGCTCCGCTGACCCATGCATCCCCTCATCGTTCTCGGCATCGGCCTCATGGTCGTCTCGTGCGTCATCAGCGGCATCGACTCCGTGCGCACCATGCGCCAGGGTCGCGAGCCCGAGCGCCGCATCCGCTCGTTCATGCTCGCGGGCGGCATGCTCGTGCTCGGCGGCATCCTCGTCGCGATCGGCGCCGCGCTGTCCTGATCAGCGCTCGACGAGGGCCCGGACCGCGCACGACGAAGGGCCCCCGCGGACGGGGGCCCTTCGCTCGGGGGCTCAGACGGCTCAGGCCTGGGGGGCGCCGGCCTCGGGGCCGTCGGCGATGCCGCCGGCCGGCTGGTCGAACGGGCGCGCGGGCGCGTCGACCGCGGTGTCCTCGGCGTCGGGGATCCACAGGTCGTCGTCGGCGCGCAGCGTCTGCCACGCGGCGTAGGCGGCGCTCACGACGGCGACGGAGCCGACGCCGATGAGGATCCACTGCCAGGCGTTCGGGCCCGACTTCGCCGGCGTCGACAGGGCGAGGTCGGGGACCGTCGCGTAGCGGCGGACGTTGTCGATCGCGCTCTGCACGCGCTCGTCCTTGCCGATGGACGCGAGTGCGGCGACCGAGCCGAGGCCCGTCGCGAGCGCGGGCACGACACTCGAGTTCCAGCCGCGGGCGGCCTTCGAGAGCCGGTCGATGCCGGCCTCCTTGCCGCGGTGCACGACGCGCTCGGCGGCGGGGCGCAGCGTCTCGGCGCTGTAGGCGCGCGCCTGCTCGCGAGCCTCGCGGGCGAGCGCAGCCGCGTGGTGGTTCACCGCGCGCTGCTCGGCCATGAGCTTGTCGGCCTGCTTGCGGAGCTTCTTGACCTGCTTCGCGCGCTTGCGCGTCAGTTCGAGCGACATGTCTGTCCTTCCGTCGTGGAGCCTGCGCGTCATCCTTGCAGGTTTTCCTGGACGCGTCACCCACGCTCCGAGGGTTTCGCTCTCGCCGAAACAGGCGCTCGCGCGCGGCTGTCGCCAAGCGCGCTGTGGGAGGATCGGGGCATGGCTCATCACACCGCTGTCGCGATCATCCGCACGAACCTCGGCGAGATCAAGGTCAACCTCCTCGGCGACCACGCCCCCAAGACCGTGCAGAACTTCGTCGAGCTCGCCACGGGCAAGCGCGAGTGGACGCACCCCGGCACCGGCAAGACCTCGACCGACCCGCTCTACGACGGCGTCGTCTTCCACCGCATCATCCCCGACTTCATGATCCAGGGCGGCGACCCGCTCGGCCAGGGCGTCGGCGGCCCCGGCTACCAGTTCGACGACGAGATCCACCCCGACCTCGACTTCAACGCGCCCTACGTGCTCGCGATGGCCAACGCCGGCAAGATCGCGGGCCGCGGCACGAACGGCTCGCAGTTCTTCATCACGACCGTCGCGACGCCGTGGCTGCAGGGCAAGCACACGATCTTCGGGCTCGTCGAGGACGAGGCGTCGCGCGGCGTCGTCGACGCGATCCAGGCCGTCGCCACCGACGGCCGCGACCGCCCGCTCGAGGACGTCGTGATCGAGACGATCGAGATCGCCGAGGCCTGAGCCGAGGTGTCATCCCCAGCGCCCGCCGACCGCTGCTACCGGCACCCCGACCGCGCGAGCTGGGTGCTGTGCCAGCGATGCGGGCGCACGGTGTGCGGCGAGTGCCAGCAGCCGTCGCCTGTCGGGGTGCGCTGCCCGGAGTGCGTGCGCGAGCTCGCCGCCGAGCAGCGCACCCTGCAGCGGCAGGTGCGAGCGGCGAGCGGTGCGCCGCGCAGCGCCGTCGGCCGGCGCGCGCGCCGCTGGTTCGCGCAGCCGGCGCCCGTGACGATGTCGATCATCGCCGTCACGGCGATCGTCGGCGCGCTGCAGCTGCTGCCGGGTGACATCGCGGCGTCGCTGCTGTTCTTCCTGCCGTACTCGCTCATCGAGCCGTGGCGCTTCGTCAGCTACGCGCTCGTGCACGCGGGCGTGCTGCACCTCGGCTTCAACATGCTCATCCTGTGGCTCATCGGCCCCTCGATCGAGCAGCGCATCGGCAGGCTGCCCTTCCTCGCCGCCTACGTCGTGAGCGCGGCGGGCGCCGCGGTCGCGATCTCGTGGCTCACGCCGCTCTCGGCGGTCGTGGGCGCGTCGGGAGCCATCTACGCGCTCTTCGGCATGGTCATCGGCATGCAGCGCATGGTGGGGCGGGTGCAGCCGAGCATCCTCATCATCGTCGCCATCAACCTCGTGCTGACGTTCGTGATCAGCAACGTCTCGTGGGCGGCGCACGTCGGCGGGCTCGTCATCGGGCTCGCGCTCGGCTTCGGGATCGGCGCCGTGCACAAGCGGCTGCGCGGCGATCAGGCGGCCAAGGCCGCGTGGCTTGTCATCGGCGGGATCGCGGTCGTGCTCGCGGCGCTGTTCGCGCTGCGGCTCGCCTCGATCCTCTGAGGTCGTTCTCCACAGTTCTCTCCACAGCTGGGGAGAACTACACCGGTGTGATTCGACTACTTCCAGCGCGTCGTCATGATGAAGCCGATGAACATCACGCCGAAGCCGATCACGATGTTCCAGGAGCCGAGCTGCGCGATGGGCAGCGTCGTGCCCGAGACGTAGTAGACGATGACCCAGAGGAAGCCGACGATCATGAAGCCGAACATCACCGGCTTGAACCACGCCGGATTGTGCTGCTCGTCGTGCGGCGAGCGCTCCTTCGCCGACCGGTTCCGATCGGCCTTGGCCCTCTCGACGGACTTCTCGCTGCTCATGGCACCCCATGCTAGTGCAGTCGCCGCCTAGGATTGAGCGGTGGCAGCCCTCGACGCTCGCGCCCGTCGCTCGGCGCGCCCCCGGCGCCGAGCGACCGTCTCGAGCGTGCTCGGCGAGCTGCTCCTGACCGCGGGGGTGCTCGCGCTCGGCTACGCCGGCTGGCAGGTGTGGCTCTCGGACGCGGTGCTCGGCGCGCAGCAGCAGCAGGCGGCCCGCGCCTTCGCCGCCGACCTCGTGCCCGAGCACCTCGAGCGCGGAGCGATCGCCGACGCATCCGCCCTCCGCACCGACGAGCCGCCGCTCGAGGCGGCTCCCGCCGACCGCGAGTCGTTCGCGATCATGCACATCCCGCGGCTCGGCGAGTTCGAGCGCGTCGTGGGGGAGGGCACGAGCCGCGCGGTGCTCGACAGCCTCGACCAGGGGCTCGCCCACTACCGCGAGTCGGCGATGCCCGGCGGGCTCGGCAACTTCGCGGTCGCCGGGCACCGCAACGGCCAGGGCGGGCCGTTCACGCACCTCGACGAGATGCGCATCGGCGACCGCGTCTACGTGCAGACGGCGAGCGCGTGGCACGTCTACGAGTTCCGCAACCACGAGTACGTGCCGCCGACGGCCGTCAGGGTCGTCGCGCCCGTGCCGCAGCTGCCGCACGTGCCGGCCGACGGCCGCTACCTCACGCTCACGACGTGCAACCCCGAGTGGTCGGCGGCGGGCCGGCTCATCGCCTACGCGACCTGGGTCGGCTGGCAGAGCGCCGACGACGGCATGCCGCTCGAGCTCGCCGCGACCCTCGGGAGGGCATGATGTACGCGGCGCTCTGGCGCGCGCTGCCCGGGCCGTGGCCCGTGCGGCTCGCGATCGTGCTCGCGCTGCTCGCCGTCACCGCCTACCTGCTCGTCTTCCACGTCTACCCGTGGGTGATGCAGTCCTTCTTCCCCACCCCCGATCCGACCTTCGCCGGATCCGACCCCGGATCGAGTGCCCACGCATGACCCGCATCCTCGTCGTCGACAACTTCGACAGCTTCGTCTACACGCTCGCCGGCTACCTGCAGGAGCTCGGCGCCGACGTCTCGGTCGTGCGCAACGACCGGGTCGACGCCGGCGCGATCACCGATTGGGACGCCGTGCTGCTCTCGCCCGGACCGGGCACGCCTGCCGAGGCGGGCGTCTCGATCCCCATGGTGCACGCGGCGATCGACGCCGGCACGCCGCTGCTCGGGGTGTGCCTCGGGCACCAGGCGATCGCCGAGGCGCTCGGCGGGGTCGTCACCCACGCGCCCGAGCTCATGCACGGCAAGACGAGCCTCGTCGAGCACGACGGCTCGACCGTCTTCGAGGGGCTCCCGAGCCCGCTCACCGCGACGCGCTACCACTCGCTCGCGGTCGTCGACGGGACGGTGCCGGATGCGCTGCGCGTGACCGCGCGGACCGTGCCCGACCCGGAGGGCGACCGGACGGCGGGCGGCGTCATCATGGCGCTCGAGCACCGCGACGCGCCCGTGTGGGGCGTGCAGTTCCACCCCGAGTCGGTGCTGACGGAGGGCGGCTACCGGATGCTCGGCAACTGGCTCGAGTCGGCCGGGCTCGACGGCGCCGCCGAGCTCGCCGCGGGCCGCGCGCCGCTCGTCACGCTCGCCCCGCCGCCGCAGCGCTGAGGGCTCGCGCGCCGCGGTTCAGCCGCCGCCGCCGTTCCGGCCGCCGTTGCCGTTGCCGTTGCCGTTGCCGTTGCCGTTCCCGCCGTTGCCGCCGTCGTCGCCGTCATCGTCGCCGGGAGGGGGCGCGGGGGCGGGATCGGCCGGCGGCGTGCTCTGCCGCGGGGGCGCGGGCGGCGCGGCGCGGCGCACGCAGTACGTCACGGTGACGCTGCTGCCCTGCGCGACGTCGCTCTCGGCCGCGACCGACTGCGCGGTCACGACGTTCGCGGCGGTGCACGCGGTGGTCGTCGACCGCCGCACCGACAGCCCGAGGTTCTCGAGCTGCGACTGCGCGCTCGAGAGCGACTGGCCGACGACGTCCGGCACGGTCACGAGGCCGTTCGAGAGCTGGATGTCGATGGTCTCGCCGCGCGTGACGTCGGTGCCGGCGCTCGGCTCGGTGCTGATGACGCGGTCGATCGCGACGGTCGGCGACGTCGCGCGCGAGACCTCGCCGACGACGTAGCCCGCGGCTTCGAGCGCCTGCCGCGCCTGCTGCTCGGTGAGGTTCGCGACGCTGATGAGCGGCACCGGCGGCGGCCCGTTGGAGACGACGATCGTCACCGGGCTGCCGGGGGAGAGTCGCACGCCGGGCCCGGGCTCCGAGCGCAGCACCGTGCCGAGCTCCGCCTCGTCGATCATCCGGCGCACCTCGGCCTCGAGGTCCGCGGCCTCGACGGCCGCGATCGCCTCGTCCTCGGTGAGGCCGGCGACCTCGGGCACGTTCGTCGAGAGGCCTGCGATCGGGAGGTTGAGGAAGTTCGTCGCCCACGCGACGGCGACGACGACGAGCACGGCGATGAGCGCCGCCGCGCCCCACAGCCACGCGACCGGCGGTCGGCGGTCGCGCTGCGTCGCGACCGGTCCGCCCTCCGCCTCGGGCTCCGGCTCGTCGGCGGTGAGGGCGGCGAACATCGTCGTCGCGGCGCCGATCTCGAGCGGCGCCGTCTCGGTCTTCTCGAAGGGCACGAGCACGCCCGCGAGGGCGTCGTCGAGCGCTTGCTTGAACTCGGTCGCCGACTGGAAGCGGTCGTCGCGCGGCTTCTCGAGCGCCTTCGCGACGATCGAGTCCATCTCGGGCGTGATGCCGGGCGTGATCGACGACGTCGTCGGGGGCTCCTCGGCGACGTGCTGGTAGGCGACGCCGACCGGGGTGTCGGCCTCGAAGGGGGCGCGGCCGGTCAGGAGCTCGAAGAGGATGACGCCGGTGGAGTAGAGGTCGGTGCGGGCGTCGACGGCCTCGCCCCTCGCCTGCTCGGGCGAGAAGTACTGGGCCGTGCCGAGGATCATGCCGGTCTGCGCGACGTTCGCGCTCGTCTCGGAGACGGCGCGGGCGATGCCGAAGTCCATGACCTTGATCTGGCCGCCGGGCGTCACCATGACGTTGCCGGGCTTGATGTCGCGGTGCACGATGCCGGCCCGGTGCGAGTACTCGAGGGCGGTCAGGATGCCCTTCGTGATCCGCACGGCCTCCGACTCGGGGAGCGGACCCTCGGCGATGATGTCCTTCACCATCCGGCCGTCGATGTACTCCATGACGATGTACGGCACCGCGGCCGGCTGGCCGCTCGAGTCGACCGCGGGCTCCTCGCCCGCGTCGAAGACGCGCACGACGGTCGGGTGCGACATGCGCGCCGCGGACTGCGCCTCCTGGCGGAAGCGCGTGCGGAACTCGGGATCCCGCGAGAGCTCGGGCTTGAGCAGCTTCACCGCGACCTGGCGGTCGAGCCGGGTGTCGCGCGCGAGGTGCACCTCGGCCATGCCGCCCTGCCCGATGAGCTCGCCGATCTCGTAGCGGTCGCCGAGGGTCCGCAGCGACGCGATGATGCTGTCGGTCATCGCGGCTCCTCTCCTCGTGCGTGGCTCGCCGCTCCCCGGGACGGGGGATCGGTCGATTCTACGTCAGGGCCGCTCGACGGCCCCGGCCGGGCGCCTCACGGCTCGGTCGTGGGCTCCGGCGTCGGGGTCGGCGTGGGCGTCGGGGTCGGCGTGGGCTCCGGCTCGGGCTCCTCCTCGGCCACCGCGGTGATCTCGAGCGCGGGCGACGAGCCGCTCGTGAGCGGCTGCCCGCCCTCGACCTCGCAGCTGAACGTGTAGGTCACGGTCGTCGTGCCCTCGCCGAGCCCGGGCGCCAGGATGTCGAAGCCCTCGACGGGCGTCACCTGGTCCTGCACCCGGCCGTCGGGCCACGTGATCGTCGCGACGTAGTCGCCGCGCGTGTAGCCGGAGGGGCACGTCGCGGCGTCCCACACGATCGACGGGGTCGCGCCGACCTCCTGCGCAGCGGGGTCGGAGCCGTCGCCGAGCCGCGGTGCGGCGGTCGGGTCGTCGATCTGCGCGACCGCGCTGTGGATCGTGCCGGTGATCGTCGAGCCCTCCGGCACCGGGCCGGTCGGGGCGACGGCATAGATGCGGCCCACGAGCGCGGGGTCGGTCGCGGGCTGGCCGGTCTCGACCGCGGGCACGAGGTTCAGCGCCTCCACCGCGTCGCGGAACTCCTGCTCGTCCATGCCCTCGAACTGCTCGAGCGAGATGTCGACGAGCGCGGCGGACTGGCTCTCGGAGCCGGGCGTCGACGCGGCCGGATCGGGTCGCTGCTGGTTGAAGAGCATGAGGGCGATCGCGACGCCCGCGGCGACGAGCAGCACGGCGAGGATGACGACCGGCCAGATCCACGGGTTGGTGCGGCGCTTCCGCTCCTCGACCGCGGTCGTCGCGCTCGTCACGGGCAGCGCGGCGGTCGCGGGCGACGACTGCGTCGTGATGACGCGCGTCGCCGCTTGCGTCGGCGAGTCGATCGTCGCGAACGAGTCGGTCGACGCGATGCCCGGCACGATGGCGGCGGCGCCGGCGATGTCGCCGCGGCGCAGCATCGTGGCCGCGCGCGAGAGGTGCGCGGCCGACGTCGGCCGGTCGGCCGGCGTCTTGGCGATGCACGAGAGCACGAGGTTGCGCACCGGCTCAGGGATCGTGCCAGGGAGGTCCGGCGGCGCGTCGTTGATGTGCGCCATCGCGATCGCGACCTGCGACTCGCCCGTGAACGGCCGGCGCCCCGCGAGGGCCTCGTACGCGACGATGCCGAGCGAGTAGATGTCGGTCGACGGGGCGGCCTGCTGGCCCGAGGCCTGCTCGGGCGAGAGGTACTGCACCGTGCCCATCACCTGGCCGGTCGCGGTGAGCGGAACCTGGTCGGCGATCCGCGCGATGCCGAAGTCGGTGATCTTCACGCGCCCCTCGGGCGTGATGAGCAGGTTGCCGGGCTTGACGTCGCGGTGCACGAGCCCCGCCTGGTGCGCGGCGTGCAGGGCCGCGGACGTCTGGGCGACGATGTCGAGCACCTTGTCGGCCGAGAGCGTGCGGTCGCGGTCGAGGATCGCGCTGAGCGGCTCGCCCGGCACGAGCTCCATCACGAGGAAGGCGCTGCCGTCCTCCTCGCCGTAGTCGAAGACGTTCGCGATGCCCTCGTGGTTGACGAGCGCCGCGTGCCGGGCCTCGGCGCGGAAGCGCTCGAGGAACCCGGGATCGCCCATGTACTCGTCCTTGAGGATCTTGAGCGCGACGGTGCGCCCGATCACCTGATCGGTCGCCTGCCAGACCTCGCCCATGCCGCCGATGGCGATCCGGCTGGTCAGCTGGTATCGCCCACCGAAGGTGAGTCCGCTGGATGGTCTCATGAGTTCAGCACCGCCTCGATCACTGCTCTCCCGATAGGTGCGGCGATCACGTTTGAAGTATCACCGACGATGTTCTCACTAGGCACGACCACGACGGCGACTGCCACGCTCCGTTCGCCCAGCTCTCCGTACCCCGTGAACCACAGGTTGAACGGCTCGCCCCGCTCGCCCGTCTCGGCGGTGCCCGTCTTGCCGCCCACGGTCGCGCCCGGCACGGCCGCGTTCGACGCGAGCCCCTCGGTCACGCCGCGCTCCATCGCGCCGCGGAGCGCCGTCGCCGTCGCCGCCGAGATCGGGTTGGCGAGGATCTCGGCCTCCGGGTCGTCGACGACGTCGAGGTTGGGCGCGAGCACGCGATCGACCATCTGCGGGCGCAGCATCGTGCCGTCGTTGTTGATCGCGGCCGAGACCATCGCCATCTGCAGCGGCGTCACGCGCACGTCGAACTGGCCGAAGCCCGTGAGCATGAGGCTCGGCTCGTCGAGCTGCGCCGGGTACTGGCTCGGGGTCACCCGCAGCGGGATCTCGAGCTCCTGGCCGAAGCCGAAGGCCTCGGCCTGCTGCCGCAGCGCGTCGGCGCCGAGCTCCTGCGCGAGCAGGGCGAACTGGATGTTGCACGAGAGCACGATCGCCGTCTCGAGCGTCGCGGTCTCGTCGGGCCCGCACGGCCCGCGCGTCGCGTTGCGCACGACCGCCGTCGATTGCGGCAGCTGCAGCTCGACGGGGTTCTCGAACTCGGACTGGAGCGTGTAGCGGCCCGATTCGAGCGCCGCGGCCGCGGTGATGAGCTTGAAGACCGAGCCGGGGAAGTAGAGGTCGCCGGCGATCGTGCGATTGACGAGCGGGTCGCCCGGGTCGTTGAGCAGCCGGTCGTAGACCTCCCGGACGCCGGCGATGTCGTGCGAGGCGAAGGCGTTGGGGTCGAAGGTGGGGCTCGAGTGCATCGCGAGCACGTCGCCCGTCTCGGGGTCGATCGCGATGACGGCGCCCTCGCGGTCGCCGAGCCCCTCGGCCGCGGCCTGCTGCGCGGCGCTGTCGATCGTGAGCTCGACCGAGGCGCCGGAGGGGTCCTGGCCCGTGAGCGTCGCGAGCACCTGCTCGAGGAACTGGCTGTTCGCGGTGCCCGTGAGCTCGGCGTTCATCGCCTCCTCGATGCCGCTGTTGCCCTGGCCGAGCGTGTTGTACCCGGTGACGGATGCGTAGAGCGACCCGAGCGGGTACTGCCGCTGCCACTCGAACTCGTCGTCCGACGGGGTCGAGAGCGCGACCGGGACGCCGTCGACGACGATCGAGCCGCGCTCGACCGAGAAGGAGTCGAGCAGCGTGCGCGTGTTGCGCGCATCCGTGTGCAGCGCATCCGCCTGCACCGCCTGGATCATCGTCGACGAGCCGAACAGCGCGACGAACATCACCATGAGCAGCATGCTCACGCGGCGGATCGGCCGGCGCATGCTCTGCTCCCGCTCGGCGCTCGTCATGCGATCCCCCTTCCGCGCACGGAGTCGCTCAGCCGCAGCAGCAGCGCCACGATGAGCCAGTTGGCCAGCAGCGAGGAGCCTCCTGCCGCGAGGAACGGCGTCGTGAGCCCCGTGAGCGGGATGAGCCGCGTGACGCCGCCGACGACGATGAAGACCTGCAGGCCGATCGTGAAGGCGAGCCCGACCGCGAGCAGCTTCGTGAAGTCGTCGGGGCCCTGGAAGCCGATGCGGATGCCGCGCGAGACGAGGATGAGGTAGAGCCCGAGGATCGCGAAGATGCCCACGAGCCCGAGCTCCTCGCCGAGCGAGGGGATGATGTAGTCGCTGTTGGCGTAGGGCGTGATGTCGGGCCTGCCGAGCCCGAGGCCCGTGCCGAGCAGCCCGCCGTGCGCCATCCCGAACACGCCCTGCACGATCTGGTACGAGCCGCCCTGCGCGTCGTAGACGCTCGGGTCGAAGGCGTGGATCCACGCCCCGATGCGGCGCTGCACGTAGCCGAGGGCGAAGTAGGCGGCGATGCCGCCGAGCGCGACGAGCCCGAGCCCGATGACCATCCACGAGCGGCGGCCGGTCGCGACGTAGATCATCACGAGGAAGAGGCCGAAGTAGAGCAGCGAGGTGCCGAGGTCGCGCTGGAAGACGAGCACGAGCAGGCACATCGCCCACACGATGAGGATCGGCCCGAGGTCGCGCACGCGCGGGAAGCGGATGCCGAGCACCTTGCGCCCGACGACCGAGAGCGAGTCGCGCGCGGTCATGAGGTAGCCGGCGAAGAAGATCGCGAGCGCGATCTTCGCGAGCTCGCCCGGCTGCAGCGAGAGCACGCTGCCGAGGCCGATCCAGACCGTCGCGCCGTTGATCGTGCGGCCGAGGCCCGGCACGAGCGGCAGCACGAGCAGGATGATCGCGGCCGCCATCGCGAGGAAGCGGTAGCGCGCGAGCACCCGGTGGTTGCGGATGACGACGATCGTCGCGATCGCGATGAGCAGCGCGATGCCCGTCCAGGCGATCTGCCGCATCGAGGCGGCGTCCCAGCCCGTCGCGCCCTCGGCGATGTCGATGCGGTAGATCATCGCGATGCCGAGGCCGTTGAGCACCGTCACGACCGGGAGGATGATCGCGTCGGCCTCGCGGGCGACGACGCGGAGCGCGATGTGCAGCGCGAGGGTGAGCAGGCCGAGGAGCCCGGCGAGCTGCAGCGGCATCATGTCGACGCGCTGGAGCGCGCCGAGCTGCACGAGCACCATCGCGCCGCCCGCGAGCACCCAGGCGATGACGAGCAGGAAGAGCTCGAGGTTGCGCAGCTTCGCGGGGTTGCGGATGCGCACCTTGATCGCCTCGGTGACGTCGCGCAGCTGCACGATGCCCGTCTGGAGCGCGGTGGGAGCGGTGCGGTCGGTCATGGCGATCGCTCCAGCCTCTCGACGATGGCCTGCGCGTCGGCGAGCGACTCGGCCGAGATGGTCTGCTCGATGCTGCGCTGGTTGAAGGGCGTGAGCTCGTCGAGCTCGATGTCGGTGCTCTCGATCTCGGTCGCGAGCACGAACGGGCCGATCTGCTGCTGGATGCCCTGGTAGATCGCCACGTTCCCCGCGTCGTTGACGCCGACGAAGAAGCGGTCCTGGGTCCAGCTGTAGAACATCGCGCTGAGCGTCACCGCGAGGGCGATCGCGAGCACCGCGCCGATCGACCAGCTGATGCGGCGGTTGCGGCGCATGCGGCGCTGCTCGGCGAGCAGCTCCTGCAGGAACTCCTCGCTCTCGGGCTCGAAGTGCTCGAACGCCGGCTGCATGCGCGCCTGCCGCGGGTGCAGCAGCAGCTGCGAGAGGCTCAGCGACGTGCGCTCGGGCTCGACGGCCTCGTAGCTGATGGGCGCAGCGGCGGAGCCGACGGTCGTCGGCTCGACCGCCGACGACCGTCGCTCGTCGATGTCGACGACCACGACCGTGACGTTGTCGGGCGCTCCGCGCGAGAGCGACTCGTTCACGAGGCGCTGCACGGTCGAGGGGGTGTCGAGCCGCTGCTCGAGGATCGCGCGGATGCGGTCCTCGTCGACGTACGACGACAGGCCGTCCGAGCACACGAGGTAGCGGTCGCCCGGCAGCGCGTCCTCGACCCACGTGTCGATCTCGGGATCGGTCTCGATGTTGCCGAGCACGCGCATCACGACGTTGCGGCGCGGGTGGTGCTCGGCCTCCTCGCGCGTGATGCGGCCGGCGTCGACGAGCCGCTGCACGAAGGTGTGGTCGGTCGAGAGCTGCTCGAGCGCGCCGACGCGGTAGCGGTAGATGCGGCTGTCGCCGATGTGGGCGACGCCGAGCCGGTCGCCGACGCGGATGATGCCCGACGCCGTCGTGCCCATGCCCGAGAGCTCGGGGTGCTCGAGCATCGCCTGCTGCAGCGCCTCGTTGCCGGCCCGGAGCGCGTCGGCGAGGGCCTGCGCCGCTTGCTCCGCGCTCTCGTACTCGACGTCGGCCTCGCGCACCTTGCGGGTGACGATGGCGCTCGCGACGTCGCCGCCCGCGTGCCCGCCCATGCCGTCGGCCACGAAGCTCAAGTGGGCGCCCGTGTAGCCCGAGTCCTGGTTCTCGGTGCGGATGCGGCCGACATGGCTGATGGCGGCCGCGAGCGGTGCGCTCAAGCTCAGCGCCTCAGCTCGAACGTCGTCGTGCCGATCCGCACCGAGCTGCCGACCCGCACGGGCGTCGACTGGGTGATCCGCTTGCCCTCGACGAACGTGCCGTTGGTCGAGTCGAGGTCCTGCACGACCCACTCGTCGCGCCAGCGCACGATCTTGGCGTGCGAGTTCGAGGTGTAGTCGTCCTTGATCTGCAGGCCGGCGCTGCTCGAGCGACCGATCGTGAGCCCCGTCTCGGGCAGCTCGATCTCGGTGCCGGTGCGCGGGCCGGAGGTGATGACGATGCGGCGGGCGAGGCCGGATGCGCTCCCGGCGCTCGCGCGCTCGGTCACGGTGGTCGGTGCGTCGCCGCCCGCCGCCGGGGCGGCCTGCGCGGCCGCCTCCGCGCGGGTGCGCTGGCTCTGCACCGCGACGCGCTGCAGCGGCGTGAGCTTCGGCCCGAAGAGGTCGCTGCGCAGCGAGTACAGCACGATGAAGACGAACAGCCACAGGAGGGCGAGGAAGCCGATCCGGATGATGATGAGGGTCAGCTCGCTCATGCGCGGCGCTCCTTCGACTGCGCGAGCACGCGGTAGACGATGCGCGTCGCGCCGATGTCGATGATCGAGTCGGGCTCGAGCAGCGCCGTCCCCAGCGCCCGGCCGTTCAGCGTCGTGCCGTTCGTCGAGCCGAGGTCGCTCACCTGGGCGCGCGTGCCGTCCCAGACGATCTCGGCGTGCTTGCGCGAGGCGCCCGCGTCGTCGACGGTGATGTCGGCGTCCGAGCCGCGGCCGATGACGGTGCGGCCCTTCCGCAGCTGGTGGCGCTTGCCCTTGATGTCGACGACCGCGGTCCAGACGACCTCGCCGGCCTCGGTGTCCGAGTGGATGTCGAGCATCCCGGTCGACATCGCCTCGTCGGGCTCGAAGCCGAGGTCGACGGGGCCGGGGAAGGAGTAGCCCGACTGGCGCGCGTGGCTCTGCACCGTCGAGGTGAGCTCGTCGAGCAGCGGCTCGCCGAGGCGGCGCAGCCGCTGGAAGTCGGCAGGAGCGAGGCGCACGGTGAGCCGGTTCGGCACGAGGATGCGGTCGCGGGAGACGACGGACGCGCTCGTGTCGAGCTCGCGCTTGAGCGCGCTCGCGATCTCGACGGGCTCCACGCCGGAGCGGAACGTCTTCGCGAAGGCGCCGTTGACGGCTCGCTCGAGACCGCGCTCGATCGCGTCGAGGAATCCCACTGCCGTCATCACCACCCTTCGTCGTCGCCCGACAGCGTACCCGCCGTCGCTCCGAACCTGATATTCTCGTGGGGTTGCCCGGGCTGCCCCGGGCGTCGCGCGAGTGGCGGAATTGGCAGACGCGCTGGCTTCAGGTGCCAGTGTCCGTACGGACGTGGGGGTTCAAGTCCCCCCTCGCGCACGGGAAGGCCCCGGGCTCCACCCCGGGGCCTTTTCTCGTCTCGCCCCTCCGCATCGCCACGCCCGCCGGTCGAGCGGCGGCCGCGTCACCACCCCCGTTGGTCGAGTAGCGCCCGCAGGGCGCGTATCGAGACCATCGCTCGGAGCAGCGGTCTCGATACGGCGGCCTGGCGGCCGCCTACTCGACCTTGCAGCCTCCGCGCTCAACGCGGCAGAGCCGCATTGAGCGCTACGGCTGCAACACCACCTTGATGCAGTCATCCTCCTTCTTCTGGAAGATCTCGTAGTACTCCGGCGCATGCTCGAGCGGCACGAGGTGCGTCGTGAGGTCGCCCGTGCCGAGCGGGTCGGCCGGGTCCTCGACGAGCGGCATGAGCTCGTCGCGCCACGACTGCACGTTGCACTGGCCCATCCGCAGCGTGATCTGCTTGTCGAACAGCGTCATCATCGGCATCGGGTCGGCCGAGCCCACGTAGACGCCGCTGAGCGAGACGGTGCCGCCGCGGCGCACCGCGTCGAACGCCGTGTGGAGGGCCGAGAGCCGGTCGAGCCCCGCGTGCCGCATCATCGGCTTCGCGAGCAGGTCGGGGAGCGCGCCGACGAGCTGCTGCGCCGTCGCGGCGCCGGGTGCCCCGTGCGCCTCCATGCCGACGGCGTCGACGATCGCGTCGGGCCCGCGGCCGTCCGTGAGGTCCTTGAGCGCATCCGTCGCATCCGGCATGTCGAGCGTCTCGACGCCGTAGCGCTCGGCCATCGCGCGGCGCTCCGCGACCGGCTCGACCGCGATGACGCGGTGGCCGAGGTGCTTGCCGATGCGCGCGACGAACTGGCCGACCGGCCCGAGCCCCATGACGCCGAGCGTCTGGCCGGGCTCGAGGCCCGCGTAGGCGACGCCCTGCCACGCGGTCGGCAGGATGTCGCTCAGGAAGAGGTAGCGGTCGTCGGCGAGCTCCGAGCCGACCTTCGTCGCGTTGAAGTCGGCGTAGGGCACGCGCAGCCGCTCGGCCTGGCCGCCGGGCACCGAGCCGTAGAGCGACGTGTAGCCGTAGAGCGATGCGCCGGTGCCGGAGTGGCGGTTCTGGGTCGTCTCGCACTGCGTCGTGAGGCCCTTCCGGCACATGAAGCAGCTGCCGCACGCGACGACGAACGGGATGACGACGCGGTCGCCGACCTGCAGGTCCGCCACCGCCGAGCCGACCTCCTCGACGATGCCCATCGGCTCGTGGCCGAGGATGTCGCCCTTCTTGAGGAAGGGCGCGAAGAGCTCGTACAGGTGGAGGTCGGAGCCGCAGATCGCGGTCGACGTGATGCGGATGACCGCGTCGGTCGGCTCCTGGATGACGGGGTCGGGGACCTCCTCGACCGAGACCTTGCGCTTGCCTTGCCAAGTGAGTGCTCGCATGCCCTCGACCGTATGCACTGGCACCCCCGCGGAGGCTGGATTCGGAGCGAACGGTCAGCAGATGCCGAGGCGGTCAGCGGATGCCGAGCTCGGCCGAGAGCGCCTCGAGCGCCGGCAGCGGGTCCTCCCGCGCGGGCAGGATCTGCACGCACACGTGGTCGGCGCCCGCGTCGAGGTGCTCGCGCACCGCCTCGGCGAGCCGAGCCGGCGAGCCGTGCGGCGCGAGCGCATCCACGGCCTCGTCCGTCGCGCCGCCGTCGAGCTCGGCGGCCGTGAAGCCGTGCGACTCGAGCGTCCGGCGGTAGTTCGAGAGCGAGAGGTAGCGCTCGAGGAAGCGGCGCGCCGCCGCTCGCGCCTGCCCAGGCTCGAGGCCCGGCACGAGCCGCTGCTCGGGCGCGACGAGGCGCTCGGGGCCGACGATCTCGCGCGCGAAGCGCGTGTGCTCGGGGCCGACGATCTCGCGCGCGAAGCGCGTGTGCTCGGGCGTCGTCAGGTACGGATGCGTGCCCGCGGCGCGCTCGGCGGCGAGCGCGAGCGTGCGCGGGCCGAGCGCCGAGATGACCCGCCGATCGCTCGGCACGCCCGCGGCGTCGAGCTCGTCGAGGTAGGCGACGAGCGCCGAGTAGGGGCGCCGGTAGCGCTCGTCGATCGCCTCGGGGTGGCCGATGCCGATGCCGAGCGTGAAGCGGCCGGGATGCGCCGCCTCGAGCCGGTGGAACGACGCCGCGACCTCGGCCGCCGGCGCGGTCCAGATGTTGACGATGCCCGTCGCGACGCGCATGCGCTCGGTCGCCTCGAGCAGGCGCTCGGCGATCGAGAGGTCGGCGGCGGGGGAGCCGCCGATCCAGGCGGTGTCGAAGCCGAGGCGCTCGGCCGCGGCGGCGAGCTCCGGGGTGAGGAGCGCGCCGCCGCGCCACAGGCCGGTGCTCGGGCTCAGGGCGTGCCTCCCTCGCCCGCCGCCCCCGAGCGCGGGGGCAGCTTGCCGTCGACGAGCTCGTGCTCGGGGTCGTTGACCTTGCCGATGAGGTCCTCGCCGATCGCGATGCGGTCCACGTCGTCGTCGCCCGGCACGATGTCGCCGCGCAGGCTGCGGCCGGCCGTCTCGTTGAAGGTCAGGATCGCGAGCAGGCCGATGATGCCGGCGACCGTCATGTAGAAGCCGGGCACGAGCGTCGAGCCCGTCTCGCCGATGAGCCACTCGTTGATGAGGCCCGCCGGGCCGCCGAGGAGCGACGTCGCGACGTTGTAGCCGAGCGCGAAGCCCGCGTAGCGCACGGTCGTCGGGAAGAGCGCCGGCAGGGTCGCCGAGATGTTGCACAGCAGCATCACGAGGAAGAGGCCGAAGATCGCGAGCCCGAGCACCTGCAGCACGACGTTGCCCGTCTGCAGCAGCATGATCGCCGGGATCGAGAAGAGCGTGAAGCCGACCGCCGCGATGAGCAGCACCGGGCGCCGCCCGATCCGGTCGGTGAGCGCGCCCATCGGGATGATCACCGCCATCATGACGAGCTGCACCGCGACGAGCATGAGGCCGGCTTGCGTCGCGCCCATGTCGAGCGACGTCGTGAGGAACGTCGGCATGTAGGTGAGCACGAGGTAGAACGCCGTGTTGATGAGGATCGTGATGCCCATGATCTTCAGCAGCTGCTTCGGCTGCTTCACGACGACGTCGCGCAGCGTCTCCCACGCGCTCGAGCGGGTGTCCTGCTCCTTCGCCTCGATGAAGGTCTCGGAGTCGTGCAGGCGCGAGCGCATGAGGAGCGCGACGATGCCGAGCGGCAGCGTCAGCAGGAACGGCAGTCGCCACCAGCCCTCGGCCATGCCCTCGGGGCCGACGAGGAGCTCGAGGCCCGTGACGAGGATCGCGGCCATCGAGAAGCCGAGCAGGGTGCCGAACTCGAGGAACGAGCCCCAGAAGCCGCGCCGGTCGTCGGGCGCGTGCTCGGCCATGTAGACCGCGGCGCCCGCGTACTCGCCGCCGGCCGAGAAGCCCTGGATGATGCGCAGCGTGAACAGCAGGATGGGCGCGAGCCAGCCGACCATGTCGTAGGTGGGCAGCACGCCGATCGCCGCGGTCGCGACCGAGATCATCAGGATCGTGAAGACGAGCACCTTCTGGCGCCCGATGCGGTCGCCGAGCGGCCCGAGCACGGCGCCGCCGATGGGCCGGATGAGGAACGAGACGGCGAAGCCGAACAGCGTCCAGAGGATCGCCTCGTCAGAGCCGCCGAAGATCTGCTGCGAGAGGTGCACGGCGAGGTAGCCGTAGATGCCGTAGTCGAACCACTCGATCGCGTTGCCGGCCATCGCGCCCATGACCGACTTCTTGACGGTCTTGCGCTGCACGGGGGAGAGGTCGAGCTCCCTCGTGATCGGCGCGGGCTCGCGCGGGTGCCGCCGCGGTGCTGTCTGCTCGGTCATGGCCGTGTCCCTTCGGTCGGTGCAGGGTGTCCTACTGGTGCAGTGTCCCGGTCGTGCTCTGGGGTCGTGCTCTGGGGTCGTGCTGGTCGGTCGGGGTCGGATGCGGTCAGGGGTCGAGGGCGAGGATGAGCCGCGCGTAGGCGCGCGCGGCGGCGGAGAGGTCGGCGATGCGCACGCGCTCGTCGGGCTGGTGGGCCTGGCCGGTGATGTCGCCGGGGCCGAGGATGATCGTCGGGCAGCCGTGGTGGCGAGCGATGTAGCCGCCCTCGCACGCGGCCGTCCACGCCTCGATGCGCGCCTCGCGGCCCTCGGCCTCGAGCGCGCCCGCGGCGGCGGTGACGAGCGGATGCGTCGGCTCGGTCTCGAAGCCCGGCATCTCCATCAGGAGCGACGCGCTCGCCTCGCAGCCGTCGTGCCCGAGCGCGCGGGCGATCCCCGCCTCGAGCTCGCCGAGCGCCTGCGCGCCCGTCTCGCCCGGCATGAGCCGCCGGTCGACGAGCAGCGTGCATCGGTCGGGCACGATCGAGGTGCCGTGGCCGCCCTCGATGCGGCCGACGCTCCAGGTGGCCGAGCCGAGCAGTCCCGTCGCGCCCCGACGCATCCGCTCGTGGTCGTCGGCGATCCAGCCCGCGATGCGCGCGGCGGTCGTGATGGCGTTCGCGCCGTCCTCCGGCCGGCCGGCGTGCGCGGCGCGGCCGCGCACCTCGACCTCGAGGTTCGCAGCGCCGCGGCACGCGACGACGACCGCGAGATCGGTCGGCTCGGCGACGATGCACGCGCGGTAGGGCGTGGGCGGCTCGGCGAGGTGCGCCTGGATGCCGGTCGCGAGGTCCTCCTCGTCGACGGTCACGAGCAGCTCGAGCGGCAGCTCGGGCTGCACGCGGTGCACCGCGGCCATCGCCTGCAGCGCGGCGGCGAGCCCGCCCTTCATGTCGGTCGCGCCGCGGCCCGTGAGCCAGCCGTCCCGCACGCGCGGGCTGAAGGGGTCGGCGCTCCAGCCCTCGCCCGCCGGCACGACGTCGGAGTGGCCGAGCATGAGGACGCCGGGCACGGCCGCGGAGGGATCGGGGCCGAAGCGGATGGCGATGTTGGGCCTGCCGGGCGCGACGGTCGAGCGCCGGCCGCGGCCGCCGAGGCGGGAGGCGATCGTCTCGAGCACCCGCACGGCGATGAGCTCGGTGCCGCCGGGGTTCTCGCTCGCGGCGAGGATGAGCGACGAGGCGTCGGCGACGATCGTCGCCTCGTCGACGAGGGCGATGGCCCGCTCGACGTCCGAGCGGTCGCGGTCGGCGATCGGGGCCGTCACGCCGCCTCCACGACGATGAGCTCGCGCGGGGCGTCGGTCAGCAGCTCGGCGCCGCCCTCGCCGATCGCGACCGACTCGCTCAGCTCGCAGCCGTAGCCGTCCATCCACATGCCGGCGATGACGTGCAGGCACATGCCGGGCTCGATGACCGTGAGGTCGTCCTCGCGGATCGAGACCGTGCGCTCGCCCCAGTCGGGCGGGTAGCCGATGCCGATCGAGTAGCCGAGCCGCGAGGGCTTCTCGATCGCGTGCCGCGCGAGGTGCTCGCGCCAGATGCCGTGCACGTCGGCGACGACGCGGCCGGGCCGCAGTCCCTCGAGCACGGCGTCGAGCCCCTCGGCGGCGATGTCGGCGAGGCCCGCGAGCCGCGCGTCGGGCGTGCCGACCGAGACCGTGCGGGCGAGCGGTGCGTGGTAGCGGCGGTGCGCGCCGGCGAGCTCGATCGAGACGGCCTCGCCGGGCTGCACGCGCCGGGCGCTGAAGGTGAGGTGCGGGGTGTCGGCCGACTCGCCCGTGGGCAGCATCGGCACGATCGCCGGGTAGTCGCCCTCGGCGCCCTCGACGCCCGTCGCCTGCGCGAACTGGATCGCGGCGGCGACGTCGTTGAGCCGCACGCCGTCGCCGAGCGCCTCGATGCCCGCGCGCATCGCGGCCGAGGCGATGCGGCCGGCGCCGCGCATGAGCTCGAGCTCGAAGGGGCTCTTCACGAGCCGCACCCAGTTGACGAGGTCGTGCGCATCGACGAGCTGCCACTCCGGCAGCGCGCGCTCGAGCGCCTGGAACGAGCGCACGGTGAAGAAGTGCGCCTCGGCCTCGAAGCCGATCCGGCCGCGCCGCGCGAAGCCGTGCTCGCGCAGCTGCTCGGCGGCCCAGTCGAAGGGGTGCGCGCCGCGCTGGTGCACGAGCGACTCGGGGTAGCCGAGGATCCGCTCGGGCGGCGTGCTCGCCGTGCGGTGCGCGCCGTCGGCATCCATCTGCCGCATGATGAGCAGCGGCTCTCCCGTGAGCGGCACGAAGAGCAGCTGCGGCATGTAGAACGACCACGCGTCGTAGCCCGTCAGGTAGTGCAGGTTCGCGGGGTCGACGACCACGAGGCCGTCGAGGCCCGCGCGCTGCATGCGAGCGCGGGTGCGGGCGAGCCGCTCTGCGAGCTCCTCGGGTCTCGGCTGCATGCCAGCCACCCTAGTGAGGCCTTGTCGCGAACTCACTCCGCCGCGGTGGAGTGACCGCTCACCCGATGAGCGGCACGAACGCGTAGCGCCCGCCGTCGGTCCGCACTCGCGGCTCGCCGCCCACCGCATCCACGACCGTCATCGCGCTCGCGACGGGCGCGACCATGCGGCCGCCCTCCGCGAGCTGGGCGACGAGGGCGTCGGGCATGCGCCCGAAGTCGGCCGAGACGAGGATGCGGTCCCACGGCCCCTCCTCGGGCAGGCCGAGGATGCCCGGGGTCGCCTGCCGCACGCGCGCGGGGCTCCCGTGCGCGGCGAGGTTGGCGTTCGCGAGCTCGACGAGCGCCGGCACGAGCTCGACGCCGACCGGCTCGGCGCCGATCTCGGCGAGGATCGCCGTCGTCCAGCCGGAGCCCGCGCCGACGTCGAGCACCCGCTGGCCGGGGCGCGCGTCGAGCAGCTCGAGCATGCGGGCGACGGTCGAGGGCTGCGAGTTCGTCGCCTCCCAGCCGATCCCGACCGGGCGGTCGACGGGCGCGAGGTGGCGCACGCTCGCGGGCAGGAACGCGGCCCGGTCGGCCGCGAGCATCGCCGCGCGCACCCGCTCGCGCACCGCATCCGACACCGGGATCTGCCGCATGGCCCGCACGCTACTCCGCGATCGCGGCGAGCGGCACCTGCGGCCGCCGGCGCGAAGAAGCGGTGCGGACTGGCGCTGGGCGCTCGCTCTGCTCGTGAGGATCGGTGAAGGCGCCTGGTCTGTCCGCACCGCTTGCTTGCCGAGACTGTACGCCGAGGCCGACGCCCGCGCAACGGTGCGGCGCCGGGCTGTGGAGGGCGATCAGCCGCCGGGGCGGGGGAGGGGCTTGCGGATGCCCGGGTGCGACTTCGGGATCGAGGCGAAGAGCACCCACCCCGAGATCGCGATGCACGCGATGATGAGCGGATAGGTGAGCGCCGCGCGCATGATCGCGAGCCACGTCGTCTCGTCGAGCCACCACAGCACGCTGAAGACCACGACGCGGATGACGTACTGCAGCACCCAGATCCACGACGCTCGCCGGTAGGCGCGCAGCAGCACGGGATCGTGGCGCCAGCGGGCCTTCGTGCCGATGAGGCCGCCGACGATGATGCCGAGGAACGGCCAGCCGATGACGATCGAGACGATCCACGCGAGGGCGCTCGCGGCGTTCGAGAGCAGCTGGATGAGGAAGAAGTTGCGCGCCTCGCCCGTGTAGTAGGCGATCATCGCCGCGATCACGGTCATGAGCATGCCGATCACGACGGCCTTGGGCCTCCGCCGCTGCACGATCGCGGGCACGAGCACCACGGCGCTCGCGACGAGCGACCAGACGACGGCGGTGAGCAGCTCGCCGCCGCTCGCGAGCCACGCGACGAGGAAGGCGATGGGCGGCACGCTGCCTTCGATCGCGGCCCGGCTGCCGCCGAGCACGCGCGCGAGCGACTCCTCGCGCGTCGGGTCGCCGTCGGCGTCGAAGCGATCGTCGAGCGCGGGCGGCGGCACGAGCTCCGCCGAGGCGTCCTCGTCCGGGGTCGGCACCGCGCCGGTGCGAGGCGCGTCCACGCTCACGCCGCGAGCGCGGGGCGCGCGGAGGAGACGGTGGAGCGGGGCATGTCTCCAGGATATCGGCGCGGGCGCCGCCTCGGCCAGGGCGAGCGCGCTCGCTCGCGGAGAACGGACCGGTCAGGCCGGGGGCTCAGCTCGAGCGCCAGTGCGAGGGGCCTCGGGAGCCGGCCTCGTACTCCTCGAGCGGCACCGCATCCGCCCGCCACGCCTCGAGCACGGGCTCGACGATGCGCCAGCACTCCTCGGCGGCGTCGCCGCGCACCGCGAGCCGCGGGTCGGCGTCGAGGATGGCGCCGAGCACCTCGCCGTAGGGCAGGAGCGCTCCGCCGCCGAGCTCGCCGCGCAGCACGGTCTGCTCGAGCGCGAACGGCTCGCCCTTGCCGTTCGTCGTCAGGTGCAGCTCGAAGCCGTCGGGCTTGAAGTCGATGACGAAGCGGTCGGCGGTGTCGTGGCCGCGGAAGCCGTCGGGCACGTGGGCGGGCGGTCGCCAGTGCACGATCGCCCGCTTGCGCACGCCGCCGAGCGACTTGCCCGAGCGCAGCACGAAGGGCACCCCGGCCCACCGGGCGTTCGCGATCTCGACCTCGATCTCGGCGAGCGTCTCGGTGCCGCGCGCGGGATCGACGCCCGGCTCGCCGGTGTAGTCGGGCACCGGCCGGCCCTCGACGCTCCCGGCCGTGTAGCGCGCGCGGCGCGAGTGGCGGACGGGGTCGACGACGCGCGCGGCGCGCAGCACGGTCGAGACGGCGTCGCGCAGGTCGCGCTCGCCGACGGTCGCGACGGGCTCCATCGCGATGAGCGCCATGATCTGCAGCAGGTGCGACTGGATCATGTCGCGCAGCGCCCCGTTGCGGTCGTAGTAGCCCGCGCGGTCCTCGAGCGTGACGGTCTCGTCGTAGAGCACCTCGACGCGCTCGATGCTGCCCCGATCCCACGAGCCCTGCAGCAGCCGGTTCGCGAACCGCAGGCCGAGGAGGTTGAGCACCGTGTGGAGCCCGAGGAAGTGGTCGATGCGGAAGACCCGCTGCTCGGGCACGATGCGCGTCACGAGCGCGTTGAGCTCGCGCGCGCTGGCGAGGCTGTCGCCGAACGGCTTCTCGATCGCGAGGATCGTGCCGCTCGGCACGCCGATGCGCTCGAGCGTCTCGCAGACGAGCCGTGTCACGTGGGGCGGCAGGGCGAAGTAGATGACGAGCCGCTCGCACTCGAGCGACGCGATGAGCGCTCGGAGCGCGTCGCCGTCGGTCGCGTCGGCGGCGACGTAGCGGGTGTGCTCGAGCACGGCGGCCGCCGCCGCGGGGCTCACCTCGGCGGCGTCGAGCGCCGTCTGCACGCGGCCGCGCCAATCCGCGGCGTCGAGCTCGCGCACGTCGGCGCCGACCACGCGGAGCCGTCGCTCGGGTTCGGCCCGCAGGAGCGTCGAGACGCCGGGCAGCAGCAGCCTCGCGGTGAGGTCGCCGGAGGCGCCGAGGATGAGCAGGGTCGTGGTCGGCTGCGGGGCCATGCCCCGATCCTCGCACCCGGGCGCGAGCGGCGGCTGGACGGCGCCCGCAGGACGGCGGCGGCGTACCGTGGAGGCATGCTCGCCCGCGCCGCCCGACTCGTGCTGCCCGCCGTGTGGCTCGGTCTCATCGTCGGCATCTCCCTCATCGAGGCGCCGCTCAAGTTCCAGGCGCCGGGCATCACCGTGCCGCTCGGCCTCGGCATCGGCCGGCTCGTCTTCGCGGCGATGAACGTCGCGGAGGCGGCGCTCGCGGTGCTGCTCGTCACCGCGGCCTTCGCGTCCCGAGCGCCGCGCGCCGAGCGCATCCTCTCGCTCGTGCTCACCGCCGTGCTCGCCGTGAAGGCGCTCGCGATCCGCCCGATGATGCACGCGACGACCGACGCCGTCATCGCGGGGGAGAGCGAGGGCGGCTCGGGACTGCACTACCTCTACATCGCCGCCGACGGGCTGCTCATCGTCGGCCTCGTCGCGCTGCTGTCGCTCTCGGCGCGCAGCCTGCTCCCACGCACCGATGCCGTGGGCGTGGGAGCCGAGCGCTCGCGCGTCGGCTGATCGGCCCGCGAGCGGGCGTCACCAGATGACGCCGCCGCCGATCGAGATGCCGCCGTAGGTGAGCAGCACGAAGACGATCGCCACGACCGCCGGTGCGATGCCGCGGCCGCCCGCGTGGCGCGACTTGAACAGCCCGATGACCGCGAGGATCGCCGCGATCGCCGCGAGCCCGCCGCCCAGGATGAGCCCGACGAAGAGCGGGATGGGCATGAGCACGAGGCCGAGGAGGCCGATCCAGAACGCCCACCAGGACCACGGGTTGCTGCGCTTCATGCGCCCATCCTCCCAGGCGCGCGTGCGAGCGGACTGAGCCGCCGCTCGGCAGCGGCGACGCAACCTGAAGATGCGATCAAGGAATGCGAACACTGTTGCGAAACGGCGTCGCGGGGGCTTTGCTGTCCTCAGGCGCACGATCGGCTCCCCGAGCAGACCGAGCGCCGGCGATCACCGCGTCCCCGCCTGTCGTGACCAGGCGGGGGCGCGGCTCGTCGTTGCGGGACGAGCATCGCACGCCGGGGCCGTGCCACGCTGGAGCCATGACTCGCGAGCTGCACATCACCGGCGACGAGGCCGCCGACCGCCTCCTCTCCGACGACGACTTCGCGCTGCTCGTCGGCATGCTGCTCGACCAGCAGGTGCCGATGGAGACGGCCTTCGCGGGGCCCGCGAAGCTGCGCGACCGGCTCGGCGCGCTCGACGCAGCCGCCATCGCGCGCATGGACCCCGACGCGTTCCAGGCCGCGTTCGCCGAGAAGCCCGCGGTGCACCGGTTCCCCGGCTCGATGGCGAAGCGCGTGCAGCAGCTCGCCGCCGTCGTCGCCGACGAGTGGGGCGGCGACGCGGGCGCGATCTGGCGGCAGGGCGAGCCCGACGGCCCCGAGGTGCTGCGGCGGCTGCAGGGGCTGCCCGGCTTCGGCGACCAGAAGGCGCGCATCTTCCTCGCGCTGCTCGGCAAGCGCGCCGGCTTCGACGGCGCGGGGTGGGTGGATGCGTCGGCCCCCTACGGCGAGGAGGGCGCGAAGCGCTCGGTCGCCGACATCGTCGACGCGGCGTCGCTCGCCGAGGTGCGCGCGACGAAGCAAGCGGCGAAGCGCGCCGCGAAGGGCTGACCTCCCGCTCGTCGAGCAGCCCGCGGAGCGGGCGTATCGAGACGGAGCCGCGTCGACCGCGCTCCTCATCGGCGCCCGTCGCTCCTGCTGACGCTCGCGGCGAGTCGGGGCCTTGTCGGTGCCGACGCGCGGGTCTACCGTCGCCCCATGCCGCAGGTCGAGATCCGCCCCGCGACGCCCGATCGCTTCGACGACGCCCAGCGGGCGCTCGGCGGCGGGGGCGACGGGCGATCGTGCCAGTGCCAGTGGTGGACGATCACGAACGCCGACTTCCAGCGCTCGAGCACGGAGGAGCGTCACGAGCTGCTGCGCGCCGAGCTGCAGGACGGGCTCCCGCCGGCGCTCATCGCCTACGTCGACGGCGAGGCGGCCGGCTGGGTGCGGGTCGGCCCGCGGACGCGGCAGGTGCGGCTGCAGCGCACGAAGCAGCTGGTCTCGGCGACGCAGGAGCCATGGGACGACGAATCGGTGTGGGCGGTGTCGTGCTTCGTCGTGCGCCGCGAGCACCGGGGCAGCGGGCTCACCGACCGCCTGCTCCGGGCAGCGATCGACTTCGCCCGCTCGCGCGGCGCCCGCCTCGTCGAGGGGTACCCGGTCGATCCGGCCACGGGTCGGAGGAAGGCCGCGAACGAGCCCTACCGCGGCGTCGTCTCGACGTTCGAGCGCGCCGGCTTCCGGGAGGTGGCGCGGCCCACGCCCGACCGCGCGGTCGTCGCGCTCGAGCTCAGCGCCTGACGCGGGCCAGGTTCAGCCGCGCCGCTTCGCGCGCCCGCGCGGCAGCAGCTCGACCGACGGGAGCCGGGGGCTCGGCAGCGGCGGGGTCGCGTCGTCGACGACCGAGCCGAAGCGCGGCCGGGCGTCCGTGCCCGCCGCGCGCTCACGCATCCACTGCTCCCGCGCCGCCGCGACCTCGTCGTGGTCGGTGCCGATGAAGTTCCAGAACATCACGACCTCCTCCTCGAACGGCTCCCCGCCGAGGAGGATCGCGATCGCGTCGCGCTCGGCCGAGACGACGAGCGCCTCGCGCCCCGGTGCCGCGTAGGCCATCGCGCCGCGCTCGACCTGCACGTCGTCGACGCGCACGCCGTCGGTGAGGGCGAGCACTCCGTGCTCGAAGCCCGCGCGCAGCTCGAGCACCGCCTCGGTGCCGGCGAGCAGCCGCAGCTCGACCCCGAGCAGCGGCGAGTAGGCGCCGACGCCGCTCGAGGCGCCGGCGAAGTCGCCGACGAAGACGCTCGCCGTCACGCCGCCGCCGAGCGAGGCCGTCGGCACGGCGTCGAGCCCGTCGAACCACGGCTCGCGCCCGCGCTCGTGGCTCGGCAGCACCGTCCACAGCTGCACGCCGTGCAGCACGTCGGTGTCGGCGCTCGAGTACTCGCTGTGCGAGATGCCGCGACCCGCGGTCATGATGTTGAGCCCGCCGGGGCGCACGGTGTGGACGAAGCCGGCCGAGTCGCGGTGCTCGATCGCCCCGTCGACGAGCCAGCTCCAGGTCTGCAGGCCCGTGTGCGGATGCGGTGGCACGTCCATGCCCGGACCCCCGCGCAGCGATGTGGGCCCGAAGGCATCGGCGAAGCACCACGCGCCGACGAAGTGGCGGTGCTTGTTGGGCAGCACGCGCAGCACCGGCATCGCGCGCGGCCCGCCGAGCGGTACCTCGCGAGGCAGCAGCAGCTCGAGCCCCGCGGCGCGCGCCTCGTCGATGCACGCCTGCGCGCTCTCGAGCAGCAGGGCCTCGTCGTTGCTCATGCGGCCACGCTACGCGGCGCGCCTCAGATGCCGAAGAGCTGCTTGCCGAAGACGATCACGACGATGCCCGCGAGCGCGAGCAGCACGCACAGGCCGAGGAGCGATCGGCCGAGCAGGGTCGAGCCGGGTCGCTCGCTCTCGAGCGAGCGGATGCCCACCCCGTAGATGAGCGGGATGCCGGCGCCGAGCAGCAGCCCGACGCCGAGCACGGAGGCGATCGCGATCGCGAGCGCGCCGAAGTCGATGCCCATCAGGCCGTCCCTCCCTCGCGGCGGTGCTTGCGCTTCTTCCGCTTGCGCGGCCGCGAGACGGGCGCGACGTGCGAGGCGACGGCGCTGAGCTCCCGGTCGATCTCGCGCTTGCGCTCCTTCTTGGGCTGCTCCCACTCCTCGGTGACGTTGTGCGAGCCGACGTGGCTCATGCGCGAGCGCAGCCACATCGCGGCGCACGCGGCGATGAGCAGCGCCGTCACGACGATCGAGCCCCACAGGTGGCCGAAGAGCCCCGCGATGACGAAGCACAGCGCGCCGATCGCGCCCGACGCCGGCAGCGTGATGAGCCACGCGATGAGCATGCGGCGGGCGACCGACCAGCGCACCTTCGCGTCGGTGCGGGCGAGGCCCGAGCCGATGACCGACCCCGAGGCGACGTGGGTTGTCGAGAGGGGCAGGCCGAGGTGGCTCGAGGTGAGGATGATGGATGCGCTCGAGAAGTCGGCCGACATGCCCTGCCGCGGCGAGATGTCGACGATGCCCTTGCCGAGCGTGCGGATGACGCGCCAGCCGCCCATGTAGGTGCCCGCGGCGATCGCGACGGCGCACACGACGCGCACCCACAGGGGCATGTCGGCGTCGGGGTCGAGGGAGCCGTGCGCGACGAGCGCGAGGAAGATGACCCCCATCGTCTTCTGCGCGTCGTTCGTGCCGTGCGCGAGCGACATGAGCGAGGCCGCGCCGATCTGGCCCATGCGGAAGCCGCGCTTCTCGCCGCGCTCGCTCAGGTTCGCGGTGACGCGCTGCACGAGCCACGTGCCGCAGAAGGCGACGAGGCCGGCGATGACGGGCGCGAGCAGCGCGGGGATCAGGATCTTCTGCGCGACGCCGCCCCACAGCACGCCCGTGACGCCGAGCGCCGCGATCGTCGCGCCGATGAGCCCGCCGAAGAGCGCGTGGCTCGACGACGACGGCAGCCCGAACAGCCACGTGAGCACGTTCCAGACGATCGCGCCCGTGAGGCCGCACAGCACGATGAGCATGAGGCTCTCGCCGTCGACGCCCGTGAGGTCGACGATCCCCGACCCGACGGTCTTCGCGACCTCGATCGAGAGGAAGGCGCCGACGAGGTTGAGCACCGCCGAGAGCGCGACCGCGGGCTTCGGCTTGAGCGCACCGGTCGCGACCGACGGCGCCATGGCGTTGGCGGTGTCGTGGAAGCCGTTGGTGAAGTCGAACGCGAGGGCGACGATGACGACGATCGCGAGGATCGCGAGTTCCTGCATCGTGCCAGTCTCCACCACAGGGGCCGTGCGCTCCAAGACGAGCTCGCGGCGCGCCCGCCTCCGCCGTGCGGCGCCCCTCGGTCGGGGGATGCGTCGACCGGCGTCGCGACGTAGCGTCGCGGCATGGAGATCACCATCCCCGAAGCGGTCCTGCTGCTCGCGCTCGACGACGAGCGCGGCACCGCGCTCATCGACGACTCGGCGCTCGGCGCGGCGCTCGCGGGCGGCGCGGTCGCGCAGCTGCTGCTCGACGGCCGCGTGCGGATCGCGGGCGAGGGCGAGGAGGGCGCGAAGCCCGGTCGGCTCGTCGCTGCCGGCGGCTCGACGGACGAGCGCCTCGAGCCGCTCGTCGCGCGCATCGAGGGCAAGAAGTCCAAGGACGCGCTCTCGACGATCGCGGGCCTCGGCGGCGACAGCGGCAAGCTCAAGCGGCAGCTGCTCGACGACCTCGCGGCCGCGGGCGTCGTCGCTCGCGACGAGGACCGCTTCCTCGGCCTCACGTGGCGCACGCGCTGGGAGCGCGGCGAGCGGCGCGAGCTCGAGGACGCGCTGCAGCAGCGCGCGCGGGCGCTCGTGACGAGCGACGGCGAGGCGGCAGCGGAGGACCTCGAGGTCGAGGCGGCGCTCGCGATCCTGCACGGCGCCGGTGCGCTGCCGCAGGTCTTCCCGGACCTGCCGAAGGATGCGCTCAAGCGCCGCGGCGACGCGCTCGCCGAGGCGTCGTGGGGGAGCCGCGAGGTGCGGGAGGCGATCGCGTCGGTGCAGGCGGCGATGACGGCGGTGCTCATCGCGACCGTCATCGTGCCGTCGTCGACGAGCGGCTGACGCCGCCGACGGGTGCGCGCCGCGGGCGGACGGCGTACCGTGGGCGCCATGGCGCTGACGATCCCGGAGGCGGTGCTGCTGCTCGCCATCGACGACGACGAGGGCTCGCCCCTCATCGAGGACTCGTCGCTGGGGATCGCGATCGCAGGGGCCGCCCTCGCGCAGCTCGTGGTGGACGGGCGGATGCGCGTGGTCGCGCACGGCGAGCCCGGGAGCGAGCCGGGCGTGCTCGTCGCGGCGAGCGGCACGACGAACCCGCACCTCGAGCCGCTCGTCGACCGGATCGACGGCGCGACGCCGTCGCAGGCGCTGAGCGTCGTCGCCGGCTGGGGCGGCCGCAGCGCACCGACGAGCCGCGTGCGCCGCGAGCTGCTCGAGGACTTCGCCGCGGCGGGCGTGCTCGCGCGGGAGGAGGACCGCTTCCTCGGCATCCGCTGGCGCGAGCGCTGGGAGCGCGGCGAGCGCCGCGACGTCGAGGACGCGCTGCAGGCACGCGCGATCGAGGTGCTCGAGGGCGCCGACGACCCGACCGTCGGCGCGGCGCTCGCGATCCTGCACGGGGCCGAGGCGCTGCCGCCGATCTTCCCGGGCCTCCCGCGCGAGCGGCTGCTCGCCCGGGGCGCCGAGCTCGCGGAGCGATCCTGGGCGAGCCGCGAGGTGCACCGCTCGATCGAGGCCGTGCAGGCTGCGATGGTCAGCCTCATGATGTCGTCGACGTGAGCGCTCCGTCGACGTCGCGGCCCGGGTCGGCGCCCGAGGCGGCCGCGGCGACGATCGCCGGCGTCGCCGGCCGCGCGCTCGGCGCGGCCTTCGCGACGCTCGCGCTCGTGCGACGACCGCACCCTGTGCACCCGCACGGCGTCGTGCTGCACGGCGAGCTCCGCCGCGCGGGCAGCCCGCTCCGCACCGGCATCGGCTGGATCGACGAGGCGGAGCCGCGGCCGCTGCCCGTCCTCGCCCGCGCCTCCCGCTCGGCGGGTGTGCCTGCGCCGCTGCCCGACGTCATCGGCCTCGCGGTGCGCTTCGACGGACCGGAGGGGCCCGCGGACCTCGAGCTCGCCTCGACCGGCGACGGCTGGCCGTGGCGCTTCGTCCTCCGCGCGCACCGCTCGCCGTCGCGGGCCCACCTGCACGCGATCCTGCCGTACCGCTCGCCGAGCGGGCCCGTGCTGCTCGCCGCCCGCACGATCGCACCGGCGGACCTCCCGCCCTACCCGGACGAGCTCGCCGATCGGCTCGCCGCCGAGCCGTGGCGGCTCGAGCTGCTCGTCGCCCGGCCGCGCGGCGCGTGGCGGCGCTTCGGCGAGCTCGAGCTGCGGCGCCGCCCGGGTCCGCTCGACCCGCTGCTGCGCTTCGACGCCGGCCGCCGGCTGCTGCCGGGCGCGCGCGAGTACGAGTGGGCGCACCGGCTGCGGCAGCCGGCCTACGACCGCGTGCAGGGGGAGTAGCGCCGAAGCGTCAGCTCGGCGGGGCGGTGGACGACCGCACGACGAGCACGGGCGCGTAGGCCGTGTGGCTCCGGTCGGGCTCGTCGTCGGGGTCGTCGAGCGCCGCCATGATCCACGCGACGACGTCCTCGCCGTGCTGCGCCGGGTCCTGCCGGATCGTCGTGAGGCCGAACGCGGCCGCGGCCGGCACGTCGTCGACGCCGATGACCGAGAGCTCCTCGGGCACGCGGATGCCGAGCTGGTGCGCGGCGAGCAGCGCGGCCATCGCGACCTCGTCGGTGCCGGCGACGATGCCCGTCGGGCGGTCGGCGCGATCGATGATCTCGCGCACGACGGCGTGCGCGCCCTCGAGCGTGGTCGGCACCGTCTGGACCGGTCGAATACGCAGCCCGTGCCGAGCCGAGACGCGCTCGAACGCCCGCTTCCGCCGATCGGAGGAGGATGCCTCGAACGGCTGCACCTCGGGCTCGGCGGCGAGGTGCAGGAGGTCGGTGTGGCCGAGCCGCACGAGGTGCTCGGCGGCCTGCTCACCCGCCGCGTCGTCGTCGAGCGCGAACGAGCGCGTGTGCTGCGTGGGCTCGCCGACGGTCGCGACCGGGATGCCGAGGTCGGCGAGGCGCGTGAGGTCTCCGCCGACGAGGCTCCACGTGATCGTCA
The DNA here is from genome assembly GCF_017565345.1 of Agrococcus sp. TF02-05. NCBI lineage: Bacteria > Bacillati > Actinomycetota > Actinomycetes > Micrococcales > Microbacteriaceae > Agrococcus > Agrococcus sp. TF02-05. The sequence continues at coordinate 131,784 of NZ_JAGEKO010000007.1, read as the reverse complement.
CGAGGCCGTCGACCTCCCCGCGCGTCATGAATCGCTCGAACTTCTCGTGCCCGCCCCGCCCGAACGCGCCGAGGTCGTAGAGCAGCACGTCGTGGTCGTGCGCGTCGGCGGCGTGCGCGATGCCATGGAGCACGCTGCCGAAGTACCAGCGGTTGACGGACGGGGTGAGCACGCCGATCGTGCGGGTCATGCCCGTCGCGAGCCGACGCGCGGCGCCGGACACCCGGAACCCGAGCTCGTCGGCGGTGCGCTGCACCCGCTCGCGCGTGCTCGCGGCGACACCGGATGCGCCCGAGAGCGCGCGGGACGCGGTCGCCTTCGAGACGCCCGCGGCACGGGCGACGTCGTCGAGCCTCGGCACGGCCGCCTCCTCGCGCCCGGGCGGATGACCGCCTCCCAATCATCGGAACCGGTTCCGACCATAGCCGTGCCGAGCGCATCCGCCAACGACCGCCCGCGCGGATCGTTGCCGAATCGAAACATCGTTGCTGAGTGCATCCTGTGGCAGGGTGCGCTACGGTCGCTCGAAGTGGAACCGGTTCCGGTTTCGAGCACGCCGCCGTGCGCGACGTTCGCGGCACGTGCTCATCCGCTGAGTTTGAGCGAAGGAGTTCACGTGAAGCACGCACGCAGGATCGCGGTGCCGCTCGGCATCGCGGGCGTCGCGGCACTCGCCCTCACCGGGTGTGTCGGCGACGCAGAGCCCGGCGCATCGGAGGCGCCCGGCAGCACCGGCGCTGCCGCCGAGGGCTGCGAGGCCTACGCCGACTACGGCACCTTCGACGGCGCCGAGGTCAGCGTCTACGGCACGATCCTCGACGAGGAGGCGAACCGCCTCAACGAGTCGTGGGCCGAGTTCGAGGAGTGCACCGGCATCGACGTGGTCTACGAGGGCTCCGCCGAGTTCGAGGCGCAGATCAACGTCCGCGTCCAGGGCGGCAACCCGCCGGACCTCGCCATCTTCCCGCAGCCCGGCCTGCTCGCCTCGATCGCCGGCACCGGCAGCCTGCTGCCCGCGCCCGAGGCCGTCGCCGCGAACGCCGAGGAGTTCTGGACCGAGGACTGGCGCAACTACGGCACGGTCGACGGCACCTTCTACGCGGCGCCGCTCATGGCGTCGGTCAAGGGCTACGTCTGGTACCAGCCGGCCCTCTGGGAGGAGAACGGCTGGGAGGTGCCGACGACGCTCGACGAGGTCGACGAGCTCACCGCGACGATCGCCGAATCGGGCACGACCCCGTGGTGCGTGGGCTTCGGCTCCGGCGAGGCGACCGGCTGGCCGGGCACCGACTGGATCGAGGACTACGTCCTGCGCCTGCACGGCCCCGACGTGTACGACCAGTGGGTCGCGCACGAGATCCCCTTCGACGACCCCCAGATCGCTGAGGCGGTGGATCGGGTCGGCGACCTGATCAAGAACCCCGAGTACGTCAACGGCGGCATCGGCGACGTGTCGACGATCGCGACGACCGACTTCGGCGAGGCCGGCCTGCCGGTGCTCGACGGCGAGTGCGCGATGCACCACCAGGCCTCGTTCTACGAGGGCTTCTGGAGCGATGACAACTCGGTCACCGTCGCGGAGGACGGCGACGTCTGGGCCTTCGTGCTCCCCGGCACCGAGGCCGACGCGGCCGCGGTCACGGGCGGCGGCGAGTTCGTCGGCGCGTTCAGCGACGACGAGGAGGTCGTGGCGGTGCAGACGTTCCTCTCGAGCGACACGTGGGCCAACAGCCGCGTCTCCCTCGGCGGCGTCATCTCCGCGAACTCGGGCCTCGACCCCGCCAACGCGAGCAGCCCGCTGCTGCAGTCCGCGGTCGAGACGCTGCAGGACCCGGAGACGACGTTCCGGTTCGACGGCTCCGACCTGATGCCGGGCGCGGTCGGCGCTGGCACGTTCTGGAGCGGCCTGGTCGACTGGGTCTCGGGCGCCGACACGGCGACCGTGCTCTCGCAGATCGAGCAGAGCTGGCCGCAGTAGTCGCATGACGCGCGTGCGGGGGTCGCGAGACGGCCCCCGCACCGCATCATCGGCACGTCTCACGAACGGATGGGGTGCGCATGACCTCGATGGATCTCGTCGGCAAGCTGCTGCAGGTGCTCGTCGGCCTCGTGGCCTTCGGTGCCGTGGTGGCGCTGCTGCTGGCCTTCCTCGACCGGCCCGAGGACAAGCCGCGGGCGGCGAGCTGGCGCTCGGGGCTGCGACCCCGCATCATCCTCGTCGCGGCGTTCGCGCTCCTCGCGCTGCTCGCCCGCCTGCTCTACGGCCTGGTCCCGTGGATGACGCAGGCGCTCACGAACGCGGCGATCGCCGTCGGCGTCGCAGGCATCGCGATCGTCGTCCTCCAGTGGCTGCTCGACCGCCTGCTGCAGCCGGCGAGCCCCGCCGTGCGCAGCGCCGTGCTCCGCGGCGTCGGCGCCGCCATCGTCGTCGCGATCGTGCTCGTCGCGCAGTCGGCCGAGCGCATCCCGGCGCTCGACTGGGTCACGCCCGCCCTCGTGCTCGCGGCCACGATCGTCGGCTGGCCGCTCGTCGGCGCGCTCGTCGCCACGGCCGCCATCGCCTTCCTGCCCGACCGCATCCGCCGCAGCGCCCGGCTCCTCGCGTGGCTGCTCGCCGCGGTCGCGGTCGTGGTCGTCGCGCTCGTGCTCGAGGCGGGCCAGGAGCAGCCGGTGGGCGTGTGGCCGTGGGCCGCTGCCGCGGCGCTCAGCATCATCGGGCTGCTCGGCTACCTCGCCGACCGGGACGACGACTCGAAGCCGATGCTCGTCTTCCTGCTGCCCTCGGCCCTGCTGCTCACGATCGGCCTCGTCTACCCGGCGATCCGCACGACGCTGCTCGCCTTCACCGACAAGACCGGCGCGTTCAACGGGCTCGACAACTTCATCTGGATGTTCACGCAGCCCGAGGCGCTCGTGACGCTCGCCAACACGGTCGTGTGGGTCATCCTCGTGCCGCTGCTGTCGACCGCGATCGGCCTCGCCTACGCGGTCTTCATCGACAAGAGCCGCGGCGAGCGCGTCTACAAGATGCTGGTCTTCATGCCGATGGCCATCTCGATGGTCGGCGCGAGCATCATCTGGCGCTTCATGTACGCCTACCGCGGCCCGGAGCAGGAGCAGATCGGCCTCGTGAACCAGATCCTCGTCTGGTTCGGCGGCGAGCCGCAGCAGATCCTGCAGAACAGCCCGTGGAACACCCTCGCGCTCATCGTCGTGATGATCTGGATCCAGACCGGCTTCGCGATGGTCGTGCTCTCGGCGGCGATCAAGGGCGTGCCGACCGAGCAGCTCGAGGCGGCCGAGATCGACGGCGCGAACCCGTGGCAGCGCTTCGCGAACGTCACGGTGCCCGGCATCCGCACGTCGCTCGTCGTCGTCGTCACGACGATCTCGATCGCGACGCTCAAGGTCTTCGACATCGTCCGCACCATGACCGCGGGCAACTTCAACACCTCCGTCGTGGCCAACGAGATGTACACGCAGGCGTTCCGCTCGGGCGAGCCGGGCCGAGGCGCGGCGCTCGCGCTCATCCTGTTCATCATGGTGATGCCGATCGTCATCTACAACATCCGCGTCCTGAACCAGCAGAAGGCGATCCGATGAGCTCCGTCGCATTCACCCCGGACCCCGAGGTCACCCCCGACGAGGTCGCGCCGGCGGTGCGGACCCGCGCCGATCGCGTGAAGCGCCGCCTGACGAGCCCGTGGGCGACGATCGCCGCGCTCGTCATCGCGGTCGTCTGGACGATCCCGACGTTCGGCCTGCTGCTGTCGTCGTTCCGTCCCGCCGACCAGATCCAGACGACCGGCTGGTGGACGTTCTTCTCCGACCCGCAGCTGACGCTCGCCAACTACAGCGAGGTGCTGTTCTCGTCGTCGGCGTCGTCTCCGCAGCTCGGCGAGTACTTCGTCAACTCGCTCGCGATCGCGATCCCGGGCACCCTCATCCCGCTCGTGCTCGCGTGCCTCGCGGCCTACGCGTTCGCCTGGGTGAAGTTCAAGGGCTCGTCGACGCTGTTCGTGATCGTCTTCGCGCTCCAGATCGTGCCGCTGCAGATGGCGCTCATCCCGCTGCTGCAGCTGTTCGTGACCTTCCTGCAGCCGTTCCAGACGGCGCTGCACGAGGCCGTGCCGTTCATCAGCGAGCGGCAGTACCTGCCGGTGTGGATCGCGCACGCGATCTTCGGCCTGCCGCTCGCGATCTTCCTGCTGCACAACTTCATCTCGGCGATCCCCGCCGATGTCATCGAGGCGGCGCGCGTCGACGGCGCGGGCCACGGGCAGATCTTCTTCCGCATCATCCTGCCGCTCGCGATGCCGGCGATCGCGTCGTTCGCGATCTTCCAGTTCCTCTGGGTCTGGAACGACCTGCTCGTCGCGCTCGTGTTCTCGACCGGCACGCCGGACACGGCGCCATTGACGCAACGATTGGCAGAGCTCGCGGGCTCTCGAGGCGAGAACTGGGAGCGGCTCACCGCGGGAGCGTTCGTCTCGCTCATCGTCCCGCTCATCGTGTTCTTCAGCTTGCAGCGCTACTTCGTCAGAGGCTTGCTGGCGGGGTCGGCCAAGGGCTGAGCGCGCAGCACGCGATGCGGCTCCGGCGCGTTGCGTGCGAAACGCTCAAGATCGAACTGCGGAGGGGCGGCCGGTGGCCGCCCCTCCGCGTATTGGGATCTCCTCGCTCGGCAGCTGTCGTGCGGGCCCCGCCGTCAGATCGACGGCGGCCAGCCGCCGTCGATGAGCCGCACGTGCGCGCGGCGCGGCGACGCGCCGCCGGTGCTGGCGAAGCGGGCCTCACCCGCGGTCGCCTCCCTCGGGACGTCGACGGTCAGCGTCTCGACAGCGCGCAGATGGCGCTCGCGGCGCGCGGCGGGCGCGGTTCGCCGGGCGCCGAGCGCCTGCCAGGCGGGCACGACCGCCGCGGCGCTCCGGGCGTGGGGCGCGCCCGCGTCCGGCAGCGGCACGGGCGCGCTCGCGTCGGCGAGTCCGTAGCCCGCGTAGCGCTCGGGGAGTGAGCCGTGGAACGCCTCCGCCGCCCGCTCGAGCTGCTCGGCGAGGCGGCGAGCCGCGTCGTCGAGCCCTGCGCGCATCAGGCCCTCGATCGCGACGGCCGTGTCGTGGGGTCGGATCGCGCCGCCGTTCCACGCGAGCGGCCAGTAGCCGGGCGCGTCGGCCGCGATCGAGCGCAGGCCGAACCCCGACGAGAGGCGCTCGTCGAGTAGCAGCTCGGCGACGGTGCGCTCCTCGTCGCGCGAGAGCAGGGTCGAGCCGACGAGGTGCGCGAGGTCGGCCGAGAGCCAGTCGAGCCGCCCGCCGGTTCCGTCGATCGCCATCGCGGGATGGCGATCGTCGCCGCGAACCACCCAGAACGCGGCACGGAACCGGCGGCGGAGTCTCTCGGCCCAATCGAGCCAGGGCGCGCCGTCATCGCCGAGCGCCTCGAGCAGCGCGGCGCCGCCGACGGCCGCGCGGCACGCGAGGGCCTGCAGCCGGGCGGTCGCGACGGGACCGGCGACCGGCGCCCCCTCGGCGTCGCGCGGCAGCTCGGGCCCGTCGCCGACGGCGACGTCGCCGCCCGGCAGGGTGAGGAAGCCCTCGCCCACCTGCTGCCCCAGCCAGCCGAGCGCGGCGTGCAGCGCGGTGCGCAGCTCACGCACCGCCTCGAGCGGCAGGCCCGCGCGCCACGCGTCGTGCAGCAGCACGATCCACAGCGGCGTCGCGTCGACCGAGTCGGTGAACGTGGGCGGCAGCTCGGCGCCCGCGCGAGCGCCGGCGGGGCGGTGCGGCGAGAGCTCGTGCAGCATGCGGCCCGGCTGCTCGCCCGTGCTGCCGTCGTGCTGCACGCCCTGCCGCGCGGCGAGCGTGCGGAGCGTGCTCTCGGCGAGCGTCGTGCCGAGCGGCAGCAGCAGCCGCGCGGCGCTCAGCGCGTCGCGGGCGACCATCGTCAGCCGCCACGGCGCGCCGGCGGCGAGCACGGCGCCGCTGCCGACGTCGAGCAGGAGGTCCTCGAGGTCGGCGACGGCGCGCTCGCCCCAATGGTCGAGCGCGGGGCGGCCGGTCGGCTCGAGGCCGCGGCTCGGCGCGTCGACGATCGCGCCCTCGACCGCGAGCGAGGCGTCGTCGAGCAGCAGCTCGACCGAGAGCCCGGCCCAGTCGTTGGGCTGCACGATCGCGCGCTGGCGCACGACGACCCGCCCATCGACGACCTCGACCTCGCCCGCGCGGCTGCGGACGCGGAGGGTGCGGATGCCGTCGGTCGCGACCGCGTCGACGCCCTCGATCCCGACGTGCACCGGGACGGGGTCGGCGCGGCCGTCGCGCACGCGCTCGATGGGGCTGAAGGCGACGTCGATCGCGAGCTCGATGCGCACGTCGATCGGCAGGTCGCGGCCGTTCACGACCGTCGCCCGCTCGAGCACCGCGCCCGGGGTGACCTCGCGCATCCGCTCGACCGCGATGCGCGCGTCGCCCGGCTCCGAGTCGAGCGCCGGGGCGATCCCGCGGATGAGCGCCCAGTCGCCCGCGCTCGACGTGGCGAGGTGCTCGATCGGCGCGCCGTCGACGCGCAGCTCGACGGCGCGCACGAAGCGCCAGTCGCCGTGGAAGAGGCCGTGGATCGGGTGCTCGTCCATCGAGCCGTCGCGGCGCGACCAGGCCTGCGTCGGCGCGGACACCGATGCGAGCTGATCGTGGAGCAGGCGCGGCGGGTCGACCTGCTGAGCCTGCTCGTGACGCATGGGACCCCGACCTCGTGAATGCCCTTCGCGGTCACGGTAACGCTGTCCGCAACGGTCGGGACGCAAGGCCGCCTGAGCCTTCGCGCATCCCTGCCTCAGCCTCCGGGTGTCGCGCCGAGCGGCGCCCCGACCGTCCCTATGGCGTGGGCCGGCGCGCGTCGTAGGCGAGGAACGAGCGCTGCGAGCGCGTCACGACCGCGATGAGCACGACGATGAGCAGCCCGCCGAACAGGGGCGGCGCCCAGAGCGCGACGAGGCTCGCGACCGCGCCGGCGTAGAGGTCGCCGAGGCGCGGGCCGCCCGCGACGACGACCTGGAAGAGGCCCTGCGTGCGCCCGCGCATGTCGTCGGGCGTCGCCGTGAGCATCATCGTCGAGCGGAAGATCGCGCTGATCTCGTCGCTCGCGCCCATGCCGGCCATGCCGACCCCGGCGACGATGAGCGCCGGCCACGACACCTGCGACCAGTCGGGGCCGACCTCGCCGCCCAGGCCGAGCGTCATCGCGAGGATGACGGCGCCGACGAGCGCGACGAAGCATCCGTAGACCGTGATCGCGCGGGAGATCGCGATGCCGTGCCGGTGCACGTGCGCGACGGGGCCCGAGAAGAGGCTCGCGAGCAGCGTGCCGATCGCGGCCGCGGCCGTGAGCACGCCGACCGTGACGGGGCCGCCGCCGATCGCGAGCGCCCCGACCGCCGGCAGCAGCGCGAAGGGGCGGCCGAACGTCATGGCGATGATGTCGACGAGGAACGACATGCGGATGTTGGGCGCGTGCTTGAGGAAGCGCCAGCCCTCGCGCAGCGACTCGAGGCCAGGCTTCGACACCGCGCCGAGCGGTGGCAGCTTCGGCAGGCCGATGATGCCGAGGAAGCCGGCGGTGAAGAGCACGGCGTCGATCGCGAACGTGATCGGCAGCCCGACGGTCGCGACGAGCACGCCCGCCGCGGCGGGGCCGACGGTGAGCATCGTGCCGAACGAGATGCCGTTGAGCGCGGCGGCGCGCGAGATGAGGTGGGCGGGCAGGATGCGCGGGGTGACGGCCGAGCGCGTCGCACCCGAGATCGTGGCCGCGACCGTGTTGATCGTCGTCAGCACGTAGAACGGCCAGACGAGCGCGCGCTCGCCGTCCGCGATGAGGGCCGCGTCCCACGCCGAGAGCGCGACGAGACCGAGCACGGCGGTCCAGCCGGTGAGGCTCGAGGCGATGAGCAGCGCGCGGCGGTCGAAGGCGTCGGCGAGCATGCCGCCCCACAGGCCCGCGACGATCATCGGCACGAGCGCGATGCCGCCGACGAGCGCGACCATCATCGTGCTGCCGGTCATGTCGAAGATCTGCAGGCCGACGGCGACGATCGTCATCTGCGCGCCGATGCCGCTGATCGCGGTGCCGATCCACAGCCGGGCGAAGGCGGGGCTCGCCTTGAGCGGCGCGAGGTCGACCATGCGCCGGCGACGCTCGGGCGCCTCGCCTGCCGTGTCGCGCGGGTCGGTCTCGACGCCGGCGGGAGGCAGGATGCCGTGCGAGCCGGTCGTCGGCTCGTCGCCCGACTCCAGGCGAGGGCCGCTCACGCGGCGGAGTCGTCGCCGAGCAGCGCGTCGATCGCCGAGAGGAGGTCGTCGTGGCGGCCCTCGGCCGCGAGCCGGCGGGCGCGCACGGTCGGCTTGTGCAGCACGACGCCGGCGAAGTGCCGCAGCGCCTGCTCGGCGAGCTTGCGCTCGGCCTCGGTGCCGCGCTTGCCGATGCGCGCGAGCTCGGCCTCGAGCGCGTCCTCGACGTGCTCGCGGAGCGTCGCGATCGCCGAGCCCACCTGGTGCTCGGCGGTGCCGCGCTCGAACCGGCGCGCGGCCTTGCGCACGAGGTCGCGCGCATCCTCGGTCGCCGTGAGGTGCTCGAGCGGCGCGTGGATGCGGATCGTCTCGAGGTCGAGCACCTCGACGCCCGGCACGGTCGCGGCGTCGGGATCCACGTTGCGCGGCATGCCCATGTCGACGACGAGCTGCGCGGCGCGGCCGTGCTCGACGGGGCACTCGTGCGCCGCGCCCGCGCCGGCCGAGCGCAGCGGGCACGTCGCGGGCGAGTCGTGCCCGACCGGGCAGACGGATGCGTCGTGCACGTCGGCGTCGGCGCCCGGGAAGGCGTGGGTCGCGGCGAGCTGCTCGCGGCCCGCGCGCAGCAGGGCGGCGTCGACGACGTGCTGGTCGGAGCTCGTGCAGGTCACGATGACGTCGGCGCTCGCGGCGGCGAGGGCGGCGTCGCGCGGGTCGACGTAGCCGATCGCGTGGCTGCGCGCGAAGCCCTCGCCGCGGTTCGAGGGGCTCCACACCTCGATGTGCTTCGTGCCGCGGCGGCGCAGCTCGGCGAGCGAGACGCCCGCGAAGCGACCGGTGCCGACGAGCAGCACGCGAGCGCCGGCGAGGTCGACGCGAGCGCTCGCGAGGTCGAGGGCGAGGCGCACGATCGAGCGGCCGGCCTCGCCGATGCCGGTGCGGTTCTTGATGGTGCGCTGCGTCTCGGAGGCGCGCTGGAAGAGCCGCTCGAGGTGCGCGGAGGTCGTGCCCGCCTCCTGCGCCGAGGCGAGCGCGCGGCGCACCTGGCCGGCGATCTCGCCCTCGCCGATGACGACCGACTCGAGGCCCGCCGCGACCGAGAAGAGGTGCTCGGCGGCGCGCGTGTCGACGAGCGGCTCGAGCGTCTCGGGGCGATGGAAGCCGAGCGCGTCGGCGGCGGCGCCCTGCGCGATGCCGGCCGCCTCCTCGTGCTCATCGGCGTCGACGTCGAGGTAGACCTCGAAGCGATTGCACGTCGAGACGACGACGGCGCCGTCGACCGCGGGGTGGGCGGCGAAGGAGCTGGGGAGGGCGGAGGCGTCGGCGGACGACAGCGCCTCGAGGGCGTTGAAGTCGGCGTTCTTGTGACTCGCCGTCAGGCAGATGAGCACCAGAGCATCCTACCGCGCCCGTGTACCCCGTTCCGAGCCCTCGCCGTCCGCCGTCAGCGATCGCACAGCGCACCGCGAGGCGCGGCGGCCACGCTGGCCGCATGCGCGAGCTCGACCTCATCCTCTACGGCGCGACCGGCTTCGTCGGCCGGCTCGTCGCCGAGCACCTCGCGGCCGCCGCGCCCGCCGACCTGCGCGTCGGCCTCGCGGGCCGCTCGATCGAGCGGCTCGAGCGCGTGCGGGCGGGCCTCGGCCCCGCGGGCTCGGAGTGGCTGCTCGCGCTCGCCGACAGCGGCGACCCCGCGAGCCTCCGCTCGCTCGCGGAGCGCTCGCGCGTCGTCGTGAGCACCGTCGGCCCCTACCTCCGGCACGGGCTGCCGCTCGCGGAGGCCTGCGCCGATGCCGGCACCGACTACCTCGATCTCACGGGCGAGGTGCTCTTCGTGCGCGAGCTCGTCGAGCGCTGCCACGAGCGCGCCGAGGCGAGCGGCGCCCGGCTCGTCGTCTCGAGCGGCTTCGACTCGGTGCCCTCCGACCTCTCGGTGCACGTGCTCGCCGCGCTCGCGGCCGAGCTCGGCGCGGGTGGCCTCACCGACACGACGCTGCGGGTGCGCGAGCTCTCGGGCGGCATCAGCGGGGGCACGATCGACTCGCTCCGCGCGCAGCTCGAGCGCGCGCAAGGCGAGCCGCGGCTGCGCGCGATCCTCGCCGACCCCGCCGCGCTCACGGGCGGCGTGCCGGTGCGCGCGTCGGCGGATGCGTCGCGGCACTTCCGCGACGCCGAGACCGGGGAGTGGGCGGCGCCGTTCGTGATGGCCTCGTACAACACGCGCCTCGTGCTGCGCTCGCACGCGCTGCGCGGCCGCGGCTACGGCGATCGCTTCCGCTACCGCGAGATCGTGCCGACCGGTCGCGGCGCCGGGGGCAAGCTGCGCGCCGCGGGCCTCGCGGCCGGCGTCACGGCGCTCGCCGCCGCGATGGCGACGCCGGGCCTCCGGCGCCTCGTCGACGCCGCGCTCCCCGCGCCGGGCGAGGGGCCGTCGGAGGAGGTGCGCGAGCGCGGGCGCTTCCGCATGGTCACCTCCGCCCGCACCGAGCGCGGCGACCGCCTCGAGGCGACCTTCGCCGCGCAGGGCGACCCCGGCTACGCCGCGACCTCCGTCATGCTCGGGGAGGCGGCGCTCGCGCTCGCGGTCGACGGCGAGCGCTGCAGCCCGACGGGCGGTGTGCTCACCCCCGCGACCGCGATGGGCGACGTGCTCGTCGAGCGCTTGCAGGCGCAGGGCTTCACGATCGACGCGCGTGCGCTCGGCGGGTAGTCGGGCCCGCGTCGGCGGCGCACGCTCATGGCTGGCGCACAGCCAGCGCCAGGTCGGCCAGCCGCCCGCGTGGGACAATGGAGCAGTGACCGCCCTGCCCGAGAACCACCCGCTCAACACGCGCACCGGCGCCTCGCCGCTCGTGCGCGCGTACCGCGGCGACCGCCCCGAGACGACCCCGGTGTGGTTCATGCGGCAAGCGGGCCGCTCGCTCCCCGAGTACCGCGAGCTGCGCCAGCGCACCGACGGCCCCGACCGCGACATGCTCGACACGTGCCTCGTGCCCGAGCTCGCAAGCGAGATCACGCTCCAGCCCGTCCGCCGCCACGGGGTCGACGCGGCGATCTTCTTCAGCGACATCATGGTGCCGCTCAAGCTCGCGGGCGTCGACGTGAAGATCGCGCCGGGCGTCGGCCCGGTCGTCGCCGAGCCCATCCGCACCCCCGACGACGTCGCCCGGCTCGTCGCGAACGACCCGGCGATGCTCGAGACCGCGCTCGAGCCCGTGCGCGAAGGCGTGCGGCAGACGATCGCCGGGCTCGCCGAGATCGGCGACGGCTCGACCCCGCTCATCGGCTTCGCCGGCGCCCCCTTCACGCTCGCCGCCTACCTCGTCGCCGGTCGCCCCTCGAAGGACCACCTCGAGGCCCGCACCCTCATGCGCGCGCACCCCGACGCCTGGGACGCGCTCACCCGCTGGGCCGCCGACGTCACCGGCCGCTTCCTCCGCGCCCAGGTCGAGGAGGGCGCGAGCGCCGCGCAGCTGTTCGACTCGTGGGCGGGCTCGCTGCCGCTCGAGCAGTACCGCGAGCACGTCGCCCCCGCCTCGCGCCTCGCGCTCGACCGCGTGCGCGACCTGACCGACGCGACCGGCGCCCGCGTGCCGCTCGTGCACTTCGGCGTCGGCGCGGGCGAGCTCTACTCGGTGATGGACCTCGACGTCGACGCCGTCGGGGTCGACTGGCGCGTGCCGCTCGACGTCGCGCTCGAGCGCATCGGCACCGATGTCACGGTGCAGGGCAACCTCGACCCGGCCGTGCTCGGCGCGCCGTGGGAGATCATCGTCGCCGCGATCGACCACGTGATGCTCGCGGGCTCGGTCGCGCGCGCACACGTGTTCAACCTCGGCCACGGCGTCCCGCCGACGACCGACCCCGAGGTGCTCACGCGCATCGTGCAGGCGGTGCACGCTCGGTGACCGACGACCTCGCTCAGCCCTCGTCGGCGGCGGATGCGTCCGCCGGCCGGAGCGCGCCGACCCACGACGCGATCGTGCTCGGCGCAGGCGTCGCGGGCCTCACGGTCGCGCACGACCTCGCGGGCCGCGGCTACCGCGTGCTCGTGCTCGAGGCGAGCGAGCGGCTCGGCGGCGTCGCGAGCGGCATCGAGGTCGACGGGCTCGCGCTCGACGCGGGCGCCGAGTCGTTCGCGACCCGCGGCGGCGCGGTCGCCGAGCTCGCGGCGGAGCTCGGCCTCGCCGACGACATCGTCGACCCGAACCCCGCCGGCGCGTGGCTGCAGCTGCCGGGCCGCGCGGTGCCGCTGCCGAAGCAGACGCTGCTCGGCATCCCCGCCGTGCCGCTCGCGCGCGACGTCATCGACGCGCTCGGCTGGGGCGGGGCGCTGCGCGCCTACGGCGACCGGCTCATGCCCGTGCTCAAGATCGGCAAGGACGAGGCGCTCGGCCCGCTCGTGCGCCGCCGCATGGGGCAGAAGGCGCTCGACCGGCTCGTCGCGCCGCTCGCGGGCGGCGTCTACTCGGCCGACCCCGACCTGCTCGACGTCGCGGTCGTCGCACCCGGCCTCAACAACGCCATCACGCGCGCCGGCTCGCTCTCGGGCGCCGTCGCGCTCGTGCTCGAGGAGCGCGCCGGCGCCGCGAAGCAGGTCGGCAGGCCAGGCTCTGCCGTGCAGGGCATCCGCGGCGGCATCCACCGCATCACCGCCGCCCTCGCCGAGCGCGCGCGCGAGCACCGCGCGGAGCTGCGCACCGGCGTGCGCGCCGTCTCCGCCGCGAAGACCGCGACCGGCTGGCGCGTGCAGACGGATGCGGGCAGCTTCGACGCGTCGTCGCTCGTCGTCGCGCTCCCCGAGCGCGAGGCGCGCCGCGTGCTCGGCGACGCGATCGGCCCGGCGGCGCGCGCCGACGAGCCTGGCGTGACCGTCGAGCTCGTCACGCTCGTGCTCCCCGCGGGCGCGGTCTCGGGCGATCCGCGCGGCACGGGCGTGCTCGTCGCGGCCGACGCGACGGGCGTGCGCGCGAAGGCGATGACGCACTCGAGCGCGAAGTGGTCGTGGCTGCGCGAGGCCGCCGCGGGCCGCGAGGTCGTGCGCCTCTCCTACGGCTCGGGCATCGCCGCGCCCGCGACCGAGGGGCTCGACGACGCGGCGGCCGCGGCGCTCGCGCTCGAGGACGCGAAGACGATCCTCGGCATCGACTTGCCGCAGCCGCTCGCGAGCGCCCGCGTGCGCTGGGAGCAGGGCCAGCCCTCGTCGATCGTCGGCGCGAAGCGCCGCCAGCAGGCGCTCCGCGACGCCGCGGCCGAGCACGAGAACCTCGAGGTCGTCGGCGCGGCCGTCGCCGGCACGGGCCTCGCGCAGGTCGTGCCCGACGCGCGCGAGGCGGCCCTGCGCATCCGCCGCGAGCGCTTCGCGATCGCCGGCACCCCCTGGACCGAGGACCTCGACGACGAGGCCGCCGCGACCGAGCCGGAGGACGCATCCGGCACCCCAGTGACAGACGGACGAGGAGAGGCATGAGCGAGCAGTCATCGCCCCAGGCAGGAGCGCTGGGCGACGGGTTCACCATCTGGAGCGTGCACCGCCGCGGCGGCGCGGGCGCTGCGGGATCGAGCACCGGCGGAGCGCCGCTCGCCGACGAGCTCGCGGCGCTCGAGGCCGAGGGCGTCACGACGCGCGGCATCTACGACGTCTCGGGCATGCGCGCCGACGCCGACGTGCTCGTGTGGATGCACGGCACGGCCGGCGCCGCCACGAGCCCCGAGGCGCTCCAGGCGGCCGTGCGCCGCGTGCGCCGCTCGCGCGAGCTCGCCGGCACGACGATCACCTGGAGCGCGATGGGCGTGCACCGCGACGCGGAGTTCAACAAGTCCCACGTGCCCGGGTTCCTCCGCGGCATCGAGCCGAAGCAGTGGGTGACGGTCTACCCGTTCAACCGCTCCTACGAGTGGTACCTGCTCGACCCCGCCGAGCGCTCCCGCATGCTCGCCGAGCACGGCCGCGCAGGCGCCGCCTACCGCGGCGTCGTCGCGAACACCGTCGCGGCCTTCGCGCTCGGCGACTACGAGTGGATCCTGCCGCTCGAATCCGACGAGCTCGTCGAGCTCGTCGACATGATGCGCGAGCTGCGGGCCGTGGATGCGCGCCTGCACGTGCGCGAGGAGATCCCGTTCTTCACGGGCCGACGGATCACGATCGACGAGATCGAGGAGGTGCTCGCATGAGCGAGTCGACAGAGGCCGGATCGAGCCAGGCGCAGAGCGGCTGCTGCGGCGGTGGCTGCTGCGGCGGCGCCGTGCAGGCGCAGCCCGAGCAGCAGCAGGCCGCGCAGCAGGGCCGCCGCGAGACGAAGGCGCCCGCCGCGACCGGCGTGCACCTCGAGCCCGGCGCCGCGGTGCCGAGCGCGACCGAGCCCGCGCAGGCCGGTCCCGAGCACGTCGAGGAGCCGGTCGCCTACGACGGCATCCTGCTGTCGGGCTTCGGGGGCCCCGAGGGGCAGGACGACGTGCTGCCGTTCCTCCGCAACGTCACGCGCGGCCGCGGCATCCCCGACGAGCGGCTCGAGGAGGTCGCGACCCACTACCGCCACTTCGGCGGTGTGAGCCCGATCAACGACCAGAACCGCGAGCTCAAGGCCGCGCTCGAGGCCGCGCTCGCCGAGGCGGGCCTCGACCTGCCCGTCTACTGGGGCAACCGCAACTGGGCGCCCTACCTCGACGAGGCGCTGCAGCAGGCGGCCGCCGCGGGCGCCTCGAAGCTCCTCGCGATCCCCACGTCCGCCTACTCGTCCTATTCCTCGTGCCGCCAGTACCGCGAGGACTGGGCCGACGCGCTCGAGGCGACGGGCCTGCAGGCGACGATGCAGATCGACAAGGTGCGGCAGTTCTTCAACCACCCGGGCTTCCTCGCCCCGTTCGTCGACGGCGTGCGCGCGAGCCTCGCCGAGGCGCGCGAGGCGGGCTTCGCCGACGGGGAGGTCGAGGTGCTCTTCGCGACCCACAGCATCCCCACCGCCGACGCCGAGCGCTCGGGCGCGCCCGACCTGCACGAGTGGGGCCCGGGCGGCGGCTACGAGGCGCAGCACCTCGCCGCGGCCGAGTACGTGATGGGCGAGGCGGCGCCGGGTGTCGCGTGGCAGCTCGTCTACCAGTCGCGCTCGGGGCCCGCCTCGCAGCCGTGGCTCGAACCTGACATCAACGATGCGATCGAGGCCCTGGAGGGCCGGAAGGCCGTCGTGATCGTGCCGCTCGGCTTCGTGAGCGACCACATGGAGGTCATGTGGGACCTCGACGAGGAGGCGATCGAGACAGCGACCGAGGCGGGCCTGTGGGTGCGCCGCGCGCCGACGCCCGGCGTCGACCCGCAGTACGTCGGCGCGCTCGTCGACCTCGTGCAGGAGCGGCTCGAGGGCCGGCCGGCCGCCGAGCGGAACGCCGTCACGTCGATCCACCCCTGGTACGACGTATGCCGCCCCGGCTGCTGCGAGAACCCGCGGCTCGGGTTCCGGCCCGCGATCGCGGGGCTGCAGCCGTGACCGCGGCGCTGCGGGGACGGCTGATCCGCGTCACGGACCCCACCTCGGCACGCGGACCCGAAATCTCGGGTCCGGCTGCCGACCTCGGGTCCGTTGCGAGCGGAGGTCAGCGATGAGCGGCGCGCTCAAGGTCGGCACGCGCGGCTCCGAGCTCGCGATGGCGCAGTGCGCGGCGCTCGCCGAGCGCTTCGACGCCGAGGTCGAGCTCGTGCCGATCACGACGCAGGGCGACACCGACCGCTCGTCGCTGCAGCAGATCGGCGGCACGGGCGTGTTCGTCTCGGCGCTGCGGGACGCGCTGCTCGAGGGCCGCGTCGACGTCGCGGTGCACTCGATGAAGGATCTCCCGACGGCACCCGCCGAGGGCATCGAGCTCGCCGCGGTCTCGAAGCGCGAGGACGCCCGCGACGCGCTGTGCGCGCGCGACGGGCTCACCTTCGCCGAGCTGCCCGAGGGCGCGAAGGTCGGCACCGGCTCGCCGCGGCGCATGGCGCAGCTGCGGCTCGCCCGCCCCGACCTCGACGTCGTCGACCTGCGAGGCAACGTGCCGACGCGCCTCGCTCGCGCGCAGGGCCCCGACGCCGACCTCGACGCGGTCGTGCTCGCGCTCGCGGGCCTCAAGCGGCTCGGGCTCGAGGACCGCGCGACCGAGGTGCTCGACGTGATCGACTTCCCGACCGCGCCGGCGCAGGGCGCGCTCGCCGTCGAGGTCCGCGCGGGCGACGAGGCGGCGCGGAAGGCCGTCGCGCCGACCGACCACGCGTCGACGCGCGCGGCCGCCGACGCCGAGCGGCGCGTGCTCGCGGGCCTCGAGGCCGGCTGCGCCGCACCGCTCGCGGCGCACGCGGAGGTCGCCGACGGGATGCTCTTCCTCACCGCGTCGGCGTACGCGACCGACGGCTCGCGGAAGCTCACGGCATCCCACGCCTACACGCTCGACTCGACGAAGCCCGGCGAGCTCGCGGAGGCGGCGCGCGACGTCGCCGAGCGCGCGGTCGCCGAGCTGCTCGAGGGCGGCGCGGCCGACCTCGTGCACGAGGCGCGCTCCTCGGCCGACTGAGGCCGGCGTGCGCGTCCTCATCCCGCGCGGCGGCGACTGGGGCGACGAGGTCGCGCGGCTCGTCGCCGCGACCGGGCTCGAGCCGGTCGTGCGCCCGCTCGTGCGGACGGCGCCGGCGGAGGATCAGGATGCGCTGCGGCGCGAGCTCGCACGGCTCGCCGACGGCGGCTTCGACTGGCTCGTCGTGACGAGCCGCTCGACCGTGCCGGTGCTGCCGCGCGTGCCCGGATCGGTGCGCGTCGCGGCCGTCGGCGCGGCGACGGCCGCGGCGCTCCGCGAGCGGGGCGTGCCGGTCGACTTCGTGCCGACGCGCCAATCGGCCGCCGGGCTCGTCGCGGAGTGGCCGCTCCGCGAGGGCAACGCGCTCTGGCCGAGGGCGCTCGACGCGCGGCCGACGGTCGCCGAGGGCCTGCGGCGGCACGGCATGCGCGTCACCGACGTCGTCGCCTACCGCACCGTGCCGGTCGACGCCCCCGCGCTCGAGCGCGGCGAGCCGCCGATCGACGCGGCGCTCGTCACCTCGGGCTCGATCGCGCGGCAGGTGGCGCGGCTCGGCCTGCCGGCCGGCGCGCGCGTCATCGCCATCGGCGAGCAGACCGCCGAGGACTGCCGCGCGCTCGGGCTGCCGGTCGCGGGCGTCGCCGCGCAGCCGAGCCCCGCCGCGCTCGTCGAGGCGCTGAGGGCGAGCGCGAGCGAGGGCGCGTAGCCTCGGGGCATGACCGAGCCGAACCGCGCGCTCGAGGCGCTCGCCGCCTCCGGGCTCGAGCACGAGATCACCCGCCACGGCCGCGTCGGCTCCCTCGCCGAGGCCGCCGCGGCGCGCGGCGTCGAGCCCGGCGACATCGTGAAGACGATGGTCGTCCGGCGCGGCGAGGGCGACCACCTGCTCGTGCTCGTGCCGGGGGACCGCGCGATCGCGTGGCCGAAGCTCCGCGAGCTGCTCGGCGTCAACCGGCTCTCGATGCCCGACGCCGACGCCGCGTTCGAGGTGACGGGCTTCCGCCGCGGCACCATCACGCCGTTCGGCACGACCCGGCCCCTGCCCGTGATCGCCGACGAGCGCGTCCTCGGCCGGCGCGTCTCGATCGGCGCGGGCGACCACGGCGTCGCGGCGACGCTCGACGGCGACGCGCTCGTCGCGCACCTGGGCGCCCTGGTCGCCGACGTGACCGATCCCGAGCCGCCGCGCTGACGCATCCGCCCTGCCTGCAGCGGCAGGTCAGCGCTCGCTGCGCTCCGGCAGCGCCCGGAGCACCGCGAGCACCTGCTCGGCCGGCATCTCGCACGGCTTGAGCTGCGTGCCGCCGCTCGTGCGCCACACGTTCGCGCTCATGCGCGCGCGACCGCCGAGCTGCTCGCCGTCGATCGTGCTCGAGCGGCCGTCTGCGCGGTCGACGCGCGTGATGCTCCACGTGCGGCCGTCGATCTCGAACCGGCTCTCGCCGAGCGGCACGCGCGCGACGAGCGCGTCGAGCTCCTCGTCGGCGGTCATGCCGACCACGCTAGCCCGGCCGACCGTTGCCCCGGCCGGGAGGATCCGGTACCGTCGCCTGCGCAATCGTCGGCGGTGTCAGCGCCGGCGCACTTCGCCCCAGGAGACCAGAGCATGACCGACAGCACGGGAGCCGCGATCCCGCGCTGACCCGACGGCACACGCACCGTCGACGCATCCGTCAGCGCTTCCACGCTCTCGGAGGTCTCCTCTTGGCACGCACCGCCATCGCGCTCTCGCGCGTCTCCTTCACCTGGCCGGACGGCACGCTCGCGCTCGACGCCGCGACCGGCACGCTCGGCCACGGCCGCACGGGTCTCGTCGGCCGCAACGGCTCCGGCAAGTCCACGCTCCTGCGGCTCATCGCCGGCGAGCTCTCGCCCGCCTCGGGCGAGCTCGTCGTGCACGGCACCGTCGCGAGGCTGCCGCAGCAGCTCGCGCTCGGGCCCGGCACCGTCGCCGACGCCCTCGGCATCGCCCCCGTGCTCACCGCGATCGCCGCGATCGAGCGCGGCGACGTCGCCGAGCACCGCTTCGACGCCGTCGGCGATCGATGGGGGATCGAGGCGGATGCGCTCGGCGAGCTCGCCGCGCTCGGGCTCGCGGGCGACGCCGACCTGCTGCGGCGGCCCGTCGCGTCGCTCTCGGGCGGCGAAGCGGTGCTCGTCGGGCTCGCGGCCATCCGGCTGCAGCGCGCCGACATCGCCCTGCTCGACGAGCCGACGAACAGCCTCGACGCGCGCGCTCGCGCGCGGCTGCAGGACGCGATCGGCGCCTGGCGCGGCACGCTCGTCGTCGTCAGCCACGACGTCGCCCTGCTCGAGCGCGTCGATCGCATCGTCGAGCTGCACGGTGCGGCGCCGGTCGCCGGCTCGAGCCTGCGCACCTTCGACGGGCCCTACTCGGTCTACCGCGCGGCGATCGAGGCGGAGCAGGCGGCGGCGGAGCGCGACGTGCGCGACGCCGAGCAGCAGCTGCGGCGCGAGCGTCGCGAGCGCGTCGAGGCGGAGCTGCAGCTCGCCGGCCGATCCCGCATCGCGCGGAAGGCGTACGCCGAGAAGCGCGAGCCGCGCGCGGTCATGAAGCTCAAGGCCCGATCGGCGCAGGTCTCGGCCGCGAAGCACCGCGACCTGCACGACGACCGGCTCCGGCGGGCGGAGTCGGCGCTCGAGGAAGCGCAGGCGCAGCTGCGGGCGGACCGCGCGATCCGCATCGAGCTGCCCGGCACGGTCGTGCCGACGGGTCGCGACGTGCTCGCGCTCCGTCACGCGCACGGCGAGCTGCTCGTGCGCGGGCCTGAGCGGATCGCCCTCACCGGGCCGAACGGGGCGGGCAAGACGACGCTGCTGGAGGCGATCGTCGCGGCGGGCTCTGCCGCGGGAGGCGCGCCGGGTCGGGCCGACGGCGCACCGGCGCCCGTGGCCGAGGTCGAGCACCGCATCGCCGAGACCGCGATGCTGCCGCAGCGCATCCGCTTCGACGACGAGGACGCGACGCTCGTCGACGCGGTGCGCGAGACGGCGCCGGAGCGCTCGCTGCAGGACGTGCGGGCGCAGCTCGCCCGGTTCCTGTTCCGCGGCGCGCGCGCCGACCAGCGCGTGCGCGACCTCTCGGGCGGCGAGCGGTTCCGGCTCGCGCTCGCGCGGCTGCTGCTCGCCGACCCCGCGCCGCAGCTGCTGCTGCTCGACGAGCCGACGAACTCGCTCGACCTCGACTCGATCGACCGGCTCGTCGAGGCGCTCGCCGCCCACCGCGGCGCGCTCGTGGTCGTGAGCCACGATGAGGCGTTCCTCGAGCGGCTCGGCCTCACGCGCCGCTGGTCGATCGACGACGGGCGGCTGCTCGACCGCCCCATCGACGCCGTCGGCACGGCGCGCGGGTAGCCTGGGCGGCTGGACGCAAGCGGGAGGCACGCGATGCACATCGATCAGGCAGCGCTCGACGAGGCGGTCGCCGAGGGCTCGTTCACGGGCGTCGCGACGATCGACGTCGGCGACGAGCGCACCCTCGAGCTCGTCGCGGGCCACCTGCACCGCGCGCTCGGCGTGCCGATGCGCGCCGACGCGCGCATCGCGATCGCGAGCGGCGGCAAGGGCTTCACGGCGCTCGCGGTCATGCGGCTCGTCGAGCAGGGCGAGCTGCGGCTCGACCAGCCGGTGCGCGAGCTGCTGGGCGACGACCTCCCGCTCATCGACGGGCGCGTGACGATCGAGCAGCTGCTCGGCCACACCTCCGGCATCGGCGACTACCTCGACGAGGACTCCGACTGGGAGCCGGCCGACTACGTGCTCACCGTGCCCGCGCACCGGCTTACGACCGCCGAGGCGTTCCTGCCGATGCTCGAGGGGCACCCGCAGAAGCTCCCGCCCGGCGAGCGCTTCGCCTACTGCAACGGCGGCTACATGGTGCTCGCGATCGTGCTCGAGCGCGTCACGGGCGAGGGCTACCACGACGCGGTGCGCCGGCTCGTGCTCGAGCCGGCGGGGCTCGAGCGCACGGGCTTCCTGCCGCTCAACGCGCTGCCCGCCGACGCGGCGCCCGGCTACATCGACGACGAGGGCGACCTCGTCAACACCCTGCACCTGCCGATCCTCGGCAACGGCGACGGCGGCGTCTTCACGACCGCCGACGACCTGCACCGCTTCTGGCTCGCGCTGCTCGACGGCCGGATCGTCTCGCGCGCGACCGTCGACGACATGCTCCGCCCGCGCCACGACGTGCCGGAGGAGGAGAAGCGCTACGGCCTCGGCTTCTGGCTGCACGGCACGCACGACGCGCTCATCCTCGAGGGCTGGGACGCGGGCGCCTCCTTCCGCTCGACGCACCTCGTCGCGACCAGGACCACGGTGAGCGTGCTCGGCAACAGCTCGGAGGGCGGCTGGCGCGTCATCGGCGCGCTCGAGGAGGCAATCGAGGCCGAGCTCACCCCCGGAGCCGCCGCCGGGGAGTGAGCCGGCGGCCGGGTCCTCGTGCGCTCGCAGCGCAACGGCGGCCCGGCCCGCGACGGGGCACCGAGAGTACCCTGGAGGGGATGTCCCCCACGATCCGCCCCCGCCGGCTGCGGCAGAGCGCTCCCATGCGCCGCCTCATGGCCGAGACCCGCATCCACCCCGCGCAGCTCGTGCTGCCGATGTTCGTCGCCGAGGGGCTGAGCGAGCCCCGGCCGATCGGCTCCATGCCCGGCCAGGTGCAGCACACGCTCGACTCGGCCGCGCAGGAGGTCGAGCGCGCGATCGAGGCGGGCGTCGGCGGCATCATGCTCTTCGGCGTGCCGCAGGAGAAGGATGCCGTGGGCTCGGGCGCGACCGACCCCGACGGCATCCTCAACCGAGCCACGGCGTTCCTCGCCGAGCGCTTCGGCGACGCGACCGTCGTGCAGACCGACCTGTGCCTCGACGAGTTCACCGACCACGGCCACTGCGGCGTGCTCGCGGCCGACGGCTCGGTCGACAACGACGCGACGCTCGAGCGCTACGCGGCGATGGCGATCGCCCAGGCGGAGGCCGGCTCGCAGATCCTCGGCCTCAGCGGCATGATGGACGGCCAGGTCGAGCGCGTGCGCGCGGCCCTCGACGAGGCGGGCCACGTCGACACGGCGATCCTCGCCTACTCGGCGAAGTACGCGACCGCCCTTTACGGCCCGTTCCGCGAGGCCGTCGACTCGAGCCTGACGGGCGACCGCAAGACCTACCAGCAGGATCCCGCGAACCGCCGGGAGGGCCTCCGCGAGGCGCTGCTCGACATCGCCGAGGGCGCCGACATCGTGATGGTGAAGCCCGCGAGCCTCTACCTCGACGTCCTCGCCGACGTCGCCGCCGCATCCGACGTGCCCGTGTGGGCCTACCAGGTGTCGGGGGAGTACGCGATGGTCGAGGCCGCCGCCGCGAACGGCTGGATCGACCGCGACCGCATGATCGCCGAGAGCCTCACGAGCATCGTGCGCGCGGGCGCCGACGTCGTGCTGACCTACTGGGCGATCGAGCAGGCACAGCTGCTCGGCACGATGGGGCTCGGCTCGATGGGAGGCCGCTCGTGAGCACGAACGCCGAGCTGTTCGAGCGGGCGAAGCTCGCGATCCCCGGCGGCGTCAACAGCCCCGTGCGGGCCTTCGGCTCGGTCGGCGGCACGCCCTCGTTCCTCGTGCGCGCGCACGGCGCCTTCGTGACGGATGCCGAGGGGAACGACCTCGTCGACCTCGTCGCGAGCTGGGGCCCGGCGATCCTCGGGCACGCGCACCCCGAGGTGATCGAGGCGGTGCAGGACGCCGCGAGCCACGGCCTCTCCTTCGGCGCCTCGACGCCCGCCGAGGCGCTGCTCGCGGAGGAGGTCGAGCGCCGCGTCGGCCCGGTCGAGCGGCTCCGGCTCGTCTCGACCGGCACCGAGGCGACGATGACGGCCATCCGCATCGCGCGCGGCGCGACGGGCCGCGACCTGCTCGTGAAGTTCGACGGGCACTACCACGGCCACTCCGACGGCCTGCTCGTCGCGGCGGGCTCCGGCCTCGCGACGCTCGCGATGCCCGGCTCCGCCGGCATCCCGGAAGCCGTCGCGGCGACGACGCTCGTGGTGCCCTACAACGATCGCGACGCGATCGAGGCGGTCTTCGCCGAGCACGGCGACCGCATCGCCGCGGTGATCGTCGAGGCTGCGGCCGCCAACATGGGCGTCGTCGAGCCCGACGGCGACTTCAACGGCTTCCTCGCCCGCACGGCGCACGCGCACGGCGCGCTGCTCATCAGCGACGAGGTGCTCACGGGCTTCCGCGTCGACGCCGCCGGCATGTGGGGCATCGAGCGCTGGAGCGGCGACGAGGCGCCCGACCTGCTCACCTTCGGCAAGGTCATCGGCGGCGGCATGCCGCTCGCCGCGGTGGGTGGCCGCCGCGACCTCATGGAGCTGCTCGCCCCGCTCGGCCCCGTCTACCAGGCGGGCACCCTCTCGGGGAACCCGGTCGCGGTCGCGGCGGGCCTCACGACCCTGCGGCTCGCGACCGACGACGTCTACCGGCGGCTCGACGCCGCCGCCGACACCATCACCGCGGCGCTCACCGACGCGCTGCGGGCCGAGGGCGTCGCGCACTCGATCAGCCGGGTCGGGAGCCTCTTCTCGGTCGCGTTCGCCGAGACCGCGCCGCGCAGCTTCGACGAGGTGCGGCAGCAGGAGGCGTTCCGCTACCCGCCGTTCTTCCACGCGATGCGCGACGCGGGCGTGAGCCTGCCGCCGAGCGTGTTCGAGGCGTGGTTCGTCACCGCGGCGCACGGCGACGAGCCGCTCGCGCGCATCGTCGAGGCGCTCCCCGCCGCCGCGAGGGCGGCGGCCGCCGCGACGATCGCCTAGCGCCCGCTCTGCGCTCCGCAGAGTGCCGACACTCTGCGATTCCGCGCCCCGCTGAGCGCAGAGTGCCGGAACTCTGCGATTCCACGCCCCGCCGGGCGCAGAGTGCCGGAACTCTGCGCTTGCGAGGGTGGTGGGGCGCGCGCGGGTTGACTACGGTGTGCGCATGGCGAAGGCGTCGGCGTGCCCCGAGTGCGGCACCGCCATGCGCGAGATCGTCTGGGGCTACGGCACGATCGCCGACGTGGCCGACGCGGGCGACGTCGTGATCGGCGGATGCGTCGTCGACGTCGATGAGGACGGCCGCGTCGCGGCGCTCCAGTGCCCCGCGTGCGGCACGCGCACCGACGCCGCGGGCCTGCGGCTCGAGCGGCCCGAGCCCGCCGGCCCCGCCGAGCACCCGCTCGCCGTCAGCTTCAGCAGTCCGCCGCCGGAGCCGTGGGAGGTCACCGTGCCGCAGTCCGATGCAGCGCAGCAGCGCGAGCCGCAAGAGCCGTTCGGCGAGGCGGGCCAGGCCTTCGCCGTGCCCTCGTCGGCGCCGTTCGTCGACGAGGACTTCGGCGGCGCCCCACCGGCGGCGGGCTGGCGCGAGCGCGTCGAGCCCTACTCGTCGCATGACGGCCCCGTGCCTGCCGGCTCCGCGCCCGCGCCGGAGCGCGTGGCGCCGTACGCGTCGCGCGAGGACGCGCTGCCCGAGCCGGGCGGCCGGATGCCCGACCACGTGACGCCCTACGCGTCGCGCGAGGATCCCGTGCCCGCCGCATCCGCCCCCGCGCCAGACCGCGTCGACCCGTACGCCTCGCGGGAGGACGAGCCGCCGCAGAGCCCCGCCGGCTGGCGCGAGCGCATCGACCCCTACTCCGCCTAGACCCCGGCCGGCTCTCGGCCGCCGAGGCCTCAGAAGAGCCGCGCGTGCCCCGAGTCGATCCCGCGCATCTCGTCGTAGTCGAGCACGACGCAGCGGATCCCGCGGTCCTCGGCGAGCGTCCTCGCCTGCGGCTTGATCTCCTGCGCCGCGAACACGCCGGTGACCGGCGCGATGCGCGGGTCGCGGTTGAGCAGCTCGAGGTAGCGGGTGAGCTGCTCGACGCCGTCGATCTCGCCGCGCCGCTTGATCTCGACCGCGACGGTCGCGCCCTCGGCGTCGCGCGCGAGGATGTCGACCGGCCCGATCGGCGTCATGTACTCGCGCCGCCACAGCTCGAAGCCGTCGCCGAGCCGCTCGATCTGCTCGGCGAGCAGCACCTGCAGGTGCGCCTCGACGCCGTCCTTCACGAGCCCGGGATCCACGCCCAGCTCGTGCGACGCATCCGAGAGCACCTCGTGCACCGACACGATGAGCGAGTCGCCGGTCTTCTTGTGCGTGACCGTCCACACCTCGGTGATGCCCGCCGCGCGCTGCTCGTCGTCGGGCTCGGATGCGGTGAAGACGGCGGGCGGGCTCATCCAGTTGAGCGGCTTGTACGAGCCGCCGTCGGAGTGGACGAGGATCGAGCCGTCGGCCTTGAGCATGAGCACGCGCGGCGCGAGCGGTAGGTGGGCCGAGAGCCGGCCGGCGTAGTCGACGGAGCAGCGGGCGACGACGATCCTCATCGGGACTCCTCGGGGGTCGGGGTGCGCTCGCGAGCCACGTGGCTCGTGAGCAGCGAGAGCAGCACGAAGACGAGCACGGCGAGCATCGCGAGGCGGAGGCCCACGAGGTCGCCGAGCAGGCCGAGCAGCGGCGGCCCGGCGAGGAAGGCGATGTAGCCGATCGCCGAGACGGTGCCGACGCGCGCGGCGGCGAGGCGCGGCTCGTCGGCGGCGGCGCTCATGCCGACGGGGAAGCCGAGGCTCGCGCCGACGCCCCACAGCAGCACGCCGGCGACGACGAGGGCGGGCTGGTCGGCGAAGATGACGAGCAGCAGGCCGATCGCGGCGAGGGCGGCGGTGCCGCGCAGCACCGGCACGCGGCCGAAGCGCTCGAGCAGCATGACGCCGAGCAGCCGCCCGCCGGTCATGGCGGTGAGGAAGAGCGCGAGCATGATCGCGCCGCCCTCGTTCGAGAAGCCGTGGCCGTCGACCATCGTGAGCGCGAGCCAGTCGTTCGCGGAGCCCTCGGTGAGCGACATGCCGAGCACGAGCAGGCCGAGCAGGAGCGTGCGCGGGTCCTTCCAGACCGCGAGCCGCTCGCGGAGCGTCACCGGCTCCTCGTGCTCGGCGACCGTGTCGGCCGGGAGGTAGCGGTGGATCGTGATGCCGAGCGCGGCGGTGACGACGGCGACGCCCGTCGCCTGCCAGCCGACGCCGATGCCGAGCGCCTCGCACAGCGCGCCGAGGCCCGCGCCGGCGACGGTGCCGAAGGAGAAGAAGGCGTGGAAGATCGGCATGATCGGCTTGCCCACCGCGCGCTCGTTCGCCGCGCCCGAGATGTTCATCGCGACGTCGGTCATGCCCGTGAGGCTGCCGCCGAGGATGAAGCCTCCGACGACGAGCCACGCGAGCCCCGCGTCGGCGGCCCAGCCGGCGAGCGCGAGCCCGACCGAGACCGAGATCATGCCGATCGAGATGACGAGCCGGGCGCCGAGGGCGTGGATGACGTGGCTCGCGACGAGCAGGCCGGTCACCGAGCCGATCGAGATGCCGAGCAGCAGCAAGCCCATCTCGCCGGTCGAGACGTCGAGCATGTCGCGCACGTGCGGCACTCGGGCCATCCAGCTCGCGTAGCCGAATCCCATCGCGAAGAACGCGGCGAAGACGGCGTTGCGCCAGGCGGTCACGGAGTGCACTCGCCCCATTCTGCCGTGCCGGGCGCGCTCGGGTGCGGGCTCCGCCCATTCTTGCGAAATTGCGCAACTGCGCAAGCGTGGGCAGGCTGGAGGGATGCGCCGCGCCCTCGCCCACCCCGCCTACCGACGCCTCTTCCTCGCGCAGGTCGTGGCACTCGCGGGCACCGGCCTCGCGACGGTCGCGCTCGGCCTGCTCGCGTACCAGCTCGAGCCCGCGGACGCGGCGGGGGTGCTCGGCACCGCGTTCGCGATCAAGATGGTGGCCTACGTCGGCGTCGCGCCGCTCGCGGCCGCCGCGCTCGCCCGTCTCCCGCGGCGAGCCGTGCTCGTCGGCGCGGATGCGGTGCGGCTCGTCGTGGCGCTCGCGCTGCCCTTCGTCGACGAGGCGTGGCACATCTACGTGCTCATCTTCCTGCTCCAGGCGGCATCGGCGACCTTCACCCCCACGTTCCAGTCCGTCATCCCGGACGTGCTCGAGGACGAGGACGACTACACCGCGGCGCTCTCGCTCTCGCGGCTCGCCTACGACCTCGAGGCGGTGCTCTCGCCCGCCCTCGCCGCGGTGCTGCTGCTCGTGGTGCCGGCGAGCGCGCTGTTCTTCGGCACCGCGATCGGGTTCGCCGGCTCGGCGCTGCTCGTGCTCGCGACCGCCGTCCCCGCCCGGCGCATCGAACCCGATGCGCCCGAGGCGCCCTTCGGCGATCGCGCCCGCCACGGGGTGCGCCTGTTCGTGCGCACGAGGGCCCTGCGCCCGATCCTCGCGCTCAACCTCGCGGTCGCCGCCGCCGGCGCGTTCGTGCTCGTGCAGACGGTGGTGATCGCCCGCGGCTCCCTCGGGCTGGGGGATGAGGTCGTCGCGATGCTGCTCGCGGCCAACGGCGCGGGCTCCATGCTCGCCGCGCTCGCGCTCCCCGCCGTGCTGCGGCGTGCCCCCGAGCGGCGCGTCATGCTCGGCGCCGCGGCACTCCTCGCGGTCGCGACGGCGCTCGCCGCGGGCGCGGTCGCTCTTCCGGGGCTCGAGGGCGCGCTGCTCGTCGGCGCGCTGTGGTTCGCGGTGGGCGTCGGCTGGAGCGCGGTCGAGACGCCCGTCGGCCGGCTCATCCGTCGCGGCGTGCCCGCCGGCGACCTCGGCGCGGCGTTCGCGGCGCAGTTCTCGCTGTCGCACGCGTGCTGGCTCCTGACCTACCCGCTCGCCGGCTGGCTCGGCGTCATCGGCCTCCCGGGCACGGCGCTCGTGCTCGCCGGCGTCGCGGCGATCGCGACGGTCGTCGCGTGGCGGCTGTGGCACTCGGCGCCCGCGCGGCGCGCGCCGTCTGAGAGCATGCTCGGGTGACCGCAGCGCCGCGCCGACCGAGCACCGAGGAGGTGACCGCGGCCGCGGCCGTGCTCAAGCTGCTCGCCGACCCGACGAGGCTCGCCGTCCTCGCGATGCTCGAGCGGGAGGAGCTGTCGGTGGGGACGATCGCCGAGCGGCTCGACCGGCCGCTGCCGGCCGTCTCGCAGCACCTCGCGAAGCTCCGCGCGCACGGCCTCGTCGTCGCTCGGCGCGACGGCAGCTCGGTGCGCTACAGCCAGCCCGACGCCCACGTCGCGCGACTCGTCACCAACGCGCTGCACCACGCCGAGCACCTCCTGCACGAGACGCCGCCGCACCACGCGGCCTGACGCGTCCGCCGCTCCGAGGAGTAGCGTCGGCGGCGTGCCGGGGCCGGTGATCGAGACGCAGGGGCTCGAGAAGCGATTCGGGCGCGTGCGCGCGCTCGACGGGCTCGACCTCGTCGTCGAGCAGGGGCAGGTGCACGGCTTCCTGGGCCCGAACGGCGCCGGCAAGTCGACGGCGATCCGGGTGCTGCTCGGGATGCTGCGTGCGACGGGCGGCGAGGCGAGCGTCTTCGGCATGCACCCGTGGCGCGACGCGGTCGCGATCCACCGGCGCGTGGCGACCGTGCCGGGCGACGTGACGCTCTGGCCCGGCCTCACGGGCGGTGAGGCGATCGACACCCTCACGCGCCTCCGCGGCCACCGGGCCCCCGCATCCGACCGCGCCCGGCTCATCGAGGCCTTCGACCTCGATCCGCGCCGTCGCGCGAAGGCCTACTCGAAGGGCAACCGCCAGAAGGTCGCGCTCATCGCGGCCTTCGCGAGCGAGGCCGACCTCTACATCCTCGACGAGCCGACGAGCGGGCTCGACCCGCTCATGGAGAGCGTCTTCCAGGCCGAGATCCGCCGGGTCGCCCAGCGCGGCGCGACCGTGCTGCTCTCGAGTCACATCCTGAGCGAGGTCGAGCGCCTGTGCGACGTCGTCTCGAT
Organism: Agrococcus sp. TF02-05; assembly: GCF_017565345.1. Lineage (NCBI taxonomy): Bacteria > Bacillati > Actinomycetota > Actinomycetes > Micrococcales > Microbacteriaceae > Agrococcus > Agrococcus sp. TF02-05. The sequence goes on along the minus strand of NZ_JAGEKO010000007.1, from coordinate 103,051 downwards.
CATCCGCGACGGCCGGATCGTCGAGAGCGGTTCGCTCGACGAGCTGCGGCACCTCCGGCACGCGGTCGTCGCCTACCGCGGTCCCGCGCCCGTCGGCGTGCCGATCGTCGACGTCGCGGTCGACGGCGAGCGCGTGCGCGGCTCGGTCGCGCCGGACGACGTGCCCGCGGTGCTCCGCTGGCTCGGGGAGGCCGAGGCGCAGGCCGTCACCCTCACGCCGCCGAGCCTCGAGGAGCTCTTCCTGCGCCACTACGGCGACGCGGAGCGCGTCGATCGCGCGCGCTCGGAGCGCGCGCAGGGCGAGCGGCACGGCGAGGAGCTGCTCGCACCCGACGTCGACGCGCTCGCCGAGCCGGAGGAGCTGACCGGCCCGATCGCCTCGACGGGCGTCCTGCCGTCGGCGGCGCCGGAGCCTGCCGCGCGCCGCCGCGGTCGACACGCGGAGTGAGCCGGTGGACGGCACCCGACTGCTCCTCTCCGCGGCACTGCGCCGCGACCGGCTGAGCCTCGCCCTCTGGGTGCTCGGCGTCGCCGGGCTCTGGGCAGCGGTCGTCGGCGGTGTCGGAGCGGCGTTCGACGAGGAGTCCCGGCGCGGGCTCGTCGCGCTGCTCGCGGCCCAGCCGGCGCTCCTGTTGCTGCGCGGTGCGCCCGCCGGCATCGGGCTCGGCGCGGTCATGTTCGTCTCGACCTTCGCCTACCTCGCCGTGATGGTCGGCCTCATGATGACCTCCTTCGCGGTGCGGCACTCGCGCGGCGACGAGGACGCCGGCCGGGCTGAGCTCGTGCGCGGCACGGCGGTCGGCCGCTGGGCGCCGCTCGCGGCGACCCTGCTCGCGGGCGCCGTCGAGCTCGTCGTCGTGTGCGGCGCGACCGCGGCCGTGTCGATCGCGCTCGGCCTCGACGCGACGGGCTCGCTCCTCATGGCGGCGGCGCTCGCGGGCGTCGGGGCGCTCGCGCTGCTCGTCGGGCTGCTCGCCGCGCAAGCCCTGCCGACGTCGCGCGCGGCGAACGGCGCCGCCGCGATCGTCGTCGGCGCGTGGTTCCTCGTGCGCGGGATCGGGGATGCGCTCGGCGAGCCGAGTGCGGACCTCACGCGGGTCGAGGCGGCCTGGCCCGTGTGGTTCTCGCCGATCGGCTGGGGTGCCCAGGCGCATCCGTTCGCCGACCCGCCGTGGTCGCCGGATGCCACGCCGCTCCTGCTGCTGCCCGCCGCAGCGCTCGTGCTCGGCGCGCTCGTCGTGCTGCTCGAGTCGCGCCGCGAGCTCGGCGGCTCGCTCCTGCCCGAGCGCGGCGGTCGCGCGACCGCGAGGTCGCCCCTCGGCGCGATGCCCGGCGGCGCACCGCTCGGGCTCACCGCGCGGCTGCTCTTCGGCGCAGGGCTCGCCTGGGTGCTCGTCGCCGCCGCGGTCGGCGCGATCGCGGGCCGGCTCGCGCCCGTCGTCGCGAGCGCGCTCGCCGACAATCCGGGGCTGTCCCGCATCGTCTCGACGCTCGGCGCGGAGGGCGACGACACCGAGGGCGTCTTCCTCACCGCGCTCGCCGCCTTCATCGGCCTCATGGCGAGCGCCGCCGCGATGCAGGCGCCGCTGCGGCTCCGCCACGAGGAGCTCGCGCACGGCGAGCTCGTGCTCGCCGCCGCGGTGCGCCGCACCGGATGGCTCGCGAGCCACCTGCTCGTCGGCGCCGTCGCCGGGCTCGCGACCCTCGCATCCTTCGCCGCCGTCGCGGGAGCCTCGCTCAGCGCGGGGGGCGACGACCGCTGGGGCCAGCTCGTCGCGATCGCCGGCGCCCACGTGCCGCTCGTCGCCGTCTACCTCGCCGTCGGCGCGGCGATCGTCGCCTTCGTGCCGGCGGCGGTCGCGTGGCTCGGCTGGGTGCTGCTCGTCGGCCTCATGCTCGCGGGCGAGTTCGCGCCGCTCTTCGGCGAGCCATGGGAGTGGATCGAGGACCTGAGCCCCTTCCACTGGATCGCGAACCCGCTCGCCCCGGAGCCCGACTGGACGGGCTCCGGGTGGCTCGCCGCCATCGCGGCGGCGCTCCTGGCCGCGGCAGCGCTGCGCTTCTCGCGCCGCGACGCGGTCGTCTGACCGGGCGGATGCGTCAGCGCCGGCCCGTGCGGAGCCACGCGTCGGAGCGCGCCCGCAGGCCGAGCGTCGTCGCCCGCGCGCCGAGGTAGCCGAACGAGAACGCCGCCCAGATGACGGCGAGCGCATCGACGCCCGGCAGGAGCGCGAGCAGCAGGAGCGGCAGGTAGACGGCGAGGTTCAGCACGCCCGTGAGCGCGAGGTAGCGCGCGTCGCCCGCGCCGATGAGCACGCCGTCGAGCACGAAGACGAAGCCCGCGATCGGCTGCGCGAGCGCGAGCAGCACGAGCGCGATCGGCAGCGCCTCGAGCACCGCCGGGTCGGAGGTGAAGACCCCGCCGAGCACCCACGCGACGGCGAGCAGCAGCGCGCCCACGACGCATCCGAACCCCACGCCCCACACCTGCAGCCGCCGCGTGACGGCGCGGGCCTCGGCGACGTCCCCCGCGCCGAGCGCCTTGCCGAGCATCGCCTGCCCGGCGATCGCCAGCGCGTCGAGCGCGAAGGCGAGCGTCGAGAAGAGCGTGAACGCGATCTGCGTCGCCGCGAGCGTCGCGGTGCCCGCTTGCGTCGCGACGACCGTCGTGGCGAGCAGTGCCGCCCGCAGCGAGAGGGTGCGGAGGAAGAGCCAGCCGCCCGTCGACGCCGTGCGGCCGAGGTCGTCCCAGTGGATGCCGAGCGGCACGCCCTCCCGGCGCGCCTCCCGCACCGCGAACCACAGGAAGAACGCCGCCATGCCCCACTGCGCGATGACGGTGCCGAGCGCGGCGCCCGCGACGCCGAGCCCGGCGCCGTAGATGAGCAGCGCGTTGAGCGCGGCGTTCGCGGCGAAGCCGATGGTGGCGACGACGAGCGGCGTGCGGGTGTCCTGCAGCCCGCGCATGAGCCCCGTCGCGGCGAGCACGATGAGCATCGCGGGCAGCCCGAGGATCGAGATGCCGAGGTAGACCGCCGCGTGCTCGGTGACGGCGGATGCGGCTCCGAAGAGCCCGACGACGGGGCCGGCGAGCGGCGTGGCCGCGACGAGCACCGCGCCGGCGACGATCGCGAGCCAGATGCCGTCGATGCCCGCGCGGATCGCGGCAGGCCGGTCGCCGGCGCCGACGAGCCGCGCGACCGCGGGCGTCGTGCCGTAGGCGAGGAAGATGAGCAGGCCCACCGCGGTCGAGAGCACCGCCGCGCCGATGCCGACGCCCGCGAGCTGCTCGGCGCCGAGGTGCCCGACGAGCGCCGTGTCGACCAGCAGGAACGCGGGCTCGGCCATGAGGGCGCCGAGCGCGGGGACCGCGAGCCGCAGGATCTCCCGATCGAGCGCATCCGCCTTCACCCGCACCCGTCCACGCTAGCGAGCCTGTGCCTGGCCGCTCTTCGACAGCAAGGCATCATTCTTCGTGATGATATGCTGTCACCATGCGGACGACGGTGACCCTCGACCCGGATACCGAGTCGCTCGTGCGCCGGTTGATGGCGGAGCGCGGCGTCTCGTTCAAGCGCGCGCTCAACGATGCGATCCGCGCCGGTGCGCTGCAGGGCAGCGCCCCGCCGTTCGAGACGCGCGCTCGATCGATGGGGAGGCCGGCGATCGATCTCGATCGAGCGCTGCAGCTCGCGGCGGAGGACGAGGACGCCGAGCTCATCCGACGGATGCGGGCGGGCCAGTGAGGAGGGTCGCGTGAGGATCGTCGACGCGAACGTGCTGCTGTACGCGGTGAACGCCGACGCCCCGCACCACGAGTCATCCAAGCGCTGGCTCGATCGCGCCCTGGGCGGCGGCGACACGGTCGGCCTCTCGTGGGTCGCAATGCTCGCGTTCGTGCGGCTCGCGACGAAGGAGGGCCTCTTCCCGCAGCCGCTCACGATCGACGACGCGATGGAGCAGGTCGACGAGTGGCTGGCTGCGCCCGGTGGTCGTGCGGTCGCGCCCGGCCCCGAGCATGCGCGAGCCCTGCTGCGGGCGCTGCGCGACGTCGGCCGCGGCGGCAACCTCGTCAACGATGCGCACCTCGTGGCGCTTGCGCTCGAGCATCGCGCCGACATCGTCTCGTACGACAACGACTTCTCCCGCTTCGAGGGAGTCAAGTGGCGGACGCCGGAGCAGCTGCTGCGCTGAGCGCCGGGCGTCGAGCGCGCCAATAGGCTGGACCGCATGACGACCCTGCCCTCTGGCCTGCCCGTCGACGACTTCAACGACGAGGTCCGGCCGCAGGACGACCTCTTCATGCACGTCCACTCGCGCTGGCTCGAGCGCACCGAGATCCCGGCCGACAAGGCCCGCTGGGGCTCGTTCGCGGTGCTCGCCGAGGAGGCGGAGGCCGCGGTGCGCGAGATCGTGATCGAGATGCAGGACGCCGAGCCCGGCACCGACGCCCGCAAGGTCGGCGACCTCTACGCCTCCTTCCTCGACGAGCAGGCCGCTGACGCGAAGGGCATCGAGCCCATCCGGCCGCTGCTCGAGCGCGCCGAGGCCGTCTCGAGCATCGACGAGCTGCTCGCGCTGCTCGGCGAGCTCGAGTCGATCGGCGGCCCGGGGTTCACGGGCGTGTGGGTCGACACCGACCCGGGCGACCCCACGCGCTACCTCGTGCACATGAACCAGGGCGGCCTCGGCATGCCCGACGAGTCGTACTACCGCGAGGAGTCCTTCGCCGAGGTGCGCGAAGCTTACCTCGCCCACCTGACGACGATGTTCGGCCACCTCGGCGCTGCCCAGGCCGACGCCGACGCGGCCGCCGTCTTCGCGCTCGAGACCGAGCTCGCATCCCACCACTGGGACCGCGTCGCGTCCCGCGACGACGAGAAGACCTACAACCTGCAGCGCCCGGTCGAGCGCTACGAGCGCCTGCGGCCATGGCTGCGGGCCGTCCACGCGCCCGACGGCGCGTTCGAGGAGGCGGTCGTGCGGCAGCCGAGCTTCTTCGAGGGGCTCGAGTCGATGCTCGTCGACGAGCGGCTGCCGGAGTGGCGCACGTGGCTGCGCATGGGCATCCTGCGCTCGTTCGCGAGCTACCTGACGACCGAGATCTCGAAGGACCAGTTCGACTTCTACGGCCGCACGCTCACGGGTGCGCCCGAGCAGCGCGAGCGCTGGAAGCGCGGCGTCTCGCTCGTCGAGGGCCTGCTCGGCGACGCGGTCGGCAGGATCTACGTCGAGCGGCACTACCCGCCGGAGGCGAAGACCGCGATGGACGTGCTGATCGAGCACCTCGTGATCGCCTATCGCGAGTCGATCGAGGGCCTCGAGTGGATGGGCGAGGACACGCGCCGCCGCGCGATCGAGAAGCTCGAGAAGTTCACGCCCAAGATCGGCTATCCGGCGAAGTGGCGCGACTACTCCACGCTCGAGATCGGCGACGACCTCGTCGCGAACGTGCAGGCGGCGACGCGCTTCGAGCACGACCGCGAGCTCGCGAAGATCGGCAAGCCGATCGATCGCGACGAGTGGTTCATGAACCCGCAGACGGTCAACGCCTACTACAATCCGGGCTTCAACGAGATCGTCTTCCCCGCCGCGATCCTGCAGCCGCCGTTCTTCGACGCGGGGCGGGATGCGGCGGCGAACTACGGCGCGATCGGCGCGGTCATCGGGCACGAGATCGGGCACGGCTTCGACGACCAGGGCTCGAAGTACGACGGCGACGGCCGCTTGATCGACTGGTGGACGGACGACGACCGCAAGGCCTTCGAGCTGCGCACCGGCTCGCTCATCGCGCAGTACGACGCGCTCGAGCCCGTCGCGGCGCCAGGCCACAAGGTGAACGGCGCGCTCACGATCGGCGAGAACATCGGCGACCTCGGCGGCCTCGGCATCGCCTGGCGCGCCTACCTCCACTCGCTCGCGGGCGAGGAGCCACCCGTCATCGACGGGCTCACGGGTGCGCAGCGCTTCTTCCTCTCGTGGGCGCAGGCGTGGCAGATCAAGATCCGCCCGGAGGAGGCCGTGCGACTCGTGTCGATCGATCCGCACTCGCCGAACGAGCACCGCACGAACCAGGTGGTGAAGAACCTGGATGCGTTCGTCGAGGCCTTCGACGTGCAGCCCGGCGACGGCCTGTGGCTCGACCCGGAGGCCCGCGTCACCATCTGGTGAGCGGGCGGCGACGCGGGACTTCCTCCGCGTCGCCCGAGCGGAACCTGGGAGCGCGGACCCGGCGTTGCTGGGTATCGTGAACAGGCACGAGGCCAGCACGGCTGGCACCCCCCAACGGCAGGAGCGAACATGCGCGGCAGGATCCTTCTCGTCATCGGCTTCGGGGCCGGGTACGTGCTCGGCGCGAAGGCCGGTCGCCAGCGCTACGAGCAGATCGCCAGCGCGGCCGACAAGGTCTGGAACAACCCGACGGTCAAGAAGCAGCGCCACGAGGTGCAGCACCTGGTCGAGACGCAGGCGCCGAAGCTCGTCGAGCAGGCCAAGGGCGTCGCGGGCGACGCGATGAGCAAGGTCTCGAAGGGCAAGGGCGGCCGCGGCAACGGCGGCACGACCGAGATCGCGCGCCCCGAGGACGTGTCATGACGCCGCGCAAGTCGCTCGGCGATCTCCTGGCGGAGACGCCGCAGATGATCGTCGACCTCGCCAAGGCGGAGGTGCGGCACCTCAAGGAGGAGCTCTCCGAGAAGGCGAAGGGCGTCGGGGTCGGCGGAGCGCTGCTCGCGGCGGCCGGCGTCGTGGCCATCTTCCTGTTCAGCTGGCTGCTCTACGCGGGCTACCAGGGCCTCAACGAGGCGTTCGCGCCGTGGCTCTCGGCGCTCATCGTCTCGGGCGTGCTGCTCGTGATCCTGGCGATCCTCGCGCTCGTGGGGATCCAGCTCATCAAGAAGAACAAGGACTTCGGCGACCTCCAGGCCGTCGACAGCATCAAGGACGACGTGAACATGGTGCGCGGCCTCGGGCACGCGGCCGACGGCACCGACCCGCTCGACGACCTGCCGACCGCGGCGCGGACGACGGGCGCGAGCGGAGCGACGAGGGTCGAGGGGGACGTGCGATGACCGAGCAGCGCGAGATCGATCGTCAGCGCGAGCAGCTGCGCCAGCACCTCAACGAGATCGAGGACCGGGTCAACCCCAAGAAGGTCGCCGACCGCGTCGTCGGCCGGGCGCAGGACTCCTACAACGAGGACCCGACGCCCTGGATCGCCGCGGCGGCAGGCGTCGCAGTGCTCATCGTCGGGGGCATCGCCCTGGCGATCTTCGGCCGCCGCTAGCGCCCCGCTGACTGAGGGGGGCTTCGCGCCCTCCCGCTGGCTGAGCCGCTCCGTCGCCGAAGGCGACTGAGCGTGACGAAGCCTCCAGGCCGACCGTGCGAGCTATCCGGCTCTGAAGCGCCCTTTCACCTTCTCGACGCCGCGTCGCCGCGCCAGCGACCGGATCCGCTCCCAGTCCCCGGCGATGAGCGCCTCCTTCTTGGCGCGGCTCCACCCGTGGATCCGTCGCTCCATCGCGTACGCATCCGCGAGTCCGTCGAGCTCCTCGGCCCAGACGAGCTCGACCGGGAGTCGTCGCCGCGTGTACTCGGCGCCCTTGCCATGCGCGTGCTCCTGCACACGCTGCTCGATGACGCCGGTGCTGCCGACGTAGTAGGAGCCGGCGCGCAGCGGCTCAGCCAGCGGTGGGGGTCAGGCGACGTGCGCCGCCGCGACCTCGCGCAGCTCGCGGCGCTCGACGTGCAGCGTTGAGAGGTCGATGCGCACGGCCGTTTCGGGCCGCATGCGGTTCCAGCCGTCGCCCGTGAGCCCGCTCGAGGTCACCGCGATCGCGCCGTCCTCCGAGCGCCGCCACGACAGCTGGTAGTAGTGGTCGACGTGGTCGACCGGCAGGTCGTCGCCGAGGCCCGACTCCTCGAAGAGCTCGAGCGGGATCGGCGCGCCCTGGTTCGCGTGCACCGCGATGAGCTCGTCCGGGCTCAGCACGAGCAGGTTGAGGGCCGAGGTCGGGAACTCCTCGCGCAGCTGCGAGACCGTCGACGTCACGGCGTCGAAGAGCGGCACGCCGACGTCGACCTGCCGCAGGATGAGCGCGAAGACGACCGCGGTGTCGGTCTCGCCGCCCACCCGCTCGAGCTCCGCATCCGTCACCTTGGCCCGCAGCGGCGCGAAGGGCACGACCGAGCCGTTGTGGGCGAGCGCGATGTCGCCGACCCGGAACGGGTGCGTGTTCTGCACGCGGGTCGCGAAGCCCTCGGTCGCGAGCCGCAGGTGGGTGAGCCGAGCGCGCGAGGGCGTGTCGCCGAGCGCGTCGGTGAGGTCGGGGTTGTCGAGCCCGCGACGCGCATCGCGGTAGCGGCGCACCTCGCCGCCGTCGAGCCACGCGGTGCCCCAGCCGTCGGTGTGCAGCCGCCCGAGGCGCTGCCACTCGTGGCAGCTCGCGTCGCCGAGCACGCTCTGCGTCGTGACAGGGGTGGGGGAGACGTGCGCGAGCAATCGGCACATGCGCATCCCCCTTCTTCCGTCGGCATCCATGATGGCGCACGCGAGCGCACGGTGTGCGGATGCGGCGTCACAGTGGGTAACAGCGCGTCGCGGCCCGCTGTTCCACGGCGTGGCGCATCAACAGCTGCCCGCGCGTGCAGGCCCGGTTGCGCCGCCGGTGCGGGAGGATGGAGGGATGGACGTCGAGCTGACCCCCGAGCAGCTGGCGATCTTCCGGCGCATCGAGGACGGCGACGGGCACCTGTTCATCACCGGCCGCGCGGGCACCGGCAAGTCGACCCTGCTGCGCCACCTCACCGAGCACTCGCGCAAGCAGATCATCGTGTGCGCGCCGACGGGCGTCGCGGCGCTCAACGTCGGCGGGCAGACGATCCACTCGCTCCTGAAGCTGCCGCTCGGCGTGATCGCGGATGCGCCGCTGCGGCAGCGCACCGAGCTCAAGCAGATGCTGAACTCGCTCGACCTGCTCGTGATCGACGAGATCTCGATGGTGAACGCCGACCTGATGGATGCGATCGACCGGTCGCTGCGGCAGGCTCGCGGTGTGCGCTCGGTGCCGTTCGGCGGGGTGCAGGTCGTCATGTTCGGCGATCCGTACCAGCTCGCGCCCGTGCCGGGGGACGCCGAGGAGCGCGCCTACTTCGCCGACCACTACGAATCGATGTGGTTCTTCGACGCCCGCGTGTGGCGCGAGGAGGCGGAGCTCGAGGTCGTCGAGCTCGTGCACATCCACCGCCAGACCGACCTCGAGTTCAAGATGGCGCTCAACGCGGTGCGGCACGGCACCGTCACCGCCGAGATCGCGCAGCTGCTCAACGACGCGGGCGCCCGCAAGCCCGCCGACGACGTGCTGACGCTCGCGAGCCGCAACGACACCGTCACGCGCATCAACGGCCGCGCGCTCGCGCAGCTGCCCGGGAAGTCGAAGACGGCTGTCGCGGAGGTCTCGGGGGACTACGGCGGCCGCCAGTACCCGGCCGACGTCGAGCTGCAGCTCAAGCTCGGCGCGCAGGTGATGTTCCTGCGCAACGACGCCGAGGGGCGATGGGTCAACGGATCGCTCGGCAAGGTCGTCGACATCGGCGGCACCGTGTGGGTCGAGGTCGACGGCGAGCAGCACGAGGTCGAGCCGGCGGTGTGGGAGCAGTACCGCTACTCCTACTCGCCGACGACGAAGGAGATCAAGCGCGACGTCGTCGCGGAGTTCACGCAGTTCCCGCTGCGGCTCGCATGGGCGGTCACGATCCACAAGGCGCAGGGCAAGACCTTCGACGAGGCGGTCGTCGACCTCGGCTCGCGCGCCTTCGCGCCCGGCCAGACCTACGTCGCGCTCTCGCGCCTGACCTCGCTCGAGGGCCTCTACCTCTCGCGGCCGCTGCGGCCCGGCGACATCATCGTCGACCAGCGCGTGCGCCGGTTCATCCACGAGGTGCGCGCGCGCGACGCGGCTCGAGCGGCCGCGACCGACCTGCGTGACGCCCCGGCCGCCGGTGCCGAGCCTGCCGAGACGGCGGCGGAGGAGGACGGCCGCGACAGCGCCGTGGTGGCGTTCGCGCCCGACGGGCCGCTGCCGTTCTAGCCCGGCTGCGGCGCCTCGGCGCCGGGGTCGAGGAGCGGCACCTCCGCGAGCCGGCGGAGGAACGCCGTCACCGTGCGGCGCTCGGCGCTCGACATCTCGCACGCGACCTGGAAGCGGCGCAGGTGGTAGCGCCCGACCGTCGCGTTCGCGGTCTGCTGCGTGCTCTCGGAGACGACGAGCGAGAGCGCGCGGCGGTCGGTCGGATGCGGCTCGCGGCGGATGTGGCCGCCGCGCTCGAGCCGGTCGAGCATCTTCGTCACCGAGGGCCCCGTGATGCGCAGGTGCTCGGCGAGCATCGTCGACGTGACGATGCGCTGCTCGCGGGTCGTCGCCATGATGAAGCGGATCGCGCGCATGTCGTTCTCGCTCAGCTTCATGTAGCGCCGGCTCGCCTCGCTCTGCGCCTCGGATGCGCTGTGCCAGCCGCGCAGCGCGTCGAACAGGTCGATGACCTCTTCCACCTCGCCGTCGCTCAAGCCATACTCGGAGACCAACGACGAGGACACGTCGTAGCGGCGCGGATCGAGCATCTCGCGCTCGTGCGGACCCTCGTTCGGCGTCTGCGGCATGCGCTCATTCTATTGCCACAACTCATAGTTGCAATGGCTAAGTGTTTGCTACTCTCGGGGCATGAAGAACCCGCCGCTCAACGACGACGAGCTGGTCGTGCTGCTCGATGACGACGGCACGCCGATCGGCTCGGCCCCGAAGGCGACGGTGCACACCGACTCGACGCCTCTGCACCTCGCGTTCTCGTGCTACCTGCTCGACGACGAGGGCCGGCTGCTCATCACGCGCCGCTCGCTCGAGAAGCGGGCGTGGCCCGGTGTGTGGACGAACAGCTGCTGCGGGCACCCCGCGCCCGGGGAGTCGTTCGAGGACGCTGTGCAGCGGCGCTTGCAGCAGGAGCTCGGCACGAGCGCGAGCGACCTGCGGCTCGTGCTGCCCGACTTCGCGTACCGCGCGGTCGACGCAAGCGGCATCGTCGAGCACGAGCGCTGCCCCGTCTTCGTCGGCCGCATCGCGGGCCCGCTCGAACCCGAGCCGAGCGAGGTCGCCGAGTGGCAGTGGGTCGATCCCGACGACCTCCGCACGAGCGTCGTCGCCACGCCGTGGGCCTTCAGCCCCTGGCTCGTGCTGCAGGCGGAGCAGCTCGACGCGCTCGCGGGCGCGTCGTGACCGCCGTCGACGCACCGACGCTGCTCGCCGAGGTCGAGCAGCGCATCGCGCAGCTCGCCGCGCCGACGGGTCCGCACCCCGTGCAGGCCGCGGCGGCCCGGGCCGCGGCCGGCGGCAAGCTGCTCCGCCCCCGTCTCGTGATGGCTGCGGCCGGCCGCAGCGCCGATCGCGACGCCGTCGTCGCCGTCGCGGCGGCGATCGAGCTGCTGCACGCGGCGCTGCTCGTGCACGACGACGTCATCGACGGCGACGAGGAGCGTCGCGGCGAGCCCTCGGTCGCGCGCGAGGCGCGCGATCTCGCCGCCGAGGCCGGCCTCGCGCCGGCGCGGGCCGAGCGGCTCGGCCTCGCCGCCGCGATCGTCACGGGCGATGCGCTGCTCGTGCGAGCGATCGCCTCGCTCGGCTCGCTCGACGCGCCCAGCGCGATGCGCTCGCGCGTGCTCGGGATCGTCACGCGAGCGATGGTGCGCGCCGCCGAGGGCGAGCACGACGACGTCCTGCTCGCCGGCGCGACGCCCGACCACGCCGCGATCGACCGCATCCTGGAGGGCAAGACCGCCGACTACTCCTTCCGCGCTCCGCTCGAGCTCGGCGCCGTGCTCGGCGGCCGCGACGATGCCGCGATCGCCGCGCTCGGCGACATCGGCCTGCGGATGGGCGTGGTCTACCAGCTGCGCGACGACGTGCTCGGCGTCTTCGGCGACGAGGCGATCACCGGCAAGAGCACGCTGAGCGACATCCGCGCCGGAGCGCCGACCCTGCTCTCGGCGCTCGCGAGCCGCGATCCGGCCTGGGCGAGCGTCGCGAGCCACTACGGCGACGCGGATGCCGACGAGGGCGCCGCCGCGCGAGTGCGGCACGTCATGCGCGGCAGCGGCGCGCTCGACGAGGTCGAGCGCCGCATCGCCGATGGGGCCGACGAGGTGCGCGCGCTGCTCGTCGCGGCCCCGGTCGAGCAGTCGGTGCGCGACGAGCTGCTGCGGATCCTCGCGCGCTGCGTGGAGCGGGGACGATGACGGGCCTCGACCTCTACACGCGCACCGCCCGGCGCGCGAGCGCGACGGTCATCGAGGCGTACTCGACGTCGTTCGGGCTCGCGAGCCGGCTGCTGCCGCCCGTCATGCGCGGCGACATCGCGAGCGTCTACGCGCTCGTGCGCGTCGCCGACGAGATCGTCGACGGGCCCGGCGCCGAGTCGGGCCTCGACACCCGCTCATGCCGCGAGGTGCTCGACGCGCTCGAGCGCGAGGTGGAGCGCGCGGTCGCGACCGGCTTCAGCGCCGACCTCGTCGTGCACGCCTTCGCCGAGACGGCCCGCCGGGTCGGCATCACGGCCGACCAGACCGCGCCCTTCTTCGCGGCGATGCGGCGCGATCTCGAGCCCGTCGCGTTCCGCGACGAGCGCGAGCTGCGCAGCTACGTCTACGGCTCCGCCGAGGTCGTGGGCCTCATGTGCGTGCGCTGCTTCCTCGGCGGCCGGCGGCTGCCCGACGCCGAGGCGCGGCGCGTCGACCGCGGCGCCCGCGCCCTCGGCTCCGCCTTCCAGGTGGTGAACTTCCTGCGCGACATCGGCGCCGACGCCGACGGCCTCGGCCGCGCGTACCTGCCGGGCGTCGACCCGGCGCATCCGACCGAGGAGGCCGTCGGCCGCGTGCTCGACCGGCTCGAGGGAGAGCTGCGCATCGCGCGCGACACCGTGCCGCTGCTGCCGCGCGAGGCGCGCCCGGCCGTGCTCGCCGCGCACGGCCTCTTCGCGGCGCTCGCCCGACGCATCCGCGCGACCCCCGCCGACGAGCTGCCCCGGCGCCGCATCAGCGTGCCGAGCGCCGAGAAGGCGGCGATCGTCGCCCGAGCCGCGCTCGGCGCGAGCGTCGCCCGCGCGACGAGCGCGCGCGAGGCGCGGCTGGAGCCGGCCCGATGAGCCGCATCGTGGTGATCGGCGGCGGCATCGCGGGGCTCGCGAGCGCTGGCCTGCTCGCGCGCGACGGCCACGAGGTCGTGCTCGTCGAGCAGGGCGAGGCGCTCGGCGGCCGCGCCGGCACCTGGCGCTCGAAGGGCTTCACGTTCGACACCGGGCCGTCATGGATGCTCATGCGCGAGCCCTACGAGCACGCGTTCCGGATGCTCGGCTCGAGCCTCGAGGCGGAGGTCGACGTCGTGCGGCTCGACCCGGCCTACAAGGTGCTCTACGAGGGCGTCGACGAGCCGCTCGAGGTCTCCGGCGACCTCGAGGCGACGATCGCGGCGTTCGAGCGCATCGAGCCGGGCGCGGGGGAGGAGCTGCGGCGCTACCTGCGCTCGGCGAGCGAGACCGCCGAGCTCGCGACCTCGGGGCTGCTCTCGAACCGCTTCGACTCGCCGGGCGCGTTCGCGGGGGTCGGCGTCGGCACCCGGCTGCCGACGCTCGCGCGGCTGCTCGTCGAGACCCTGCACTCCCGCGTCGCGCGATCGTTCCGCGACGTGCGGCTGCGGCAGGCGCTCGGCTACCCCGCGGTCTTCCTCGGCACAGAGCCGAGGTCGGCGCCCTCGATGTACCACCTCATGAGCCACTTCGACCTCGTGGAGGGCGTCTGGTACCCGCAGGGCGGCTTCGGCGTGCTCGTCGAGGCGATGGCCCGGCTCGCGCGCGAGGCGGGCGCGGAGCTGCGCACCGGCGCGCGCGTGCGTCGCATCGTCGTCGAGCAGGGCGCCGCCCGCGGCGTGCTGCTCGAGAGCGGCGAGCGCATCGACGCCGACCTCGTGGTCTCGGCCGCCGACGGCCACGCGACCGACACGAAGCTGCTCCCGCACGTGCCCGGGGTCGCCGAGCGCGCCCGACGCCGCTGGGCGAAGCGCGTCGCCGGCCCCTCCGCCGTGCTCGTCATGCTCGGCGTCGAGGGCGAGCTGCTCGAGCTCGAGCACCACACGCTGCTGTTCACGCGCGACTGGGAGGACGGCTTCGGGCGCATCTTCGGCCCGCCCGCCGCCGACCCGGCCGACGGCGTCACCGACCCCGCGTCGCTCTACGTCAGCCGCACCTCCGCCACCGACCCCTCGGTCGCGCCCGCCGGCCACGAGGCGCTCTTCGTGCTCGTGCCCGTGCCGGCCGACCCGCGGCTCGGCCGCGGCGGCGTCGACGGCGCCGGCGACGCCGCGGTCGAGGCGATCGCCGATCGCGCGATCGCGCAGATCGCCGAGTGGGCGGGCATCGAGCGGCTCGCCGAGCGGGTCGTCACGCGCCGCACCGTCGGTCCGGCCGACTTCGCGGCCGACCTCGACGCGTGGCGCGGCACGGCCCTCGGCCCGGCCCACACGCTCCGGCAGTCGGCGTTCCTCCGCGGCTCGACGAAGCACGCGTCGGTGCGCGACCTCCTGCTCGCGGGCTCGACGACCGTCCCCGGCATCGGCGTGCCGATGTGCCTCATCTCGGCGGAGCTCGTGGTGAAGCACGTGCGCGGCGAGCGCTCGACCGGCCCGCTGCAGCCGCTCGAGCCCGAGCGGGCGGGGCAGCGGCCGTGAGCTTCGTCTACCTCGGTGCGATCGTCGTCTCGGCCTTCTGCGTCGGCCTCCTCGACGCGCGGTGGCGGCTCGCGCTCTTCGCCGACCCGCTGCGCGCGCTCGGCGCGGTCGCCGGCACCGCCGCGGTGCTGCTCATCACCGACCTCGCGTGCATCGCGACCGGCAACTTCCGGCTCGGGGCGTCGCCCTGGATGACCGGCTTCGAGGTGCTGCCGCACCTGCCGATCGAGGAGCTCTTCTTCATCGCCTTCCTCGCCTACGTCTCGCTCGTCGCCTTCGCGGCCGGCGAGCGGCTGCTGGCGAACCGCCGCGCCCGGGTCGAGGAGCGCGCGTGAGCTACATCCTCGTGCTCGCGCCGCTGCTCGCCGCCTCGATCGTCGCGGCGCTGCTCGCGCTGCGCCGCGACCGCCGCCGGTGGGGCGCGCTCGCGATCGCCGCGGCGATCGTGCTCGCCCTCACGATCGTGTTCGACTCGCTCATGATCGCGGCCGACCTCTTCCGCTACGACGACGCGAAGCTCCTCGGCCCGCACATCGCCCTCGCGCCGATCGAGGACCTCGGCTACGCGCTCATCGCCGTGCTGCTCGCCGCCGCCATCTGGACGCTGCTGCCGAGCCGGGCCGCGCGCAGGGGCGACGACGCGTCGGAGGCGACGGATGCGTGAGGTCGCCGAGGGCGCGGTCACCGGCCCCGGCCTCGCCCGCCGGCTGCTGCTCGCCTCGCGCCCGGTGAGCTGGATCAACACCGCCTTCCCGTTCGCCGCCGCGATGGTGCTCACCACCGGCACCGTCGACGTCCGCACGATCATCGGCACGCTCTTCTTCCTCGTGCCGTACAACCTCGCGATGTACGGCATCAACGACGTCTTCGACTACGCATCCGACGCCAAGAACCCGCGGAAGGGCGGCGTGGAGGGTGCGCTGCTGCCGCCCGAGACGCACCGCGCGACGCTCGCTTGGTCGATCGGGCTCTCGGTGCCGTTCGTGGTCGCGCTCGTCGGGCTGGGCGACCCGGTGTCGTGGGCCGTGCTCGCCGTGAGCCTCTTCGCGGTCGTCGCCTACTCGGCGCGGGGGCTGCGCTTCAAGGAGGTGCCGGTGCTCGACTCGATCACCTCGAGCACCCACTTCGTGAGCCCGGCCGTCTACGGCCTCGTGCTCGCGGGCGCCGACTGGACGCCGCAGCTCGTCGCGATCCTGGTCGCGTTCTTCTGCTGGGGCATGGCGAGCCACGCGTTCGGCGCCGTGCAGGACGTCGTGCCCGACCGCGAGGGCGGCATCGCCTCGATCGCGACGGTGCTCGGCGCGCGCGCGACCGTGCGGCTCGCGATCGCGCTGTGGGCGGTCGCGGGCTCGCTCATGCTGCTCGCGCCATGGCCCGCGTCGCTCGGCGCGCTCGTCGCCGTGCCGTACATCGTGCTCGCGGCGCCGTTCTGGCGCGTCGACGACGCGTCGAGCGCCGCGGCGAACCGCGGCTGGCGGCGCTTCCTCTGGGTCAACTACGGCTGCGGGTTCCTCGTCACGATGCTCTGCATCGCGTGGGCGATGCTCGCGCGATGAGCGAGCGCGCGCACGCGGGCGGGCTCGCGCCCGAGCCGCCGGTCGAGCGGCTTCCCGAGGCGGAGCGCCGATCGGTGCTCGTCACCGGCGCGACCGGCTACGTCGGCGGGCGCCTCATCCCGCGGCTCGCCCTCGCGGGGCACCGCGTGCGCGCACTCGCGCGGGATCCCCGCAGGCTCGCCGACGCATCCTGGACCCGCGAGGTCGAGGTGGTGCGGGGCGACCTCGAGGACCCGTCGACGCTCGCGGCGGCGTTCGAGGGGCAGCAGGTCGTCTTCCACCTCGTGCACGCCATGAGCGCTGGCGGCGACTTCGAGGCCGCCGAGCTCGCGCAGGCGCGGCACGTCGCGGCGGCGGCCCGGGCCGCAGGCGTCGAGCGCATCGTCTACCTCTCGGGCCTGCACCCCGAGGGCGAGCGGCTCTCGAGGCACCTCGCCTCGCGCGTCGCGGTGGGCGAGACGCTGCTCGCCTCCGGCGTGCCCACGATCGTCCTCGAGGCAGGCATCGTGATCGGCTCCGGCTCAGCCTCCTTCGAGATGATCCGCCACCTCACCGAGGTGCTGCCCTACATGCCCGCGCCGCGCTGGGTGCGCAACTTCGTGCAGCCGATCGCGGTGCGCGACGTGCTGCACTATCTCGTGCGCGCGGCCACGGTGCCGAGCGAGGTGCACGGCGCCTTCGACATCGGCGGCCCGGACGTGCTGCGCTACGGTCAGGTGATGAACGGCTACGCGCTCGAGGCGGGCCTGCCGCAGCGGCCGATCGCACCGCTCCCGGTGCTCACGCCGTGGCTCGCGTCGCAGTGGGTCAACCTCGTCACGCCCGTCCCGCGCGCGATCGCCGTGCCCCTCATCGGCTCGCTGCTGCACGACTGCGTGGTCGAGGAGCGCCGCATCGACGCCGTCATCCCGCCGCCCGCGGCCGGCCTCACCGGCTACCGGCACGCCGTGCGGCTCGCGCTCGCGCGCGAGCGCTCCGGCGACATCGAGTCGAGCTGGCGCTCGGCGAGCCCCGCGGGCGCCCCCTCCGATCCGCTGCCGAGCGACCCGGCCTGGTCGGGATCGACCGTCTTCGAGGATGCGCGCGAGCGGTCGACGGATGCGTCACCGGAGTCGGTCTGGCGCGTCGTGGAGTCGATCGGGGGCGAGCGCGGCTGGTACTCGGTGCCGCTGCTGTGGAGCATCCGCGGCCTCGCAGACCGCCTCGTCGGCGGCGTCGGGCTGCGCCGCGGCCGCCGCGACCCGGAGGCGCTCCGCGAGGGCGACGTCGTCGACTGGTGGCGCGTCGAGCGCATCGAGCGCGGGCGACTGCTGCGGCTGCGCGCCGAGATGCGGGTGCCGGGCCGCGCGTGGATCGAGTTCGAGGTGACCCCGCGCGGCAGCGGCGCGCACTACCGCCAGCGCGCGGTGTTCCTGCCGAGCGGGCTGAGCGGTCGCCTCTACTGGTGGTCGCTCGTGCCCGCGCACCAGGTGATCTTCGAGGTCATGGCGAGCCGCATCGTCGCGGCGGCGGAGGCCCGCTCGTGAGGATCTGGTCGCTCCACCCCGGCCTGCTCGATCGGCCGGGGCTCACCGCGTGCTGGCGAGAGGCACTGCTCGCCCAAGCGGTGCTCGCCGGCCGCACGCGCGGCTACACCCGCCACCCGCAGCTGCAGCGGTTCCGGGAGCAGCCCGATCCGGTCGTGGCGATCGGCGCCTACCTCGCCGGAGTCGCCGACGCCGCCGAGGCCCGCGGCTACCGCTTCGACCGCTCCCGCATCGACATGCCGGGACCCGCGCCCCGCATGACGGTCACCGAGGGCCAGCTCGAGTTCGAGTGGATCCACTTGCGGGCGAAGCTCGCCAAGCGCACGCCCGAGCGGCTCCGGTACGCCCGACGCCCCGTGCCGCATCCGCTCTTCACGGTCGAGCCGGGGCCGGTCGCGGAGTGGGAGCGGCCCTAGTCGCTTTCGCGCGGCGACCGGGCCGATGCCTCCGAGTCGGCCGCATGGTGCTCGACGACCGGCAGGTCGGCGAGCAGGCTCAGGAACTTCGTCGCTGCCCGGCGCTCCTCCGGCGAGAGCGCGGCGGCGATGGCGTAGCGCCGCGCGTGATCGGCGCCCACCGACGCGGTCGCCTGCGCGCGGGTCTCGTCGGTCACGACGATCGAGAGCGCGCGGCGGTCGCGCGGATGCCGCTCGCGGCGGATGTGGCCGCCGTGCTCGAGCCGGTCGAGCAGCTTCGTCACCGACGGTCCCGTGATCCCGAGGTGCTCGGCGATCATCGACGAGGTCACGATGCCGCCGTCGTGCCCGGCCGACATCACGTACCGGATCGCGCGCATGTCGTTCTCGCCGAGCCGCATGTAGCGACGGCTCGCCTCGCTGTGCGCGGCGGAGGTGCGGTGCCAGCGGCGCAGCGCGTGGAAGAGGTCGGTGATCTCGTCGACCTCGGCGTCGCTCAGACCCTGCTCGCGCACGAGGCCGGCGGATGCGTCGAGGCGGCGGGGGTCCATGAGGTCGCGATCGACGTCGCGCACCACCTCACTCATGAGCCGATGGTACTACTGCGGCTCATAGTTCGCCAGGCTTAGCATCTGCTCAGGACGGTGCGCCGCCGACGGAGTCGGCCGCTTCGACCCCGGTCAGCGCCGCTCGAACCGCCACGGCAGCGCGCCGACGTGCAGCCGGTGCCGCGGCCCCTCCTCGGAGTCGGCACCGCCGTCGTACGCCTCGTCGCCCTCCCAGATGGCGAGCGCGCGGGCGGGGTCCTGCTTCGTCGCGTAGCGCTGCGGCTCGCGGCCGGCGATGGCGGTGAGCGCCGCGTCGACGGTCGGGAACGGCAGCAGCGTGTCGAGCGTCACCCACGTGGGTGGGAAGAGCCGCAGGTCGCCCTTCCCGTGCCGCTTGAGCGCATCCGCCGGCCGGATCCAGGTCGCGTCGATCGCCTCGGCCTGCTGCAGGCGCAGCTCGCCCTCGGGCGCGCGGGCGACGAAGAACCACGTGTGGAACTTCGTCGAGAGCTGCTCGGGCGGGATCCACTGCGACAGCGGCACGAGCGACTCGGGGTCGACGACGAGCGCGCTCTCCTCGGCCGTCTCGCGCACCGCGGCGTTGCGCGCCGTGGTCTCCTCGTCGGCCGCCTCGTCGACCGGCTCGACGCGGCCGCCGGGGAAGACCCAGCCGCCCGGGAAGGAGCCGCGGTCGGGCCGCTGGAGCAGCAGCACCTCGATGGCGCCGGCGTGCCCGTCGCGCACGAGCACGAGGGTCGCGGCGACGGGGATCTCGGTCACGCGCTCACGCTACCGCCGAGGGCCCCGATCCCGCGGCATCCCGGGCCTCCGTGCGCGCCATGTCGCGGATCGCGTCGTCGGCGTGCACGTCGGGCTTCTGCGCGGCGACCGCGAGCACCTCGAGCGGCGGCTGCCGCTCGAGCGACGGTTCGAGGCCCTGCAGGCTCGAGAACCGCCGGGCCTGGGTCACGACGTTGCGGTCGAGGGATGCGTTGAAGGCGTTGTACGCCTCGACCGTGCGGTTGAGGCTGCTGCCGAGCTTCGTCAGGTGGGTGCCCATCGTGCCGAGCCGCTTGTGCAGCTCACGGCCGACCTCGAGCACCTGCAGCGCCTCGCCGGCGAGCTGCTCCTGCCGCCAGGTGTAGCCGACCGTGCGGAGGAGCGCGACGAGGGTCGCGGGCGTCGCCAGCACGACGTTGCGCTCGAAGGCCCGCTCGAAGAGGGTCGGGTCGCGCTCGAGCGCCGCGTTGAGGAACGGCTCGGCGGGCACGAACATGACGACGAACTCGGGGCTGCCGGGCACCGCCTCCCAGTAGCCCTTCGAGCCGAGCTGGTCGATGTGGTCGCGGAGGTGCCGCGCGTGCGCGTCGAGCCGCTTGTCGCGCGTCGCGTCGTCGCTCGCCTCCATCGCCTCGAGGTAGCCCGCGAAGGCGACCTTCGCGTCGACGATCACCTGCTTGTCGCCGGGCAGGTGCACGAGCATGTCGGGGCGCAGCGCGCCGTCGTCGGTGACGTGGTGCGCCTGCTCGGTGAAGTCGACGTGCTGGAGCATGCCGGCCGCCTCGACGACGCGTCGCAGCTGCAGCTCGCCCCAGCGGCCGCGCACCTGCGGTGCCCGCAGCGCCGTGACGAGCTGGCGGGTCTCGGTCGAGAGCCGCTCGGAGCTCGACCGCATGAGCTGCAGCTGCTCGGCGAGCGCGGCGTTCGCCTCGGCGCGCGCCTTCTCGGCGGCCGTGACCTCCGAGCGCACCGACTCGAGCGACTTCGAGAGCGGCTCGACGAGCTGCTGCACGGCCCGCTCCCGCTTCGCGAGCTCGGCCGCGCCCTCGCTCTGGGAGCGACGGAGGCGCTCCTCCGCCTGCTCGAGGAAGAGCGCCGAGTTGCGCTCGAGCGCGGCGCTCGAGAGCTTCGCGAACTCGTCGGCGCGGCGCCGCGCGTCCTGCTGCAGCTCGGCGATCGCCTCGCGGCCGCGCTCGCGCTCCTCGGCGAGCCGCTGCGCCGCCTCGGCGCGCACTTCCTCGAGCTGCGCCGCGTGCCGGCGCTCGGCCACGTCGCGCTCGCGAGCGCGCTCGCCCTCGATGAGCTCGAGCCGGCTGCGCGCGACCTCGAGCTCGGCGGCGCTCGCCGCGTGCGCGGCGTCGGCGCGGGCACGGCCGACGCGCGAGCCGAGCAGCGCGCCGAGCGCGCCGGCGAGCAGCATCCCGAGCAGGGCGGCGACGACCAGGAGCGGATCCATGCCCCCATGGCACCAGATGCCGGTGACATGCCGGGGCTACCCTCGATCGCATGGTGGAGATCCAGCGCATCGTCGCCCCGAACCCCGGTCCCATGACCCTCGACGGCACGAACACCTACGTGCTCGGCGGCGAGGTCGTCGTCGACCCGGGTCCCGCCGATGCCGAGCACGTCGAGCGGCTCGTCGACCTCGCGCCGCGGCTGATCCTCGTGACGCACAAGCACACCGACCACACGGAGTCGGCGCGCGAGCTCGCGCGCTCGACCGGCGCGGTGCTGCGCGGCCTCGACGCCGATCAGTGCCACGGTGGCTCGCCGCTCGTCGACGGCGAGTGGATCCCCGTCGGCGACGCCGAGCTGCAGATCCTCGCGACCCCCGGCCACACGCACGACTCCGTCAGCATCGTCGTGCCGGACCGCGCGGTGCTCACCGGCGACACGATCCTCGGCCGCGGCACGACCGTGATCATGCACCCCGACGGTGCGATCGCGCCCTACCTCGCGAGCCTCGACAAGCTCGAGGAGCTCGGCGACCTCGAGGTGCTGCCCGGCCACGGCGACCCGCTGCCCTCGGTCGCCGCGATCGCGCGGCAGTACCGCGCGCACCGGCTCGAGCGCCTCGAGCAGGTGCGGCGGGCGCTGCGCGAGCTCGGCACGAGCGCGGCCGACGCCACGGTCGGGGACGTCGTCGACCTCGTCTACGCCGACCTCGATCCGGACGTGCGGTTCGCCGCCGAGGCGTCGACCGCGGCGCAGCTCAGCTACCTGGCCGAGGCCGGCTGACGCCTACGCGGGCGCGTCGCCGGGCGCCTCGCCGCCGACGTCGGGCAGTGCGCTGAAGATGTCATCGCCGCGCAGCAGCGCCTCGGCGCCGCCGTCGACGTAGATCGTCTGACCGGTGACGTGGGTGTTCTCCTCGCTCACGAGCCAGGCGAGCAGCGCCGCGACGGTCTCGGGCTTCGCGTGGTAGTTGAGCGGCATCGGCAGCTGCGCGTCGAGCGCATCGCCCATGTCGCGGATGAGATCCGCCGTCATCGCCGTCTCCACGATGCCGGGGCCGACGCAGTTCACCGCGATCCCCGCGCCCGCCCACTCGGCGGTCGGCGCGACCCTCCGCGCCCAGCGGCTGATCGCGCGCTTCGAGCCGCTGTAGTTGATGAATCCCACCTGCGGGCCCTGGGCCTCGGCGGCGCCGCCGATCTCGAGCGCCTTCGCCTCGTCGCCGGCCAGCAGCGCGTCGACGAGCTCGGCCGACGTCGGCTGCAGCGACGAGAACGACGAGGTGATGCCGACGCGCGGTGCGGCGGAGCGCGCGAGCGCCGGCCGCAGGGCGTCCAGGAACTCCGTGACGCCGAAGTAGTTCACGGCGACGGTCTTGGCGATCGGCGCAGCGATGCCTGCGCTCGCGACCACCACGTCGACCTCACCGCCCGCGGCGGCGAGGGCGGCGTCGGCCGCCGCGCGACGGCCCGCGGGCGTCGAGAGGTCGCCGTCGACGTCGCTGCCCGCGAGGTCGACGCCGACGGTGCGGTAGCCGCGCTCGTCGAGCAGCTGCTTCGTCGCCCGCCCGATGCCGGATGCGGCGCCCGTGATGATCGCTGTGCGTGCCAAGGTGCTCTCCTTCGAACCGTGCCGGTCCTGCCCGGCATCAGCCCGATGATCGCACCCCCGGCGAACCGCCGCGCCCCGTCCCGCCTCTCCTGTGACTGTGCACTTCGCATATTGCGACGCCAATCTTCAGCGCTCCGCACATGGCGAGCGCTCCGCGACGCCCATACCGTGGCGCCATCGACCGCTTCGATCAGGAGGGTGGCGCGATGGAAGCCACGGCCCACGACGACTACTCGCTGCAGCGCGTGCCCAAGGGGGCGCGCAGGCACTGGTTCGGCATCGCGGTGCAGCGATTCGGCCAGGTCTCCGCGCTCTCGCAGTTCCTGCTCGGCGCCACGCTCGGTTACGCCATGGGTTTCTGGGATGCGGCGCTCGCGTTCCTGCTCGGCTCCATCATCCTCGAGGTCGTCATCATCCTCGTCGGGATCGTCGGGCAGCGCGAAGGCATGCAGACGTCGCTCCTCACTCGCTGGACGGGGTTCGGCGAGATCGGCTCGTCGCTCGTCGGCCTCGCGATCGCGATGAGCCTCATCGGCTGGTTCGGGATCCAGAGCGCCATCTCCGCCGAGTCGCTCGACTCGCTCATGCCCGACGTCATGCCGATCCCCGCCTGGTCGATCATCTTCGGCCTCGCGGTCACGGGTGTGGTCGCGTTCGGCTTCAAGGGGATGCAGCTGCTCGCGAACATCACGGTGCCGCTCTTCCTCGTGCTAGTCGGCTGGTCGATCGTGAGCGAGCTGAGCCAGCACTCGATCGTCGACCTGATGAACAGCGCTCCGGCAGGCGAGCCGATGTCGGTCTTCGCGGGCGCGGGCGTCGTCGCTGGCGGCTTCATCGTGGGCGCGATCATCACGAGCGACATGACGCGCTTCAACCGGACGCCCGGGGACGTGGTCAAGGTCACGGTCGTCGGCATCACCCTCGGCGAGTTTGTGATCGGCATGGCCGGCGTGCTCCTCGCCCATGCCGCGCAGAGCGGCAACATCGTGGCGATCGTGACGTCGGCGGTCGGCTGGGTCGGCCTGCTCATCATCGTCACGGGCACGCTCAAGATCAACGACTGGAACCTGTACTCGTCGGTGCTCGGCCTCGTGAACTTCGTCTCGACGGCCTTCAACCGCAGGCTGCCGCACCTCGCGACGACCATCGTGATCGGAGTCGTCGGCACGCTGCTCGCCGCCTTCGGCATCCTGCAGGGCTTCATCCCCTTCCTCACCGTGCTCGCCGCGGCGTTCCCGCCCATCGCCGGGATCCTGCTCGCCGAGTACTTCGTCGTGCGGCGCTTCCGCCCCGCGCTCGACGCCACGCGCGAGGCAGGCACACTGCCGGCAACCGCTCCGCGCATCGTCCCCGCGACGCTCGTCGTCTGGCTCCTGTCGAGCCTCGTCGGCTACTTCGTGACGTGGGGCATCCCGTCGATCACCGCACTCGTGCTCTCCTTCGTGCTCTACGTCGTGGCGGGGAAGCTCGGCCTCGTGCGAGGGATCGGCGAGGTCGCGACCGACAACGACGTCGCCATCGGCGGCGCGGCGAGCCCCGTCGTCGATGCCACCGAGCGCTGACGCGCCGAACCAGCAAGCACACCGGACCGGAACCAAGGGGACACTCGCGATGCACATCGGAATCGACGTCGGCGGCACGAACACCGACGCCGTGCTCATGGAGGGATCGCGCGTGCTCGCGAGCGTCAAGCGCTCGACGAGCGCCGACGTGACGAGCGGCATCGTCGCGGCGATCGAGTCGCTGCGCGCCGACCGGCCGTTCGAGGGGGTCGAGATCACGGCCGTCATGATCGGCACGACCCACTTCATCAACGCGCTGGTCCAGGCTCGCGGCCTCGCTCCGACTGCGGCGCTGCGTCTCGGCCTTCCGGCGACGCGCGCTCTTCCGCCGCTCGTCGACTGGCCGGGCGAGCTGCGCGAGGCGATCCAGGCGCGCACCTACCTCGCGCACGGCGGCTACGAGTTCGACGGCCGTCCGATCTCGCCGCTCGACCCCGACGAGCTGCGCCGCCACGCCGCCGACATGGCCGCCAACGGCATCCGCTCGGTGGCGATCTCGAGCGTGTTCAGCCCGGTCAACCACGACCTCGAGCTCGCGGCCGCCGAGGTCGTGCGCGAGGAGCTCGGCGACGACGCCGCGATCTCGCTCAGCCACGAGATCGGTCGCATCGGTCTGCTCGAGCGCGAGAACGCGACCGTGATCAACGCGGCGCTCCGCGAGCTCGCGGTCGAGATCGTCGACGGGCTCAGCGCAGCTGTGCGAGCGCAGGGCATCGCCGCGCCGATCTTCCTGAGTCAGAACGACGGCACGCTCATGGACGAGGAGTTCGTGCGCCGCTATCCCGTCGCGACGTTCGCCTCGGGTCCCACCAACTCGATGCGAGGCGCCGCGGCGACGAGCGGCCTCACCGATTGCGCGGTCATCGACGTGGGCGGCACGACCGCCGACATCGGCCTGCTCGTCAAGGGCTTCCCGCGCGAGACGTCGACCGAGGTCACCGTCGCCGGCGTGCGCACGAACTTCCGGATGCCGGACGTGCTGTCGCTCGGCATCGGCGGCGGGAGCCACGTGCACGAGGAGTCCCGCGAGGTCGGCCCCACCTCCGTCGGGTACCGCCTGACGAGTGAGGCGCTCGTGTTCGGCGGATCCACGCTCACGGCGACCGACATCGCGGTCGCCGCCGGCCGCGTCGAGATCGGGGATGTCGACCGCGTGCGCCACATCGAGCGCTCCTTCGCGCTCGCCGTCATCGACCGCATCGCGGAGCGCGTCACCGAGGCGGTCGACCGGATGCGCACGTCGTCCGAGCCCATCCCCGTGGTCGCCGTCGGCGGCGGCTCGATCCTCCTACCGGACGTGCTGCCGATCTTCGGAGCGGTGCAGCGCCCCGACAACTACGCGGTCGCGAACGCGATCGGCGCGTCGATCGCGCAGGTGGGCGGTGAGATCGACAAGGTGGTCGCCGTCGACCCCGGTCGGCGCGATGCGATCCTCGACGACGTGCGGCAGGAGGCCGTCGACAAGGCGATCGCCGCGGGCGCGACGCCGCAGAGCGTGCAGATCGTCGACTTCGACGAAGTGCCGCTGCCCTACCTCCCCGGCAACGCCACGCGCGTGCGCGCCAAGGCGGTCGGCGACCTGGACATGGGCCGATGAGCTGGCACAT
Organism: Agrococcus sp. TF02-05; assembly: GCF_017565345.1. Classification (NCBI taxonomy): domain Bacteria; kingdom Bacillati; phylum Actinomycetota; class Actinomycetes; order Micrococcales; family Microbacteriaceae; genus Agrococcus; species Agrococcus sp. TF02-05. Next base: position 77,225 of record NZ_JAGEKO010000007.1, on the reverse strand, counting down.
CACCGCCGACTCCATCCCGGGACTCGCTCTCGGTGCCGCGGTCCTCGGCACGGGCGGTGGAGGCGACCCCTACGTCGGCGCCCTGCTCGCGCGGCAGGCGATCGGCGACGGGAGCGTCGAGGTCGTGCCGCTCGCGTCGCTGCCCGACGACGCCGTCGTCGTGAACGCGGCGATGATGGGCGCCCCGACCGTCATGGTCGAGAAGCTGCCGAACGTCGACGAGGTCGTCGCGGCGATCGAGGCGCTCGCGGCGCAGCTCGACCGACGGCCGACGCACATCGCATGCGCCGAGGTCGGCGGTGTCAACTCGACGATCCCCGTCGCCGCCGCCGCGATGCTCGGCCTCCCGCTGCTCGACGGCGACGGCATGGGCCGCGCGTTCCCCGAGCTGCAGATGGTGCTGCCGACCCTCTACGGCATCACCGCCTCGCCGCTCGGGATCGCCGACGACAAGGGCAACACGGCCGTGCTCTCGACGGTCGACAACCTGTGGACCGAGCGCATCGCACGCGTCGCGGCGGTCGAGATGGGCTGCTCGGTGATGATCTCGGGCTTCGCGATGAGCGGGGCCCAAGCGCGCGAGTCGCTCGTGGCCGGCTCGCTCTCGCTGTGCGTCGAGCTCGGCGACGCGATCGAGCGCGCCCGCAGCGCGAACGTCGATCCGGTCGCGGCCGTCGTCGACCGGCTCGGCGGTCGCGAGCTCTTCGCCGGCAAGGTCGTCGACGTCGCGCGCGCCACCACGACCGGCTTCGCGCGCGGCAGCGCGCGCATCACGGGCGACGCGGGCGCGCTCACGCTCTCCTTCCAGAACGAGCACCTCGTCGCCACGCTCAACGATGAGGTGCTCGTCACGACGCCGGACCTCATCGTCGTGCTCGAGCACGACTCCGGCGCGCCGATCACGACCGAGGGCCTGCGCTACGGCCAGCGCGTGCGCGTCGTGGCCGCGCCGGCCGACGAGCGCTGGCACTCCGAGGGCGGCATCGCGCTCGCGGGTCCCGCGTACTTCGGCTACGACTGCCCGCCGACCCGGTTCGACGGCTCGATCCAGGAGGTGGCCGCATGAGCTTCGAGCTCCGCGCGACCGATCTCGGCGACCTCGCCCGAGGCGCGACCCTGCTCGGCACGGGCGGCGGAGGTGACCCGTACATCGGCCGCCGGCTCGTCGAGCAGGTGCTCGGCGACCGCGCGATCACGGTGCTGGATCCCGAGGACCTCGCCGACGACTGCTTCGTCATCCCGACGGCGCAGATGGGCGCGCCGACCGTCATGGTGGAGAAGATCCCGGCCGGCACCGAGCCGACCCTCGCGCTGCGCATCCTGGAGGAGCACCTCGGCAGGGCGGCGGATGCGACGATGCCGATCGAGTGCGGCGGGATCAACTCGATGATCCCGCTCGTCGTGGCCGCCGAGACCGGTCTGCCGGTCGTCGACGCCGACGGCATGGGGCGGGCCTTCCCGGAGCTGTCGATGGAGACGTTCGCCGTCTACGGTGTGCACGGGTCCCCGCTCGCCCTCGCGGGCGAGCGGGGCGAGCGGGTCATCATCGACACCGGCGACGACGATCGGCAGATGGAGTGGCTCGCGCGCGCGATCACGATCCGCCTCGGCGGGGTCGGCCACATCGCCGAATACGCGATGTCGGGGGCCGATGTGCGCCGCACCGCGATTCCGCGCACGCTCTCGATGGCACTCGCCCTCGGGCGCGCGATCCGCGAGGCGCGCGAGGAGCACCGCTCGCCGTTCGATGCGATCGCCGCGTGCCTCGCGACGACGCTCTACAGCCATGTCCGGGAGCTCTTCCACGGCAAGGTCGCCGATGTCGAACGTCGAACGACCGACGGCTTCGCGAAGGGCCGCGCGCGCATCGACCCGATCGACGGCGGTGGCGAGGCGCTCGAGGTGCAGTTCCAGAACGAGAACCTCATCGCCAAGCGCGGCGGTGAGACGGTCGCGATCGTGCCCGACCTCATCTGCGTGCTGGATGCGGACAGCGCCGAGCCCATCACCACCGAGGGACTCCGCTATGGCCAGCGCGTGCGCGTGCTCGGGATCTCGACGCCCGACATGATGCGCACGCCGGGGGCGCTCGCCGCGTTCGGTCCCGCGGCCTTCGGGCTCGACGAGCCGTTCGTGCCCGTGGAGGTGCAGCCCGCCACCGCGGGGGCGTGACTGCTGCGCCGTAGGCTGGACGCATGGGGTGGACGCTGGAGCGCGACGACCTCGCGGCGCTCGGCATCGGCGCATCGCTCCTGGGCGGCGGGGGCGGCGGCACCCCGCGGCTGATGGCGCTCAGCGCCGGCAGCGCGGTGAGCTGGCCGCTCTCGGTGCACGACGTGCACGACCTCGACCCCTCGACGCCGTGCGTCGCCGTCGGCGTCGGGGGCTCGACCATGGTCTTCGGCGAGCGGCTGCCCGGCAGCGATCTGTTCGACGATGCGATCGAGACGATCGACCGGTGGACGGGCACCCGAGCGGCGGCGGTGTGCGTCACGGAGGCGGGCGGCATGAACGCGCTCGCGCCGCTGCAGGTCGCCGGTGACCTCGCGCTCGTCGACGCCGACCTCATGGGGCGGGCGCTCCCCGACCTCGACCAGTTCTCGATCCTCGTCGACGACCTCCCCGGCATCGCGATCGCGATCTCGGCCTGGCGGCGCGGCTCGCTGCTCCTCACCGACGCGCGCCCCGCCGACGTCGAGCACGTGCTGCGCGCCGCATTCCAGGCGGCGGGCGGATGGGCCGGGATCGTCATCGGCGGATTCACCGTCGGGGACCTCGAGGAGCACGCGATCCATGGCACGCTCGCTCGCGCCCGGGCGCTCGGCGAGGCGTGGGGATCGCACGACGCGATCGCTGCGCGCGTCGCCGCGATCGGCGCTCGTGCCCTCGCTCTCGGGCGAGTCGCGCACGTCGGGCCAGACCCCGCGGACGTCCGCGTGCGCGTCATCGACATCGCGGCCGACGACGGCGCCGCGGTGCGGCTGGTCGCCCGTTCAGAGGTCGTGGCGTGCCTCGTCGACGGCGCCGTGGTCGCGCGCTCGCCAGACATCGTCGACGTCGTCGATCCGCAGTCCGGCGCGATCCTGCAGGTCGAGGAGATCGCCGCGGGCCGCAGCGTCGCGGTGCTCGGCCTCGAAGCGCCCGCCTGGTGGTCGACTCGGCCGGAACGGCTCGAGCGCGTGCTGCCCTCGCGCTACGGCCTCGACGGGCTCGACGAGGTCGCGGCATGAGTGCCCTGCACCTCGACGCGCTCCTCGAGCAGCCCGGCCACGGCGGCATCGAGGTCCTCGTCCGTGCGGCCGACACCTGGGACCGCGTCGAGGTGGAGCCGGACGAGTCGACGCTCGAGCGAGCATCCGCGGCGACCTTCGCGATCATCGTGACGGCGAGCGCGACGCGCGCGTGGCAGCTCGACGCGCTCGTGCGGCGCGTGCGCGACCTCGGCATCACCGGTCTCGCGCTGCCGGGCGGCACCGCCGTCTCGGCCGGCACCGCCAGCCTCGCCGCTCGCGTCGGGCTCACCCTCGTCCGCGCAGCGCGGCCCACCTCGCTCGCAAGGACGTGCTGGGAGCTCACGACGAGCGCCGACGCCCTGGCGCTCTCGCTCGTGCGACGCGTGGCCCAGACGATCCAGTACGCGGCGCGCGACCTGCCCGACCAGCTCCGGCACCTCGCCGCGGGCATCGGCCACGGCGTCGCGCTCGTCGCTCCGCACGGCATCGTGCAGCAAGCGGGTCCGGAGCTCGATCCGAGCGTCCTGGCGCACATCGACTTCGACCGCTGGGTCGATCGGCTCGAGCATCCTGCGGGCACCGTCGCCTCGGTGCGTGTCGACAGCAAGGGCTCCGACCGGCTGCGCCTGGCGTTCCACGGTCGCGCGCTGAGCCTGCGGCAGCTCGCGGCGCTCGCCTCTGCAGCCGAGATCGCGATGCCTGCAGTCGCGGCCCGCATCCTCATCGATGAGGTCGAGGAGCGCGACGATGCCTCGCGCTCGTCGTCGCTCCTGAGCGAGCTCCTGGATCCGTCCGCGAGCCACGACGTCGAGCTCGACCGCCGCGTCGCCGAGCGCGGGTGGACGACCGAGGGCTGGCACGTCGGCTTCGCCGTGCAGGGACGTGGTCGTGCCGAGCCGCTCGAGGTGCTGCGCCTCCTCCGCCCGAGCCTCGCGGCGCTGCGGGTGCGCGCGCACTCGACGATCCGCGGCGCTGGGGCCGTCGGGTGGCTGAGCTTCTCGAGCGCGCCTTCGCGCGCTGAGCTCAGCGCCGCCATCGCCGCGCTGCGCGAGCGGCACGGCGCGTGGCTGCTACAGCTGCCGGTCGCGACGGGCGTCGGCACGCTGCAGCGCGGCGTCGCCGGCTTCGCGCAGACCATCCACGAGGCGATGGACGCCGCGCGACTCGCGGCGGACCGCTCCGCCGCCGACTGGTTCCTGCACGTCGATCGGCTCGGGATCGACCAGCTGCTCCTGGCGTGGACGGGCAGCGACGCCTTCCTCCCGGCGGCGCGAGGACTGCTCGAGCCGCTGCGCATCGACGACCGCCGCACGCTCGCCGCCTATCTCGACCACGAGTCGTCGCTCGCGGCGACCGCGAGCGCCCTCGGCATCCACCGCAACACCGTCGCGCAGCGGATCGCGCGCGTCGGGCAGGAGCTCGGGATGGATCTCGCCGACCCGGAGGTGCGCCTCGCCCTGCAGCTCGCGGTGCGCGCGGCACCGGCGCGCTGACGCGCCTGCGTCGTCCGGCTGGTCTGCGATACCCCCTAGGGGTATACTGGCGCTGTCGAAAGGGGACGCCGTGCCGGGAGGACTCACTCGCATCGCCGTGCCGGCTGCGGCCGTCGCCGCGCTCGGGATCGAGGGCGACGACCCGCGGGTCGTCGAGGAGATCAGGGCGGCGCACGCTCCCGAGATCGAGCAGCTCGACGCGTGGGGTCAGGATCGCGGGAGCGCGGACGTCGGTCACGGTTCGCGCAGCGGCACGGCCGAGGGGATGATGTCGCCCGCGGACCTCGAGGCGCTCGAGCGCGCCGCGGTCGTCCGCCTCGCGGAGGCCGTCGTGCGCGACCAGCGGGCGGAGATCGACGCCATGCGCGCGCTGCTGGACCGGCTCTGACGTGCGCTCGCGACGATCGCTCACCGCGCTGGCCGCCGTCGGCATCGCCGTGCTCGCCGGTTGCACAGCGGTGCCCGCTCCGCAGGACGCGGCGGCGAGCTCGGCGACCGACGACGTCCTGGCCGACCATGGCTTGGCCGGGCTCACCGCGGTCGAGGTCATCGACGTGCTCGACCGCGTGGCGGTCTCGGAGCGCTCGACGACCCTCATCGCGTCGGTGCGGCCGGATGCGCTCGTGCTGGAGGACGAGCGTGGTGAGACGTCGCTGCCGCTGCCCGACGACCTCGCCTACGTCTCGATCGCGCCCTACGTCGAGCAGACCCACGAGTGCCACTTCCACAGCCTCACGACGTGCCAGGGTGAGCTCTCGCGCGAGCCGGTGCGCGTGACGATCACGGACGCATCCGGCGCGGTGATCGTGGACGAGAGCACCCAGACGTTCGACAACGGCTTCGTGGGCTACTGGCTGCCCCGCGACCTCCGCGGCTCGATCGAGATCGAGCACGCGGGAATGATGGGTGTCGCGACGCTGTCGACGTCCGCAGACGCCCCGACCTGCATCACGACGCTCGCGCTGCGCTGAGGCGCGCAGCTCGGCTCGTCGGCGCTCAGCCGCTCTTGCGGCGGTGGACGCGCTTCTGCACCGCGGGGCCCGAGTGGGCGCCCTGCACGCCGCCTTGCGGCGCCATGCCCTGGCCGTGGTGGCCGAGCTTCTTCTTGTCGAGCGCCTCGCGGAACTTGCGGCGCTGCGCCTGCTCGGCGCTCTCGACGCCCTCCGGGGTGTCCTGGGGCGCGTGTGCCGCTGCCGGTTCGTTCTCGCTCATGACCCCACCTTGCCGCCTGCCGGTGACGATGTCGAGTCCGGCCGCCCTGTCGGGCCTCGGCGCAGCAGGCTCGGCACGCGCGAGGGGCGGGATGCGTCGGGAGCGAGGGCGCCGATCGTGCGCACGAGCGTCGTGAGCCACGCGAACGCGATGCCGACCGCCACGGCCTCGAGGCCGGCGGCGGAGTAGACCTCGAGCGGCCGCCACAGCGCGAGCGCGACGACGATCCCCGCCGCGGCCCCCGCGGTCGTCAGCACGAGGGCCCGCGGCCGGAGCGGCATCACGAGCATGACGGCCGCCGCGGAGGCGGCGAACAGGCCGAGCGTGCCGAACGCCGCGATGTTGTGCGGCAGCGGTGCCGCCTGCACCGGGAAGAGGCCCACGCACGCGAGCGCGAGGCCCGTGAGCGCGAAGAGCACCACGACGCTCGCGATGCCGCGCAGCGCCCGGTCGCCGAGCCAGCGGTGCAGGTCGCGGCCGATGTACGAGCCGATCGTCGCGACGAGCAGCCCTGCGACGACGACCGTGCCGTTGAATGCCCACGATCCTGCGCCCGAGCCTGCGCCGAGGTCGGAGAAGTGGCGCTCCCACCAGCGCGGATCGGCCGCGGTGAGCATCGCGAAGACGGTGCCGATCGTGAGGAAGCCGAACAGCAGCGTCGCGAGGTCGCGCGTGCGCAGCTCGATGCCCGCCCGGTAGGCGAGCCAGCCGCCGGCGGCGCTCGCGACCCCGGTGAGCAGCGCGCCGCCGATCGCCGGCACCTCGAGCCCCTGCAGTCCGCGGGCGAGGATCTCGGCGCCCGTGAGCGTGCCGAGGTAGGCGACCGCCGCGAAGCCGACGGCGAGCGCCACGGTCGAGATACGCGAGACGGAGCGCTGCCACGGCGGCATCGGGCCCGCCTCGTCGCGCCGGTGCAGGAGCGTGCTGAGTGCGAAGGCCCCTGCGGTGATGAGCGCCACGATGCCCGCCGCGGGCAGCGCGACGGAGCCCTCTCCCGCGATCGGCCTCGGCTCACCCCACACCGCCACGAGCGCGAACAGCCCGCCGACGGCGAACGAGGCCCACGCCGCGGCGATCGCGCGCGCCTCGCGACGCAGCTCGACGCTCGTGACGGCCTCCACGCATCCGATCGAACCATGCCGCGCCCACCGCGCGCCGAGCGCGCGTCGGCGCCGCGCCAGGGACGCGGAACGGCCCGCGCGGCGAGTCGCCGGCGGGCCGTTCCCAGGGGTGCGTCAGCGGCGCGTGTCGCCCTCGCGGTCGATGTCGATCTCCTCGCGCGCGACGTCGGCCTGCACGGTCTCGTTGTCGACGACCGTGCGGCGGTCGACGCCGATGCGCTCGGCGTCGACGACCCGCTTGTCGACGACCGGCCGCTCCTCGCTGAGCGTGACCTCGATCTCGTCGTCGCCGAGATCGCCGCGGGTGCCGGTGCTCGTGCCGTCGAGCGGCTCGCGAACGATCTCGACCTCCTCGCGCTCGACCGGGACGGTGACCGTCTCGTGGTCGGTCACGACGTGCTTGCGGATGCGCAGGCGGCCGGACTCGACGCGCTCGGTACCGACGTGCAGCTCCTCCTCGCGACGGACGATCGACTCGTGGTCGCTGTCGACCGCGTCGGTGCCCGTGCCCATCGAGCCGGTGCCCACCGAGCCCGTGCCCACCGAGTCGGTGCCCGTGGTGCCGGTGCCGCCCTGGTAGTCGTAGTAGCGGAAGAGCTCCGCCTCCTCGGCCTCGCTCACGTGCGCGTCTGCGTCGATGTTCGGAGCGTCCTTGATCGTGTCCTTGGTGTGCGGCACGTGGATCTCGTCGCCGCGGACGGTCGCGTCGCGGAGCGGCACGAAGCTCTCGCGCGTGCCGAACCATCCGGTGCTCACGGTCGCGAACGCCGGCTGGCCGGTCGAGTCGTCGAGGTAGACGCTCGAGACCTCGCCGACCTTGTCGCCGGTCGAGTCGTAGACCGTGCCGCCCTGGACCTGGTCGATGGAGAGATTGCCGTTGCTCATGGTCATGCCTCGTTTCCTGTCGGATCTGGTGGTCTGCGTCCAGCCTCTCGACTCCGCCTGGGCGTCCCGTCCTCGTGACCTGCACGCCCGCCGTGTACCCCACACCGATTCGCCGGTGAGCGCCACCATCCGACGACGACATCGATATTCGACCGGTATCTATTGATTCTCGATAGCAAAGCCAGCAAGATGGGTGCATGCTCCGCTCTCGCTGGACCGTCCTACCGCTCCGGGTCGCGCTCATCCTCGCCGCCGCCTGGCTGCTCATCATCCTGCTGCTGTCGTTGCCGGGCGAGCTCGCCGACGAGGCGCTGTGGTTCCGCATCGGCGCGCAGGCGGTGCTCTCGCTCGTGATCGTCGCGGTGCTCGCGGTCATCGTCTGCATCTGGCGGCTGCTCACGCTCGTGCAGCGCGACCGCATCTTCAGCGACGAGGCGCGCCGCTGGGTCGACGCGATCGTGTGGGCGCTCGCGATCGGCTGGGCGCTGCTCGCGGCCGGCGCGCTCGTCGTCGTCGCGGTCGTCTTCCTCACGCCCGAGCTGCGCGACCCGGGCATCCCGATGGCGCTCTTCGGCCCGGTCGTGCTCTCGCTCCTGCCGCTGCTGCTCATGCTCGTCATGCGCGGCCTGCTGCAGCAGGCGAGCGGCTACCGCGCCGAGCTCGACGAGGTGATCTGATGCCGATCGTCGTGCGGATCGACGTCGAGCTCGCCAAGCGCAAGCTGAGCGTGGGGGAGTTCGCCGAGCGCGTCGGGCTGAGCCCCGCGAACGTCGCGGTGCTGAAGAACGGCCGTGCGAAGGCAGTGCGGTTCTCGACGCTCGACGCGATGTGCCGCGTGCTCGGCTGCCAGCCGGGCGACCTGCTCGAGTGGGTCGACGACGACGGGGCGGATGCGTCGACCTGAGCCGCGCGGGCGGGTCATGATCGCTCCGTCGAACCGGGCCGCTGCCGGCGCACGGCAATCCGCTCGACCACGACTCCGCCCGTGTCGTCCCGGTGGACGAGCGCGGTGGCGCCGAGGGCTCGCGCGAGCCGCCGGGCGCGCCGGGCGGTGCGGTGCAGTGCCGCTGAGCGAGCGGTGAGGCTGCGCCGCCGCAACGCGAGTGGAGCCGGCGCGAGGTCTCGCGCCATCTCGGCGAGGTGCTCGACGAGCGCCTCGCGACGCAGCGCGTGCCGGTCGGCGAGCGCCGCATCGGTCGTGAGGCCGAGGCGGCGCACCGCCGCGACCACGACGAGGCCGTCGAGCGGCTCGGCGAGGGCGCGGGCCATGAGTTCGAGCGGGCGCTCATCCGCTTCGTCGACCAGTACCGCGACGGTGTGAGCGACAGTCACCGGCGGCTCAGCTCGCGCGCGCGGCGGCGACTCAGCAGCGGCTCGAGCTCGGCGAGCTCAGCCGCTGTCGCCACGCGGAAGGAGCCCGCGGGCGCTGTCTCGACGGCGCGGCGCTCCTGCCCTCGCGTCGCCGCGAGCGACACCGCGATCGAGATGCCGATGATGAGCGCGACGACGGTGAGGGAGACGAGCGTGGGGATGTACAGCACGTCCAGCAGCGCCATCTTCGCGCCCACCCAGATCAGCACGAGCGAGAGTCCGACCTTGAGGTAGACGAAGCGGTGGATGAGATCGGCGAGCAGGAAGTACATCGCTCGCAGCCCGAGGATCGCGAACGCGTTCGCGGTGAAGACGAGGAACGGCTCGGAGGTGACCGCGAAGACCGCCGGGATCGAGTCGACCGCGAAGACGATGTCCGTCACCTCGACCAGCACGAGCACCGCGAGCAGCGGCGTCGCCACCACGACTCCCGCCTTCCGCACGAGGAAGCGCTGCCCGTGGTACGCATCCGTCATCGGCACGACGCGCCGGAAGAGCCTGAGCACTCGCGAGCGCTCGGGGTGCACGTGCTCGTTGCGAGTGCGCAGCATCTGGATGCCCGTGACGATGAGGAATGCGGCGAAGACGTAGAGGATCCAGGCGAAGCTCTCGATGAGCGCAGCCCCGACCGCGATGAAGATGCCGCGGAAGACGAGCGCGCCGAGCACACCGAGGAACAGCACTCGGTGCTGGAGCTCGCGCGGCACCGAGAACGCGGCGAAGATGATCGCCCAGACGAAGACGTTGTCGACCGCGAGCGACTTCTCGATCAGGTAGCCGGCGAAGTACTGCTGGCCGAGCTCGGCGCCCCACAGGTTCCAGACGACGATCCCGAAGCTGATGCCCGAGAGCACCCAGACGATCGACCAGGCGAGCGCCTCGCGCACGCCGATGACGTGTGCCCGCCGATGTGCGAAGAGATCGATCGCGAGCATGACGACGATCGCCGCGAGCACGGCGAGCCAGGCATAGAAAGGTACATCCATCGTGTCCTCCAGTTGACGGTGCAACTGGAGGTCTCGTCCGAGACCCGAAGGCCTCCAAGCGCCGGAGCCCGATGGCGAGCACGAAATGACGACGCGTGGCCGGGGGACTACTCCCCTCCGCAAGCATCATACATGCGCAGACGCTGCGGCCGGAACCGATCGGGGCGCTCTCCTTGCGAGGCCACAGCGGATGCCGCGGTTCGCCGCACGGATGGCCCTCAGCCGAGCATCGCTAGCCTCGAGCATGCGCAACCCTATCCCGGAGCTCCTCGACGAGATGCTGCGCGAGTGCGCCGACGACGACGGCGGGGAGCTGCACGACGAGATCCCCGAGCTCGCCGAGGCAGACCCGGACCGCTTCGCGATCGCGCTCTGCACCGCCGACGGCACCGTCTACGCGTCGGGCGACGCCGAGCACCGCTTCACCATCCAGTCGATCTCGAAGCCGCTGGCCTACGCGCTCGCGCTCGCCGACCGCGGCATCGAGACGGTGCTCGAGCACGTCGGGGTCGAGCCCTCGGGCGACGCGTTCAACGAGATCTCGCTCGAGCGCAGCGGCCGTCCGCGGAACCCCATGATCAACGTCGGCGCCGTGACGACGCACGCGCTCATCGGCGACCCCGAGTGGAGCCTCGCCGAGCGCGACGAGCGCGTCCGCTCGGGGCTCTCGGCGTTCGCCGGCCGCGAGCTCGAGATCGACGAGGCGGTCTTCGAGTCGGAGCGCTCGGTCGCGAGCCACACGCTCGCCCTCGCCTACCTCGCGCACTCGCAGGGCAAGCTCGACGGCGAGCCGCACGACGCCGTCGACGGCTACATCCGGCAGTGCTCGATGCTCGTCGACGTGCGCGACCTCGCGGTGATGGCGATGACGCTCGCCGGCGGCGGCAGGAACCCCGTCACGGGTGAGCAGGTCGTGCCGGTCTGGGCGTGCACGCAAGCGCTGAGCGTCATGGCGACGTGCGGCATGTACGACGCGGCGGGCGACTGGATGAGCCGGGTCGGCATCCCTGCGAAGAGCGGCGTCGCGGGCGGCGTGCTGGGCGCGCTCCCCGGGCAGATCGGCGCCGGCGCCTTCTCGCCGCGACTCGACGACGTCGGCACGAGCGTGCGCGGCGAGCAGGCCTTCGCGCGCATGTCGACCGAGTTCGGCCTCCACCTCATGCACGCGCCCGAGGTCGCGACGCACGTGCTCTACGGCGTCGTCGAGCCCGACACCGACGGCGACGGCGTCCGCGAGGTGCAGCTGCAGGGCACGATGCACTTCGCCGCGGCCGAGGCGGCGCTGCGCGAGCTCGAAGGGCTCCCCGACGATCGCTCGCCCGTCGTGCTGGACCTGACGCGCGTCGTCTCGGCGAGCGCCATCGGCCGTCGTCTGCTGACCGAGGCCGTCGAGCGGATGCGCGCCGACGGTCGGGACGTGCGGGTCACCGACCCAGACGGCGTGCTGGGCGGATGACGCGAGGCGCGCGGGCCGTGGGCCGGTGACCGCGATCCGGAGAGCAGGAGGGGAACCATGGGTGCCGCATTGGTCACAGGAGCTTCGCGCGGGATCGGACGCGCGATCGCTCGGGCTCTCGCCGAGCGCGGAGACCGCGTGGCGGTCCACTACGGCTCCGACAGCGCCGCGGCGGAGGAGACGCTCCGCTCGATGACCGGCGTCGGCCACATCGCGGTCGGTGGAGACATCGGCGATCCCGACAGCGCTGCCGACATTGTGCGGGCCGCCGACGATGCGCTCGGTGGGATCGACATCCTCATCAACAACGCCGCTGTGGCGCCCGCCGACGACGTCCGCCATCGGGTCGACGAGGCGAGCTTCGAGGAGTGGCAGGCGGCTTGGCGGAGGATCGTCGACGTCGATCTCCTCGGCGCTGCGAACCTGACCTTCCTCGTCGCGCGCCGCTTGATCGACCGCGGAGCGCCTGGGTTCGTCGTCAACGTCGGATCCCGAGGCGCGTACCGGGGCGAACCGGAGTTCCCTGCCTACGGCGCCGCGAAGGCCGGGCTGCACGCGTTCGGACAGTCGATGGCGGTGGCCCTCGCGCCGCACGGCATCGTCGTGACGACGATCGCGCCGGGATTCGTCAGCACGGAGCGGCAGAGCGCGAAGCTCGAAGGCGCCGCGGGCGAGGACCTGCGCGCGCAGAGCCCCTTCGGGCGCGTCGGGACGCCGGAGGAGGTCGCCGCGGCGGTGCTCTTCCTGAGCTCGCCGGCGGCGACATGGTCGTCGGGCGGGGTGCTCGACTTCAATGGTGCGTCGTACTTGCGCTCCTGAGCCGCCGGCGGATGCGCGGCGCGCACGATGGAGGGGCGGCGCCGCAGCGCCGCCCCTCCATCGTCGTGGACTAGAAGTCCCAGTCCTCGTCCTCGGTCGCCTCGGCCTTGCCGATGACGTAGGAGGAGCCGGAGCCCGAGAAGAAGTCGTGGTTCTCGTCGGCGTTCGGCGACAGGGCCGACAGGATCGCCGGGTTGACGTCGGTGACCGTCGACGGGAACAGCGGCTCGAAGCCGAGGTTCATCAGTGCCTTGTTGGCGTTGTAGTGGAGGAACTTCTTGACGTCCTCAGTGAGCCCCACGGGGTCGTACAGCTCGGCCGAGTACTTCGACTCGTTCTCGTAGAGCTCGTAGAGCAGCGAGTACGTGTAGTCCTTGAGCTCGGCCTGCTTCTCGGGCGTGAGCTGCTCGTAGCCCTTCTGGAACTTGTAGCCGATGTAGTAGCCGTGCACGGCCTCGTCGCGGATGATGAGGCGGATCATGTCGGCCGTGTTCGTGAGCTTCGCGCGGCTCGACCAGTGCATCGGCAGGTAGAAGCCCGAGTAGAACATGAACGACTCGAGCAGCGTCGAGGCGACCTTGCGCTTGAGCGGGTCGTCGCCCTCGTAGTAGCCGATGATGATCTCGGCCTTGCGCTGCAGGTACGGGTTCTCCGTCGACCAGCGGAAGGCGTCGTCGATCTCCTTCGTCGACGCGAGCGTCGAGAAGATCGACGAGTACGACTTCGCGTGCACGCTCTCCATGAAGGCGATGTTCGTGAGCACCGCCTCCTCGTGCGGCGTCACCGCGTCGGGGATGAGCGAGACGGCGCCGACCGTGCCCTGGATCGTGTCGAGCAGCGTGAGGCCGGTGAAGACGCGCATCGTGAGCAGCTTCTCGTCCTTGGTGAGCGTCGCCCACGACTGGATGTCGTTCGAGAGCGGCACCTTCTCGGGCAGCCAAAAGTTGTTCACGAGGCGGTTCCACACTTCGAGGTCCTTCTCGTCCTCGATGCGGTTCCAGTTGATCGCCCGCACGAGGTGGTTGTGGCGGTGCTGGCGCTTCTGCGCCTCGGTCTGCACGCCGCCGTCGAGCGCCTCCTGGATCTCGGCGCGGTCGGCCTCGATCGCCGGGCCGGCCTCCTCGGCGAGGGCCGGGGCGTCGATGGGGTCGTCGAAGACCGACGCCTGCGTCTCTTGGGTGTCCATGTCCTGTTCCTTCATCGTTGTCGCGCTAAAAGTGAGGAAATCACAGCATGCAGCTGACGCAGCCGTCCACTTCCGTACCTTCGAGCGCCAGCTGGCGCAGTCGCACGTAGTAGATCGTCTTGATGCCCTTGCGCCACGCGTAGATCTGCGCGCGGTTGATGTCGCGGGTCGTCGCGGTGTCCTTGAAGAACAGCGTGAGCGAGAGGCCCTGGTCGACGTGCTGCGTCGCCGCGGCGTAGGTGTCGATGATCTTCTCGGGGCCGATCTCGTAGGCGTCCTGGAAGTACTCGAGGTTGTCGTTCGTCATGAACGGCGCCGGGTAGTAGACGCGCCCGAGCTTGCCCTCCTTGCGGATCTCGATCTTCGCCGCGATCGGGTGGATCGACGACGTCGAGTTGTTGATGTACGAGATCGAGCCGGTCGGGGGCACCGCCTGCAGGTTCTGGTTGTAGATGCCGTGCTGCTGCACGAGCGCCTTGAGGTCGCGCCAGTCATCCTGCGTCGGGATGTGGATCTCCGACTTGTCGAAGAGCTCCTGCACGCGGGCGGTCGCCGGCTTCCACTCCTGCTCGGTGTACTTGTCGAAGAACTCGCCGGTCGCGTACTTCGAGCGCTCGAAGCCCTCGAAGGTGCGGCCCTTCTCCTGCGCGATGCGGTTGGAGGCCCGCAGCGCGTGGAACAGCACCGTGTAGAAGTAGATGTTCGTGAAGTCGATGCCCTCCTCGGAGCCGTAGAAGATCCGCTCGCGGCCGAGGTAGCCGTGCAGGTTCATCTGGCCGAGGCCGATCGCGTGGCTCATGTCGTTGCCGCGCGCGATCGACGGCACGGAGCCGATGTTCGACTGGTCGGAGACCGCCGTGAGCGCCCGGATGGCCGTCTCGACGGTCTTGCCGAAGTCGGGCGAGTCCATCGACAGCGCGATGTTCATCGAGCCGAGGTTGCAGGAGATGTCCTTGCCGACCGAGACGTAGTCGAGGTCGTCGTCGTAGGTCGACGGCGTGTTGACCTGCAGGATCTCGCTGCAGAGGTTCGACATGTTGATCCGGCCCTCGATCGGGTTCTCTCGGTTCACCGTGTCCTCGAACATGATGTACGGGTAGCCCGACTCGAACTGGATCTCGGCGAGCGTCTGGAAGAACTCGCGCGCGTTGATCTTCGTCTTCGTGATGCGCGGGTCGTCGACCATCTCGTGGTACTTCTCGGTCACCGAGATGTCGCTGAAGGGCACGCCGTAGACGCGCTCGACGTCGTACGGCGAGAACAGGTACATGTCCTCACCCTTCTTCGCGAGCTCGAAGGTGATGTCGGGCACCACGACGCCGAGCGACAGCGTCTTGATGCGGATCTTCTCGTCGGCGTTCTCGCGCTTCGTGTCGAGGAACCGCATGATGTCGGGGTGGTGCGCCTGCAGGTACACCGCGCCCGCGCCCTGGCGCGCGCCGAGCTGGTTCGCGTACGAGAAGCTGTCTTCGAACAGCTTCATCACGGGGATGACGCCCGAGGACTGGTTCTGGATCTGCTTGATCGGGGCGCCGTACTCGCGGATGTTCGTGAGGTTGAACGCCACGCCGCCGCCGCGCTTCGAGAGCTGCAGCGCGGAGTTGATCGAGCGCCCGATCGACTCCATGTTGTCCTCGATGCGCAGCAGGAAGCACGAGACGAGCTCGCCGCGCTGCTTCTTGCCCGCGTTGAGGAAGGTCGGGGTGGCCGGCTGGAAGCGGCCGTTGACGACCTCGTCGACGATGTGCTCGGCGAGCGTCTCGTCGCCCGCGGCGAGGGCGAGCGCGACGTTCACGACGCGGTCCTCGTAGCGCTCGAGGTAGCGCTTCCCGTCGAAGGTCTTGAGCGTGTACGACGTGTAGTACTTGAAGGCGCCGAGGAACGTCGGGAAGCGGAACTTGTAGCCGTAGGCGCGCTTCATGAGCGACTTGATGAACTCGAAGGAGTACTGGTCGAGCACTTCCTTCTCGTAGTAGTCGTTCTCGACCAGGTAGTCGAGCTTCTCCTTGAGCGAGTGGAAGAAGACGGTGTTCTGGTTGACGTGCTGCAGGAAGTACTGGTTGGCCGCCTCGCGGTCCTTCTCGAACTGGATCTTGCCGTCCGGTCCGTAGAGGTTGAGCATCGCGTTGAGCGCGTGGTAGTCCATCGCCGACGTCTTGCCCGTCGTCATCTCGGGCGTCACTGTCGCCATAGTCCATCCAATCCATCGTTGACGACGCGCACGTCGTCGGGGGTTCCGAAGAGTTCGAAGCGGTAGAGGTGCGGCACGTCGCACTTGCGGGCGATGATGTCGCCCGCAAGCCCGTAGCCCGCGCCGAAGTTGGTGTTGCCGGCGCTGATGACGCCCCGCAGGTGCTTGCGGTTCTGCTCATCGTTGAGGAACCGGATGACCTGCTTCGGGACGGCACCCTTGCCGTCGCCGCCGCCGTAGGTCGGCACGATGAGCACGTAGGGCTCTCGCTGCTCGAGCGGCGGGTCGGAGGCGTACAGGGGGATGCGCGAGGCCGGCCGGCCGAGCTTCTCGACGAAGCGGGCGGTGTTGCCCGACACGCTCGAGAAGTAGACGACCTGGTTCACGGCGCCCCCCTGCCGGCGGCGCGGCTCAAGCCGCGATGATCGCCTTGATGCGGTCGGGCTGGAAGCCCGACCAGTGCTGCTCGTCGGCGATCACGACGGGTGCCTGCATGTAGCCGAGCTCCTTGACCGTCTGCAGCGCCTTGTCGTCGGCGGTCACGTCGAAGATCTCGTACTCGATGCCCTGGGCGTCGAGCGCGCGAGTGGTCATCGTGCACTGCACGCAGGCGGGCTTCGAATAGACGGTGACGGTCATGGCCGCTCTCCTCGGTGTGGTTCCGGTGCTGAGGTCTCGTGGTCCGGCCGTGGCCGGGCTCCCACTATATGTGGGGTCTGGCGGCGATCAAGGACACAAGATGGTGTGTTTCTCCACACCTGAGTCAACAAGAACTCCACAGGTGTCATTCCCGCCGCGGAACGACGCGGAAAAGCCTGTGGAGAGTCGGCGCGGACCCTGTGGGGAGTCGGCCGGAAGATCTTCGCGACACGCCGACGACGACTTACACCGGTGTGGTTCGGGGTCGGCATCGGGCACCTCCGGGGGCTTCGAGAGGCACGCTACGCCCGGCCGCCCACATGCCGCTCAGCGCTCCCGCAGCGCCCGCAGCCGCTCGCGCTCCGCCGGCTCGAGCCGCTCGGTCGCGAAGCGCAGGGCGATCGCCGTCATGCCCGGCGCCTCCCGCTCGAGCACGCCGATCAGCAGCTCGCGATCGACCTTGCCGACCTCGCGCAGCACGGCGCCGATCGTGCGCTGCAGCTGCGTCGCGGGGGAGCCGAGCATCCCGAGGGCGAGCCGCACCGCATCCGCCGGCCGCCCGCGCCGCACGAGCGGGAGCGAGCCCATGAGCGCGCTGCGCTGCCGGAGCGGTTCGGCCGATCCCGCGAGGTCGTCGAGCACCGCGGTGCCGTGCTCGAGCGCGGCGCGGCCGAGCACGGAGGGCGCCGCGAGGTCGACGAGGTCCCACGAGACGATCCGGTCGTGCTCGGCGACGTAGAGCGCGGCGGCCTCGTCGAGCCACGGATCGCCCCGTCGGGCGCGCTTGGCACGCTGCCCGATGATGCTGAGGCCCAGCACGCGTGCCTCGTGCTCCTGCCGCTGCAGCAGCGCCCGCACCACCTCGAGTGGCGCGTCGAGGTGCTCGCGCGCGAGGGCGAACACCGCGCCCATGCGCACGCCGAGGATCTCGGTCTCGACGCGGTCGGCGAGCGCCCGCTCGAGCGCGGCCCGCTGCTCCGGGCTCGCGAGCGCGCGCAGCCGCTCGACGAGCGCGATCGGCGCGTCCGCCCCCTCCGGCTGCACGGGCCCAGGCTGGCACCCGTGCAGGTCGCGCACAAGGCTCGCTCAGGCGCGGCCCGTACCGTCGCCGACGCACACCAGTGGAGAAGGAGGCAGCATGGCTGACATCACCGGCAAGAAGGTCGCGTTCGTGCTCACGGACGGCTTCGAGGACTCCGAGCTCACGAGCCCGTGGGAGGCGGTGCAGGCCGCGGGCGGCACGCCGACCCTCGTCTCGCCCAAGGATGGCTCGATCGAGGGCAAGAACGGGCACGAGCAGGCCGTGGATGCCGCACCCGGCTCCGTGAGCGCATCCGACTTCGACGCCCTCGTGCTGCCGGGCGGCGTCGTGAACGCCGACCACCTGCGGATGGACGAGGCGTCCGTCGCGCTCGTGAAGGGCTTCGCCGACGCGGGGAAGCCCATCGGCGTCATCTGCCACGGCGCGTGGATCCTCATCGAGGCGGGCGCCGTCAACGGCCGCCGGATGACGAGCTACCCGAGCCTCAAGACGGACCTCCGGAACGCGGGTGCCGATTGGGTCGACGAGGAGGTCGTCACGGACAAGGGGCTCGTCTCGAGCCGCACGCCCGACGACCTGCCGGCGTTCAACGCGAAGATCGTCGAGGAGTTCGCCGAGGGCACGCACGAGCGCTGACCGGAGCGGGCAGGAGCCGGCTGTCCGCTGCGGCAGCCGGCCTCTGCCATCTTGGGAGGGTCAGTCCTCCTGCCACCCGAGCTCGCGCGCGACGGCGACGAGCGAGCCCAGCAAGTGGGCGTTGTAGTCGAGCCCGAGCTGGCTCGGGAGGGCGAAGAGCACCGTGTCGGCCGCCTGCACCGCCTCGTCGGCGAGCAGCCGGCGGGCGACGTGCTCGGGCTCGCCCGCGTAGGTCGGGCCGCCGCGCGCCGCGCCGCCGTCGAGCCGGCCGACGCCGTCGTGCTGCTCGTCGGCGAGCCCGAAGTAGCGGCGGTCGTCGTCGGAGAAGAAGGGGAACGCGCTGCGGGTCACGGCCGTGCGGGGAGCGACCTCGTGCCCCGCCTCCGCGTAGGCGGCGAGGTAGCCGCGCACCTGGTCGGCCTGCTGCACGTGGAAGGGGCGGCCGTCGTCCTGCGTCAGCAGGGTCGACGACAGCAGGTGGTAGCCGTGCTCGCCCGCCCACAGGCCCGACGCGTGGTTGCCGGCGCCCCACCACAACCGGTCGGCGAGCCCGGGCGAGCGCGGCTCGACCGGCAGGTCGGGGCCCTGGCCGAGCTGCGCCGCCCGCTCCGAACGCGCTTGCGGCTCGCCCCGCAGCGCCCGCCGGAAGTGCGCGGCGTGCTCGCGGGCGACGTCGGCCCAGCGCTCGCCGACGCCGAGCCCGAGCCCGAAGCGCTCCTGGCCGTCGATCGCGGGCTCGGGGGAGCCGCGCGAGATGCCGAGCTGCAGCCGGCCGCCCGAGAGCAGGTCGGCGGCGCTCGCGAGCTCGGTCATGGCGAGCGGCTGCTCGTAGCGCAGGTCGACGACGCCGGTGCCGAGCTCGAGCGTCGACGTGCGGGCAGCCATCGCGGCGAGCAGCGGGTACGGCGCGGCGAGCGACGTCGAGAAGTGATGCACGCGCACCCAGGCGCCGTCCATGCCCGCCTCCTCGGCCGCGACGGCGAGGTCGACGTGCATGCGGAGCGAGTCGCCCGCTGTCGGCACGCGCGCGCCGACGACCTGCCGGTAGTGGCCGAAGGAGAGGAAGCCGATCCGCTTGCGCATGGACGGGAGAACCCGGGCGCGCCGAGCCGCATTCCGCGTGACGCGTGCGCGAGGCGCAGTTGCGTGGCGCTATCTGACACGCCGCGTGACAACCGCACCTTATTGCCGCTATAACTGTATCTGCGCACCAGCCCGTCTGGCTCGCGCGAGTCCCTCACCGCATCCCTAGGAGCACCGTGCCCACCACTGACGCGCCCGCGCCCTCGCGCGCTCGCCGGATCCTCGGATCCTTCGGCTTCCAGATCTCCGCCGCGCTCGTGCTCGGCGTCGTGCTCGGCCTCGTCGCGCTGCAGCTCGGCCCCAGCGCCGACGGCGCCGACAACCCGCTCGCCGAGACGCTCGCGACGATCGGCTCGAGCTACGTCGCGCTGCTCAAGACCGCCGTCGTGCCGCTCATCCTCACCGCGATCATCGCCTCGATCGCGCGGCTCGGCCGCGTGCAGAACGCCGCGCGGCTCGCGGGCCAGACGCTCCTGTGGTTCGCGATCACCGCGGCGATCGCGGTCACGATCGGCATCGCCCTCGGCGTGACGCTGCAGCCCGGCGCCCGCGTCGACGGCTCGGGGCTCGAGCCTGGCGAGCCGAGCCGCGTCGGCGGCTGGTGGGACTTCCTCACGGGCCTCGTGCCGCAGAACTTCCTCGGCCTCACCGTCTCGACGCGCGAGTCGGCCGAGGGCGTCATCAGCTCGACCGTCGGCTTCAACGTGCTGCAGGTCATCGTCGTCGCGACCGTCGTCGGCATCGCCGCGCTCAAGCTCGGCACGAAGGCGCAGCCCTTCCTCGACTTCACCGAGTCGACCCTCAAGGTGATCCAGAAGGCGCTGTGGTGGATCATCCGCATCGCCCCGATCGGCACGGTCGGCCTGCTCGGCAACGCCGTCGTGCAGTACGGCTGGGAGAAGCTCGGCACGCTCGCGTGGTTCGTCGGCGCGATCTACCTCGGGCTCGCGCTCGTGCTGTTCGTCGTCTACCCGGCGCTCGTCAAGGCGCACGGCCTCTCGATCCGCCAGTACTTCTCGGGCGTCTGGCCCGCGGTGCAGCTCGCGTTCGTGAGCCGCTCGTCGATGGGCACGCTCCCGCTCACGCAGCGCGTCACCGAGCGCAACCTCGGCGTGCCGCGCGAGTACGCGTCGTTCGCCGTGCCGTTCGGCTCGACGACCAAGATGGACGGCTGCGCCGCGATCTACCCCGCGATCGCCGCGATCTTCGTCGCCCAGTTCTTCGGCATCGAGCTGACGCTCATCCAGTACCTGCTCATCGCCGTCGTCTCGATCGTCGGCTCGGCCGCGACCGCGG
The DNA here is from genome assembly GCF_017565345.1 of Agrococcus sp. TF02-05. NCBI lineage: Bacteria > Bacillati > Actinomycetota > Actinomycetes > Micrococcales > Microbacteriaceae > Agrococcus > Agrococcus sp. TF02-05. Next base: position 56,576 of record NZ_JAGEKO010000007.1, on the reverse strand, counting down.
GCACGACCGGCGCGACCGTCATGCTCACGCTGACCCTCTCGACGCTCGGCCTGCCGCTCGAGGGCGTCGGCCTGCTGCTCGCCGTCGACCCGATCGTCGACATGGGCCGCACCGCGGTCAACGTCGCGGGCCAGGCGCTCGTGCCGACGATCGTCGCGAAGCGCGAGGGCATCCTCGACCGCGCGATCTACGACGGCCCGCGCGGCGACGGCCCGTTCCTCGACGACTCCGACGAGGCGGCCGAGGCGGATGCGTCGACGCCGTCGGGCGCGGAGCCCGATGAGCGCCGGGAGCCGGTGCCGGCGCGCTGAGCCCGGGCAGGATCGGAGAAGCGAGCCGCGATGCGCACCGGCAAGATGGTGCGCATCGCGGCTCGCGCGATCGACGACGATCGGAGGATCCCCATGGCGAAGACCGAGGCGAAGACCGAGGACGGCACGCTCTCGAAGGAGGAGCGCGAGGCGCTCAAGGCCCGCACCGCCGAGCTGCGGCGGCAGTCCAAGGGCGGCAACAAGAAGGAGCGCGACCGGCAGGACGTGCTCGACGCGATCGAGGGGCTCCCCGAGCCCGACAAGTCGCTCGCGCAGATGGTGCACGAGGTCGTCTCCGAGACGGCGCCCGACCTCGACCCGAAGACCTGGTACGGCTTCCCGTCCTACGCGCGCGACGGCAAGGTGCTCGTGTTCTTCCAGCAGGCGTCGAAGTTCGACGAGCGCTACTCGACGCTCGGATTCCAGACGATCGCGAACCTCGACGACGGCGACATGTGGCCGACCTCGTACGCGGTCGTGGCCGACACCCCGAAGGTGCGCAAGCAGATCGCCGAGCTGGTCGCGAAGGCGGTCAGCTGATCCCGGTCGGTCGGGAATGCGCATCGCCCAGCAGCGTTGTCTAAACTTGAGTCGGGCACACTCAAGTCCGACACGACGACTTCAGGGAGATGCACATGGCCGCGATCTACGGGCCGAGCTACGGGTTCGGCGGCGACGGGTCCTTCGATGACTTCATCGCGCGGATCCTGCAAGGACAGCGCGTCCCGGCGCAGCGCTCGGTCGACCTCTCGCGCCTCGTCTCGCGGCGCATGAGCTCGGTCATGGCGAGCGCCGTCGAGTACGCGCGCGAGCACCGGCACGCCGAGGTCGACGCGCTGCACCTGCTGCACGCGCTCCTCGAGCTGCCGCAGGTCGGCGCGACCGTCGCGGGCGTCGGCGTCGACACGGATGCGCTGCGCACGACGGTCGAGGAGCGGATGCCGGCCGACGGGGATCGTGAGATGCCCACTCCGCCGTCGCTCACCGCATCCGCCCAACGCGCACTGCGCGACGCCTACCAGATCGCGCGCGCCAACGGCTCGAGCTACATCGACCCCGAGCACCTCTTCTTCGCCTTCATCGTCGCGGGCGACAGCGCCGTCGGCGCGCTCCTGCAGGAGACGGGCATCACGCCCGATGCGCTGCAGCGCGCCGCCGCGCAGGCGCAGCGCGACGCGATCGAGGCCCAGCAGGCGCGGCCGTCGAAGGCGGTCGACCCGAGCTCGACCACGCCGACGCTCGACGAGTTCGGCACCGACCTCACGGAGCGCGCCCGCGCGGGCGAGCTCGACCCCGTGATCGGTCGCGCCGACGAGATCGAGCAGACGATCGAGATCCTCTCGCGCCGCACGAAGAACAACCCCGTGCTCATCGGCGAGGCGGGCGTCGGCAAGACGGCGATCGTCGAGGGGCTCGCGCGCGCGATCGTCGAGGGCGAGACCGAGGCCGGCACCGTGCCGAAGTCGCTGCTCGGCAAGCGCGTCGTCGCCCTCGACATGACCGCGATGGTCGCCGGCACGCGCTACCGCGGCGACTTCGAGGAGCGCATCACGAAGGCGATGGAGGAGATCAGCGCGCACAAGGACGAGCTCATCGTCTTCATCGACGAGCTGCACTCGATCCTCGGCGCGGGCGGCGGCGGTGAGGGCGGCATGGACGCCGCGAACATCTTGAAGCCCCGCCTCGCGCGCGGCGAGCTGCACATGATCGGCGCGACGACCCTCGCGGAGTTCCGCCGCATCGAGAAGGACGCGGCGCTCACCCGCCGCTTCCAGCCCGTGCTCGTCGCCGAGCCGAGCGTCGAGGACGCCGTCCGGATCCTCGAGGGGCTCGCGCCCGCCTACGCGGAGCACCACCGCGTGACGTACACGCCCGAGGCGATCCGCGCCGCGGTCGAGCTCTCGCACCGCTACATCAGCGACCGCTTCCTGCCCGACAAGGCGATCGACCTCATCGACCAGGCGGGCGCGCGGCTGCGGCTGCGGCTCGGCACGAAGGTCGACGTCGATGCGCTCGTCAAGGAGCGCGAGCACCTCGAGGACGAGAAGCGGCAGGCCGTCGAGGCCGAGGAGTTCGAGGAGGCGACCCGCATCCGCGACCGCATCGCGGCGATCCAGGCCGCGATCGACTCCGGCTCGGGCGAGGACGGCACGGTCGACGAGGAGGAGATCGCCGAGGTCGTCGCGCGAGCGACGGGCATCCCCGCGTCGCGGCTCACCGAGGGCGACCGCGAGCGGCTCGCCCGCCTCGAGCAGGAGCTGCACGAGCGGGTCGTCGGGCAGACGGATGCGGTGAGCGCGATCGCGAAGGCCGTCCGCCGGTCGCGCTCGGGGCTCGGCGACGCGTCGCGGCCCATCGGCTCGTTCCTCTTCCTCGGCCCGACGGGCGTCGGCAAGACCGAGCTCGCGAAGGCGCTCGCGTCGAGCCTGTTCGGCTCGGAGGGCGCGCTCGTGCGCTTCGACATGTCGGAGTTCGGCGAGCGGCACACGGTCGCGCGCCTCATCGGCGCCCCTCCCGGGTACGTCGGCTACGACGAGGCCGGCCAGCTCACCGAGAAGGTGCGGCGCCAGCCGTACTCGGTCGTGCTGCTCGACGAGATCGAGAAGGCGCATCCGGACGTCTTCAACCTGCTGCTGCAGGTGCTCGAGGACGGCCGGCTCACCGACGGCCAAGGCCGCACGGTCGACTTCCGCAACACGGTCGTCATCATGACCTCCAACCTCGGCAGCGAGTTCCTCGCGTCGAAGGCCGGCCCGATCGGCTTCCAGGCCGGCGACGGCACCGGCTCGGCCGACGAGCTGCGCGCGAAGGTCATGGGGCGGCTGCGCGAGCAGATGCGCCCCGAGCTCATCAACCGCATCGACGAGATCGTGCTGTTCCAGAAGCTCGAGCCGGAGGAGCTGCGGCAGATCGTGTCGCTGCTGCTCGGCCGCGTGCGCGAGCGGCTCGCGGCGCAGGAGCTCGAGCTCGAGGTGACGGATGCGGCCCTCGGCTGGCTCGCGGAGCACGGGTACGAGCCCGAGTTCGGTGCGCGGCCGCTGCGCCGGCTCATCCAGCGCGAGGTCGAGGACCGCGTTGCCGACCTCATCGTCGGCGGCCTCGAGCGCGGCACGGTGCGCGTCGACGTCGAGGGCGATGCACTCGCGGTGACCCCGGCCTGAGCCGCACCCCCGGGCGGAGGGGGCTTGCCACCCGGCGTGTCCCCCGCCATGCTCTCCTGACACGAAGGAGGCGCCATGGCCGCTCTCTCCGCCCGGCTCGCCGCGGTGCTCGACGCGCTGCCGCTGCGCCCCGGCATGCGCGTGCTCGAGCTCGGCTGCGGCCCCGGCGCGCTCGCGCGCGCGATCGCCGAGCGCGTCGGGCCCGAGGGCTTCGTGCTCGGCGTCGACCGCTCGATGATGGCCGTGCAGGCCGCCGAGCGGCAGTCCGATGCGGGCAACCTGAAGTTCCGCGTCGTCAACGCCGAGGGCTTCCGCCTGAAGGCGGGGGAGGAGCCCTTCGACCTCGTCGTCGCCATCCGGGTCGGCGCGCTCGACGGTCGCCACCCCGAGCTCGAGGCGGCCGCGATGGAGCGGCTCCGCGCCGCGACGGTGCCCGGCGCCTCCCTCTTCATCGACCGCGGCGACCCGCTCGAGCAGATCGCGCTCCACAGCGAGCCCGCTCCGGCCGCGTGACGCGAGCGGGCCGGGGTATCGTCGACCCGGATCCGTCGGAGGGCCTCGGGGAGCGCAGCATGAGCGATCGCGTCGCGGTCATCGGCGCGGGCGTCATCGGCCTCTCGACCGCGCTCGAGCTCGCGGCCAAGGGCCGCGACGTCACCGTGCTCGCCGATGCCGACTCGCTCGAGTCGACCTCCGCGGTCGCCGGCGCCGTCTGGTTCCCGTACGCGGCCGAGCGCTCGGCCGCCGTCGACGCGATGCTCGCGACGACCCTCGAGCGCTTCCGCCGCATCGTCGCCGACCACCCGGAGGCGGGCGTCGACCTCCGCACCGGCGTCATCGTCGAGCGCTCGCCCGAGCCCGACCGCTCGTGGACGGCCTGGGTCGACGCGACGGCGGTCGACGCATCCGAGCTCGAGGCCATCGAGCTGCCTGCGGGCGCGACGGGTCTGCGCACCACTGTGCCGCTCGCGACGATGTCGCTCTACCTGCCGTGGCTGCGCGAGCGCTGCGCCGGGCTCGGCGTGCGGTTCGAGCGCCGCGCGGTCGACGACGTGGATGCGCTCGCGCGCGCCTTCGACGTCGCGGTCGTCGCCGCCGGGGTGCGGTCCGGCTCGCTGCTCGGCGACGACGCGAGCGTCGTGCCCATCCGCGGCCAGGTCGTGCGGGTCGAGAACCCGGGCGTGACGGAGTTCGTGATCGACGACGACGATCCCGCGGGCCTCACCTACGTGCTGCCGCGCCGTGATTGCCTCGTGCTCGGCGGCACGCACGAGGTCGGCGCGACCTCGCTCGAGCCCGCCCCGGCGATCGAGGCGGGCATCCTCGAGCGCTGCGCGCGGCTCGTGCCCGCCGTCGCCGGAGCGCCGATCGTGTCGCGCGCCGTGGGCCTGCGTCCGGGCCGCGAGCGGCTGCGCATCGAGGAGGTGCCCGGTCGCGCGCTCCGCAGCATCGCCGCCTACGGGCACGGCGGCTCGGGCATGACGCTCTCGTGGGGCACGGCCGAGCGCGTCGCCGCGCTGCTCGAGTGAGCCCGCCGGCACGAGGGCCGACACGCGGACGATTCATTCGCCGGTCACATAGGAAGCCTGGCTAACATACCCGGGTCGAGGTGCCTCCGGACTGCATGAGCGGCCCGTGCATCCCTTCCGAAGGAGCACTCGTGACCCGCAGCAGCGATCCCACCGCACCCGCCGACCGATACGTGCGCTACCGCTGGTGGGGCCTCGTCGCCATCAGCCTCGGCGTCGCGATCATCATCATGGACTCGACGATCGTCTCGGTCGCGATCCCCGCGATCGTCGCCGATCTCGAGATCTCGAGCACCGAGATCCAGTGGGTGCAGGAGATCTACACGCTGCTGTTCGCGGCGCTGCTGCTCACGTGGGGGCGGCTCGCCGACCGCGTCGGGCGCCGTCGCATCATGCTCATCGGCGTCGTCGTCTTCGTCGCCTCGAGCGTGCTGTGCGCGATCGCCGACAGCGGCGCCGTGCTCATCGCCGGCCGCGCGCTGCAGGGCCTCGGCGGCTCGATGATCCTGCCGACGACGCTCGCGCTCCTCAACGCCAACTTCCACGGGCGCGAGCGCGGCATCGCCTTCGCCGTCTGGGGATCGACGATCGGCGGCATGGCCGCGATCGGCCCACTCGCGGGCGGCTGGCTCACCGAGCACGCGAGCTGGCGCTGGGCCTTCGGCATCAACGTGCCGGTCGGCATCCTCATCGTCGTGGGACTCCTGCTGTTCGTCGCCGAGTCGAAGGAGCGGGCGACGGATGCGCGGGGCCGGCTCGACCTCGTCGGCGCGGCCCTGTCGATCGTCGGCTTCGGCGCGCTCGTGTTCGGGCTCATCGAGGGCCGCAGCTACGGGTGGTGGACCGCGAGCGAGGAGGCGCCGTTCGAGGTGCTCGGCCTCTCGCCGGTGCCGATCGCGTTCCTCGTCGCGATCGCGGCGCTCGCGACCTTCGTCGTCGTCGAGCGCGCTCGTGGCCGCGCCGGCAAGGGCGTCATCCTCGACCTCTCGCTCTTCCGCATCCCCTCGTTCGCCAACGGCAACGTCACGGCGCTCATCGTGAGCTTCGGCGAGTTCGGCCTCATCCTGTCGCTGCCGCTGTGGTTCCAGAACGTGCTCGGGTACACCGCGTTCGAGGCGGGGCTCGCGCTCGTGCCGCTCGCGGCCGGCTCGTTCCTCGCGAGCGGCGCGGTCGCCGGGCTCGCGCGCCGCTTCTCGCCCGTCGTCGTCGTGCGCGTCGGCCTCGTGCTCGAGATCGCGGCCATCGCCGCGCTCGCGCTCCTCATCCGGCCCGACTCGACGGCGTGGCTCACCTCGCCCGTGCTGTTCGTCTACGGCATGGGCGTCGGCCTCGCGACGGCGCAGCTCACGAGCGTCGTGCTCGCCGACGTGCCGGTCGAACGCAGCGGTCAGGGCTCGGCGACGCAGAGCACCGCCCGCCAGACGGGCTCGGCGCTCGGCATCGCGGTGCTCGGCACGGCGTTCTTCTCGACGCTCGCGTCGGGGACCGAGAGCCGGCTCGCCCAGCAGCTCGCCGCGAACCCCGCGCTCGAGCCGCTCGTCGAGTCGGTGCGGGCGAGCTCGGGCGGCAGCATCGGGGCGCTCGCGGCCGACCCGGCGACGGCGTTCGTCGCAGACGCGGCGCGGGCGGCGATGACCGACGGCACGGCGCTCGCGGCGTGGATCGCCGCGGCGGCGCTCGTCGTCGGACTGCTCTCGAGCCTGCGGATCACGCAGGGCACCGAGCGGTCGCGGGATGCGGCGGCTCGAGCCGCCGACCCGGCCGCCTGAATCAGGGCTGCTGCGGTCCGCCGTACGGCTGGCCGTACCCCTGACCCGACTGCTGCCCGTAGGGCGGGTGCTGCCCGTACGGCTGCTCGTACGGCTGCGCGGCGGGCGCGTAGCCGGTCGGCTGGCCGTAGGCCTGGCCGTACATCGCCCGGTAGTCGGGGTCGTACTGCACGCCAGCCGGGTTCGGCGGGAAGATGCACAGGATGAGCGGCACGATGCCGAAGCCGACGATGCTCAGCAGCGCGAACGCGCCGTGGAAGTTCGCGTCCTGCAGCCGTCGCCACATCGCCGCGTAGGTGGGCAGCAGCAGCGCGAGCCCGACGACGAGCAGGAGCGCGGTCCAGCCGAGCAGTGCGCCGAGCGGTCCCGCGACCTGGTCGGCGCTCGCGCTCATGCCGCGATCCTGCAGCTCGATCGTGCGCACGATGAGCTGCACGTACGCGATCCAGAACGGGATCTGCGCGACGAGCGAGACGAGGAAGCCGAAGAGCATCGCCCACCAGAACTCGCTGCGGCTCGCGCGCCCCGAGAACTTCACGTAGCCCTGGAAGAAGCGCTTGATCGCCTGCCCGAAGGAGGCGCCGCGCAGCGGCTGCCCCACCGGGGGGAGCGTCGAGGTGGTCGTCACCCGCCCATCATCGCGCACGTCGGCCGAGCGGGCGACTACGGCGTGAGGCCTCGCTCGAGCACGGCTGCCGCGATCGACCGGTCGCCCTCCACGGCGATCCCGGGCGCGTCGAGCGGCAGGCGGCCCCACGCGAGCAGCGCGAGCGCCTTCGACGGCCCGGCGATCGTGACAGCCTCGACGCCGTCGGGCGCGCCCGCGAGCGACAGGGAGGCGCCCGCGCCCTCGGGCTGGAAGGCGATCGCCGTCGAGGGTGGCTCGACCCGCTCGAGGCGCACCTGTCGCGGGTGCATGACGGTGACGACCTCGTGGAGGCAGTCGAGCCAGCGCTCGGCGGGCGCCTCGACGTCCTCGCCGATCGCGGCGCGCAGGTCCCACAGGTGCACGAGCGTCTCGTGCGCCTGCCGCCGGTGCCAGAAGCGCACGGTGCTGCCGGTGCGCTCCGCGCGGGGCACGCCGTCGTCGAGGAGCGTCCACGCAGGGGCGTCGGGGTCGAGCTCGGCGAGGGTCTCGCGCAGCTCGGTGGCGCACTCGGCGTAGAGCGCCGGCAGGTCGAAGGGCCCGCGACCGAGGGGCGTCTCCTGCTCGCGCCGCGCCTGGCCCGCGGCCCAGTGGTGGATGCGGGCGAGGTGCACGACGAGCTTCTCCACCGTCCAGCGCCCGAGCCACGGCACGGGCGTCGCGGGGTCGGCGCGCCGGGTCGTCTCGAGGAAGTGCTCCTGCAGATCGGCGAGCGCGCTCAGGTGGTCCATGGCGGCACGCTACGCCACCCGCCCGCGAGACCGGTGCGGGCGCTCAGTCGCGGCCGGTGAACGTCGGCGTGCGCTTCTGCTGGAACGCCGCGAATCCCTCGCGATAGTCGGCGGTCTGCGCGAGCGCCGCCTGCGCCGCGCTCTCGCCGCCCATCGACTGCCACAGCCCGAGCCGCTCGTCGCGGAGCCCCCGGATGAGCTCCTTCGAGGCGATGTAGGCGAGCGTCGGGCCCTGTGCCGCGTGAGCCGCGGCGGCGCGGGTCGCCTCGAGCACGGCGTCGTCGGGGAAGGCCTGCGAGAAGAGGCCCGCGGCGACGGCCTCGACACCCGTCATGAGCCGGCCGGAGTAGATGAGGTCGAGCGTGCGGTGCGCGCCGAGCCGCTCGAAGAAGAGCGCGTGCCCGCCCGAGTCGAGCGTTGCGCCGAGCGCGGCGAAGGGGCTGCCGACCTTCGTCGACTCGGCCACGTAGACGACGTCGGTCGCGATGAGCAGGCCGAGGCCCACACCGAGCGCGGCGCCGTGCGCGGCGGCGAAGGTCGGGGCGGGGAACGCCGACATCCGCTGCAGCAGCGGCTGCACCTGCTCGTGCAGGAAGCCCGTCACGTCGTCGGTGCGGGGGTCGACGCCCGAGATGTCGCGGCCGGCGCAGAACACCTTGCCCTCGCCGCGCAGCACGAGCGCGCGCACGCCGGCGCGCTCGGCCTCGGCGTACGCATCCGACAGCTCCGAGAGCGCGGATGGGTCGAGGGCGTTGCGCTTCTCGGGCGCGTTCAGCACCACCTCGGCGATGCCGTCGGCGATGGTCAGCTCGATCATGGGGACTCCTTCGTCCGGTCTTCGGTCGTCGAGTAGGCCCGGAGGGCCGTATCGAGACGTGTCGGCGGGGTCTCGATGCGCGTCCTCCGGACGCTACTCGACCAGCGGGGGAGGCTCAGACGTCGTAGTCGACCACGACGCGCGCGGTGTCGGGCTGCGGGTGCGACTGGCACGTGAGCACGTAGCCGCGCTCGAGCTCGTCCGGTTCCAGCGCGTAGTTCTCCGTCATGTGCACGCTGCCCGAGACGACCTTCGCGCGGCACGTGCCGCACACGCCGCCCGCGCACGCGAACGGCACGTCGGGTCGCACGCGCAGCGCCGCGTTGAGGATCGACTCGCGCGCCGCGATCGGGCTCTCGACTTGCGTCGACTGCCCGTCGAGCGTGAAGTCGAGCGTCCACGTCTGCTCGCCCGCCTCGACCTGCACGGGCCGGCCGCGGTCGCCGCCGGCGTCGTCCGGGCGACCGGTCGTGAACAGCTCGAAGCGCACGTGCGCCGGCTCGACCCCCTTCGCCTCGAGCACGTCGCGGCACAGCTGCACGAGCTCGAACGGCCCGCACAGGAACCACTCGTCGACGCTCTCGGGGCGGATGAGGTCGGTGAGGATGCGCTCGAGCCGCTCCTGGTCGATGCGGCCCGACATGAGCGGCGCCGCGCGCTGCTCACGCGAGAGCACGTGGTGGAGCGCGAGCCGCGCGGGGTAGCGGTCCTTGAGGTCGGCGAGCTCCTCGATGAACATGACGTCGAGGGTCGAGCGGTTGGAGTACACGAGCGAGAACGTCGAGGTCTCGGAGCGCGCGAGCACCTCGTGCGCGAGCGCCATCATCGGGGTGATGCCCGAGCCGGCCGCGATGCCGACGACGTGCGCGCCGTCGACCCGCTCGAGCGCCGAGGTGAACGTTCCCTGCGGCACCATCACGTCGATGCGGTCGCCGGGCCGCAGCTCGCTGTTCGCCCAGGTCGAGAAGCGGCCGCCGAGGTCGCGCTTGATCGCGACCGCGATCGAGCCGGGGGTCGGCGGTCGGCAGATCGAGTAGGAGCGGCGCAGCTCCTGCCCGTCGATCGTCTTCCGCAGCGCGAGGTGCTGGCCGGCGACGTAGCCGAAGTCGTCGTGCAGGGCCTCGGGCACCGCGAAGGTCACCTCGACTGAGTCGGCGGTGAGCGGTCGCACCTCGGCGACCTCGAGCTCGTGGAAGCGGGCACGCTTGCGCGAGGTCGACGAGCCGAGCCCCGTCGAGCCCAGGTTGATCGCCGCCACGTCAGTGCACCTTGAAGTGGTCGAAGGGCTCGAGGCACGCGAGGCACTCGAAGTGGCTCTTGCACGCGGTCGAGCCGAAGCGCGACACCTCCCGGGTGCGCAGGCTCCCGCAGCGGGGGCACTTCACGCCGAGCGAGAGCGGGATCGGGCCGGAGCGCTCGCCCGCGCGGTGCGTCGGCGGGGCGATGCCGTACTCCTCGAGCTTCGCCTTGCCGGCCTCGCTCATCCAATCCGTCGTCCACGCGGGGGAGAGCGTGAAGTCGACGCGCACGTCGTCGAAGCCCTCCGCCGTGAGCGCGAGCAGCACGTCGTCGCGCATCTGGTCGATCGCGGGGCAGCCGGAGTAGGTGGGCGTGAGCGTCACGACGATCGTGCCGCCCTCGAGCCGCACCTCGCGGAGCACGCCGAGATCGTCGATCGTGAGGACCGGCACCTCGGGGTCGACGACGGCGGCCGCGACCTCGCGGGCGCGCTGGAGCTGAGAGCGGAGACCCTTTCGGGTCTCCGCCGCGACGCCAGCGCCGGGGCCCGTCTCGGGCCCCGGGTTCGGCCGCGTCGGCGGGAGCTTCGGAGCAGCCACGATCACCACGTCGCTCCCGGGTGGCGGCGCGCGAGCACCTGCATCTCGGCGAGCAGCGGGCCGAGGTGCGTCGAGTGGTTGCCGAAGCGGCCGCCGCCGGAGGACTGCCCGATCTTCGGGTTCACGAAGTCGGCCTCCGCGATCTCAGCCTCGGCAAGCACGGCGGACCAGATCTCGTCGAATCCCGCGCGCAGGCTCGAGGGGAGCGGCGCGGCGTCGCCGAGCCGCTCGTGCAGCTCGTCGTCGCGGAAGAGCTCGTCGATGTAGGGCCACGTGTCGGTGAGGGCGACGAGCATCCGCGCGCGGGACTCCTCGGTGCCGCCCGCGAGGCGCAGGGTCCACTGCACGGCGTGGTCGCGGTGGTAGGCGACCTCCTTGACCGACTTCGCCGCGATCGCCGCGAGCGACGCATCCGTCGACGCCGACAGCGCGGTGTAGAGCTCCTGCATGTAGATCGCGGCGATGAGCCCGCGCGCGATCGTGTGCGCGAAGTCGCCGTTCGGCTGCTCGAAGAGCCACGCGCAGCGGAACTCGTGCTCGTCGCGCCAGTAGGCGAGGTCGTCCTCGGAGCGACCGGTCGCGGTGCCGGCGTAGTGCAGCAGGCTGCGGGCGTGCCCGAGCAGGTCGAGCGCGATGTTGCCGAGCGCCATGTCCTCCTCGAGCTCGGGTGCGCGCGAGATCCACCAGCCGAGCCGCTGCGAGAGGATGAGCGCGTCGTCGCCGAGCCGCATCGCGTACTCCGCGACGTCCGGGCTCGCCGTCGTGGACGCATCCGCCCCCGTCAGCTCGGCCGAGAGGTCGACGTCGTCGACCGAGACGTGCACGTCGGCGGCCTCCGCCTCGTGCAGCGCCGCGATCGACGCGGCGTCGCGCTTGGTCGTCGCGGGAGCGGGCTGGGCCGCCTTCGCGGACTCGGCGAGCTCCGCGTCGTTGAGCTGGGCGTTCACAGGTGCGGCACCTCCGCGCTCTTCTCGTAGTACTTCGCGTGGCGGTAGTTCTTGCCCGCGGGGCTCTCGAAGAACGCGCCCTTCAGGTCGGGATCGCTCGTCGTGATCGCGCTCGAGCGCACGACCCACACCGACACGCCCTCGTTGCGGCGCGTGTAGAGGTCGCGCGCGTTGCGCAGCGCCATCTCGTCGTCGGGCGCGTGCAGCGAGCCGACGTGCACGTGGCTCAGGCCTCGGTTGGCGCGCACGAACACCTCGTACAGCGGCCAGCCCTCGCCTGCCACGTCTCCGGGGGTGGACATCGTCGTCTCCTCTGTCAGTCGGGGTGGTCTCGATGCGCCGGCCTGCGGCCGGCTGCTCGACCAACGGAAAGCGGTCAGGCGGCCTGGCGCTGCTTCGCCGCCTGCTTCTCGGCGTATGCCGCGGCGGCCTCGCGCACCCAGGCGCCCTGCTCGTGCGCCTCGCGGCGGTGCTGGATGCGCTGCGCGTTCGCCGGGCCGCGGCCCGCGAGCACCTCGTTGAACTCGGTCCAGTCGATCTCCGACATGTCCCACTGGCCGGTCTCGTCGTTCCAGCGGAGGTTCGGGTCGGGCAGCGTGAGCCCGAGCACCTCGGCCTGCGGCACGAGCATGCCGACGAAGCGCTGGCGCAGCTCGTCGTTCGAGAAGCGCTTGATCTTCCACGCCATCGACTGCGCCGAGTTGGGCGACTCGTCGTCGGGCGGGCCGAACATCATGAGTGAGGGCCAGTACCAGCGGTTCACCGCGTCCTGCGCCATCTCGTGCTGCTCGGGGGTGCCCTGGCTCAGCTCGAGCAGGATCTCGAAGCCCTGCCGCTGGTGGAACGACTCCTCCTTGCAGATGCGCACCATCGCGCGGCCGTAGGGGCCGTACGAGGCGCGGCACAGCGGCACCTGGTTGCAGATCGCGGCGCCGTCGACGAGCCAGCCGATCGCGCCCATGTCGGCCCACGTCGGCGTCGGGTAGTTGAAGATCGACGAGTAGCGGGCGCGCGAGGTGATGAGCTGCTCGGTCATCTCGTCGCGGCTGATGCCGAGCGTCTGCGCGGCGGAGTAGAGGTAGAGCCCGTGCCCGGCCTCGTCCTGCACCTTCGCCATCAGGATCGCCTTGCGCTTGAGGCTCGGCGCGCGCGAGATCCAGTTGCCCTCGGGCTGCATGCCGATGATCTCGGAGTGCGCGTGCTGCGAGATCTGCCGGATGAGCGTCTTGCGGTACGCCTCGGGCATCCAGTCGCGCGGCTCGATGCGCTGGTCGGCCTCGATGATCGCGTCGAAGCGGGCCTGCAGCTCCGCGACGTCGTCGTCGGGGTGCAGGGCGGATGCGTCGGGTGCGGTGAGCGTCATCGTCGACTCCGTCTCGTCGGTTCGTTCCCGGCCGATTCGATCCGAATTAGTGACCGAACGTTCAGTAAGTATAGACTCGGGTGCGGCGGACCTGCAACGGGTGCGCCGGACCTCGCCGGACGACGCAATGGAGCGCGCATGCTGGAGACGCGGAACCCCGAGATCACGCGGGACGAGACGTGGCTCGCCACGATCATGGCCGAGACCGATCGCGCCAAGGAGGCCTTCGGCATCGAGATCGCCGAGCTCGAGCGCGGCCGCGCCGTGCTCACGATGCAGATCACCGAAGCGATGGTGAACGGCTTCGGCATCACCCACGGCGGGCTCGTCTTCACCCTCGCCGACACCGCGTTCGCCTACGCGTGCAACGAGGACGCGACGGTGACGGTCGCCTCCGGCGCCGACATCACCTTCGCGAAGGCGACGCACGCGGGCCAGACCCTCATCGCGACCGCCGAGCGCCGCTGGCGCTCGGGCCGCAACGGCCTCTACGACGTGTCGATCGTCGACGAGACGGGCGAGACGGTCGCCGAGTTCCGCGGCCGCTCGTTCGGCACCTCCCGCCCCGCGCCCTCGACGCCCGCGGGCGCCGGCGGCCCCGCCTGAACCCACCCCCGCCCACCCGACCCGCTGGTCGAGCAGCCGGCCGCAGGCCGGCGCATCGAGACCAGACCCCCTGATCAGCTCGATACGGCCCTTCGGGCCTACTCGATGTCCGAGGAACGAACAGGAGCAACGATGCTCGACCAGACCACCGCATCCGCCGACCTCCGCGACGTCGGCGAGCGCCTCTCGCTCGACGAGCTGCGCGCGCTGCAGCTCGAGCGGCTGCAGCAGACCGTGCGGCACGCGTACGACAACGTGCCGACCTACCGCGCGAAGCTCGACGCGGCCGGGGTCGGCCCCGACGACATCCGCTCGCTCGACGACCTCTCGCGGCTGCCCTTCACGACGAAGGAGGACCTGCGGCAGGCCTACCCCTTCGGCATGTTCGCGGTGCCGATGGCGCAGGTGGTGCGCATCCACGCCTCCTCCGGCACGACCGGCCGGCCGACGGTCGTCGGCTACACCCAGGACGACCTCGACAACTGGGCCGAGGTCGTCGCGCGGAGCCTGCGGGCCGCGGGCGTGCAGCCGGGCTGGAAGGTGCACAACGCCTACGGCTACGGCCTCTTCACCGGCGGCCTCGGCGCGCACTCGGGCATCGAGCGGCTCGGCTGCACCGTCATCCCGGTCTCGGGCGGGCAGACGGCGCGCCAGGTGCAGCTCATCCGCGACTTCGAGCCCGACGCGATCATGTGCACGCCGTCCTACCTGCTGACGATCGCGGATGCGTTCGAGGAGGCCGGGCTCGACCCGCGCGAGACGACGCTCAAGGTCGCGATCTGTGGCGCCGAGCCGTGGACGAACGAGATGCGGCTCGAGCTCGAGCGGCGGATGGGCATCGTCGCGGTCGACATCTACGGCCTCTCGGAGGTCATGGGACCGGGCGTCGGCAGCGAGTTCGCCTCGACGAAGGACGGCCCGACGATCTGGGAGGACCACTTCCTGCCCGAGATCATCGACGCCGAGACGGCCGAGCCGGTCGCCGACGGCGAGATGGGCGAGCTGGTCTTCACGTCGCTCACGAAGACGGCGTTCCCCGTCATCCGCTACCGCACGCGCGACCTCACGCGGCTGCTGCCCGGCTCGGCGTCGCCGACGATGCGCCGCATCGAGAAGATCACCGGCCGCAACGACGACATGATCATCCTGCGCGGCGTCAACCTCTTCCCGACGCAGATCGAGGAGATCGTGCTCGCGATCGAGCACCTCACGCCGCACTTCGTGCTCGAGCTGACGAAGGCCGGGCGGATGGATGCGCTGACGGTGAAGATCGAGTGCATGCCCGACGTCGGTGAGGAGGCGTCGAAGGCCGCCGCGGCGATCCTGCGCGAGCGCGTGAAGGAGCACATCGGCACCTCGGTCGGCGTCGAGGTCGTGCCGGCCGGCTCGCTGCCTCGCTCCGAGGGCAAGTACAAGCGCGTCTACGACTTGCGCGGTGGAGCTTGAAGCGGAGGCCCTTTCGGGCCTCCGCCGCGACCCCAGCCCCGAGGCCCGTCTCAGGCCTCGGGGAGCGCCGATGACGCTGGAAGACTGGTGAGATGACCACCGCCACCGAGCCCGCCCGCCGCGGCCGCCCCGGCTACGACCGCGACTCGATGCTCGAGGTCGTCGTCGAGGTCTTCAACGAGCGCGGCTACGACGCCGCCTCGCTCGGCTCGATCGCCGAGAAGCTCGGGCTGTCGAAGTCGGCGATCTACCACCACTTCGCGTCGAAGGAGCAGATGCTCGAGGTCGCGCTCGGCCGCGCCCTCGACGCGCTCGAGGCGGTCTTCGAGTCGCCGGAGGCGACCACGGGGCCGGTCGTCAGCCGCATCCGCCACGTCGTGCGCGGCGCTGTGCTCGTGCTGTGCGAGCAGATGCCGTTCGTGACGCTGCTGCTGCGGCTGCGCGGCAACACCCCGATCGAGCTCGAGGCGATGCGCCGGCGGCGCGAGTTCGACCGCAAGCTGCGCGCGCTCTTCGAGCTCTCGCGCGACGAGGGCACGCTGCGCGCCGACATGGACCCGCGCATCGCCGAGCGGCTCACGTTCGGCATGGTCAACTCGATCGTCGAGTGGTACCGCCCCGGTGGCTCGATCACCCCCGAGCAGCTCGCCGACTCGGTGCTCGAGCTCGTGCGGACGGGCTTGCGCGACCCCGCGTCGCTCTAGCGCTGCGCGATAACTTCTTCGCGGCACTCACCGCTCGGTGAATGTGCCGCCCGCCTCTACCGGGCCCAAGCGCGGCGACGCGAGCTGCAGCCCTGGCGTTCGCGGTCAGCGGAATTCGTTACCAAACCGTGATCTTCGCGTAGTGTCGACCGACGAACCGCGAAGGGCAGCCGTCGTGTCCGCCCCGAGAGCCCTCGCGCCATCGAATCCAATTGCACCGGTCGGGCGGTCGCGCGCGCTGAGCGCCGCCAGACGGGACCGCGGAGTTCATCGTGACCAAGCAGCACACCACCACTCGCGCGCGCCGTTCGAAGCGCGCCATCGGCGGGATCGTCGCCACCGGCATCGCGACCGTCGCGGGCGCCGTCCTCGTGCCCACCGCGGCGAACGCGGCATCCGACTCCACCTGGGACGCCCTCGCGCAGTGCGAGTCGGGCGGCAACTGGTCGATCGACACGGGCAACGGCTACTACGGCGGCCTGCAGTTCTCGCTCTCGACCTGGCAGGCCTACGGCGGCACGGGCAACCCGGCCGACGCGTCGCGCGCGGAGCAGATCCGCGTCGCCGAGAACACGCTCGCCGGCCAGGGCTGGGGCGCGTGGCCGACGTGCTCGGCGCGCATCGGCGCGAGCGGGGCGGCCGAGCCGCGAGCGGCTGCCCCGCAGCCCGCGCAGCAGGCGCAGCCTGCCCAGCAGCAGGCCCAGGCGGCGCCGGCGCAGCAGGCGCCTGCCGAGCAGCCCGCTCCCGCGCAGGCGGCTCCCGCCGCCCTGCAGCTGCCCGACGTGCAGCCGGGCGACGAGACCTACGAGGTCGTGCCCGGCGACACGCTCTTCGAGATCGCCGAGGCGCAGGGCGTCGAGAGCGGCTGGCTCGGCATCTTCGCCGTCAACCAGGACGCGCTGACGGACCCCGACCTGATCATGGCCGGCCAGCAGCTCGTGCTGCCCGCCGAGTAGCCACCACGCGGCGAGCGCCCCAGCACGCGAGGTGCTGGGGCGCTCGCCGCGTCGGCGGCCGATCAGGCTGAGGCGACCGGCGGGTTCGAGGCGTTCTCCTGCGTCTTGGCGACGTAGGTGAGCAGGTCGTACTGCGCGACGACCTCGTCGTCCTGGTTCGTGAGCACAGCATCCCATCGCACCTCGCCGTACGGGTCGGTCTCGCGCGGCGTGATCTGCTTCGCCGTGAGCGTCACGCGCAGCGAGTCGCCGGGGGAGACGGGCGTCATGAAGCGCAGGTTGTCGAGGCCCGTGTTCGCGAGCACGGGGCCCGGCGCCGGCTCGACGAACAGGCCCGCCGCGAACGACAGCAGCAGGTAGCCGTGCGCGACCCGGCCGGGGAAGAACGGGTTCGCCTCGGCCGCCGCCTGGTCCATGTGCGCGTAGAACTTGTCGCCCGTGAACTCGGCGAAGTGCTCGATGTCGTCGAGCGAGATCTCGCGCCGCTCCGAGACGACCTGGTCGCCGACCTTGAGCTCGGCGAGCGACTTCCGGAACGGATGCGGCGCCTCGGTCGAGGCCGGAGCCCCCTGGTGCCAGACGCCCGTGAGCGCCGTGAGCATCGTCGGCGAGCCCTGGATCGCGGTGCGCTGCATGTAGTGGAGCACCGAGCGGATGCCGCCGAGCTCCTCGCCGCCGCCCGCGCGGCCGGGGCCGCCGTGCACGAGCATCGGCAGCGGCGAGCCGTGCCCGGTCGAGGCGCGCATGTCGTCGCGGTCGAGCAGCAGCACGCGGCCGTTGTGCGGCGCGATGCGGCGCGTGAGCTCGGCGACGAACACCGGGTCGTGCGAGGCGACGGAGGTGACGAGCGAGCCGCCGCCGCGCGCGACGATCTCGGCGGCTTGCTCGGGCGAGCCGTACTCGACGAGCGACGAGACCGGGCCGAACGCCTCGATGTCGTGCAGCGCATCGGCCTCGGCGTCGCGGAACGCGAGCAGCGTCGGCGCGACGAACGCGCCGCCCTCGGCGAGGCCCATCGAGCCGTCGGCGAGGCGCACCTCGCCCGCGTCGCCGCCGACGACGATCTGGCCCCCGCCCTCGCGCAGCTTCATGACCTGCCCGAGCACTTCGTCGCGCTGCTCGAGCGAGGCGAGCGGGCCCATCGTGACGCCCTCGGCGCGCGGGTCGCCGACGACCACCTTCGCGACGATCCGCTCGCGCACGGCCTCGGCCACCGCATCCGTCATGCCCGATGGCACGAGCGCGCGGCGGATCGCCGTGCACTTCTGGCCCGCCTTCGACGTCATCTCGCTCACGAGGCCGCGCACGAAGGCGTCGAACTCGGGGGTGCCGGGCTCGGCGTCGGGGCCGAGCACGGATGCGTTGATCGAGTCGGTCTCGACCGTGAAGCGCACGCCGCCCGTCTGCACGGCGTCGTGCAGCCGCAGGCTCGCGGCCGTCGCCGCCGAGCCGGTGAAGCTCACGGTGTCGCCGAGCCGGAGGTGGTCGAGCAGGTCGCGCGCCGAGCCCGAGACGAGCTGGATCGCGCCGGCGGGGATGAGCCCCGACTCGACGAGGATCCGCACCATGTGCTCGGTGACGTAGCCGGTCGGGGTCGCGGGCTTGATGAGCGTCGGCATGCCGGCGAGGAACGCGGGCGCGAGCTTCTCGAGCGGCCCCCAGACGGGGAAGTTGAACGCGTTGATCTGCACCGCGACGCCCGGCAGGGTCGTGCAGATGTGGCGGGCGAGGAAGGAGCCGTCCTTCGAGAGCTGCTCGACCGGGCCGTCGAGGTAGATCGTCGACTGCGGCATCTCGCGGCGGCCCTTCGACGAGTAGGTGAAGAGCACGCCGATGCCGCCGTCGATGTCGACCCAGGAGTCGTGCTTCGTCGCGCCCGTGCGGCTCGAGAGCTCGTAGAGCTCGCTCTTGCGCTCGGTGAGCGCGAGCGCCATCTGCTTGAGCAGGATCGCGCGCTCGTGGAACGTGAGCGGCGCGAGCGAGTGCTGGCCGACGGTGCGGGCGTGCTCGAGCGCGCCCGGTAGGTCGAGCCCGGTGGTCGAGACGCGCGCGACCTCCTCGCCGGTCGAGGCGTCGCGCACGACAGCGGCGCCCTCGTCGCTCGCGGGCTCCCACCAGGCGTCCTGCACGTAGCTCGGCAGCAGTCGGGTGCGGGTCATCGTGTCGGTCATCGTCGATCCTCTCCTCCCCGTTCGTCGAGTAGGCCCGAAGGGCCGCATCGAGAC
The DNA here is from genome assembly GCF_017565345.1 of Agrococcus sp. TF02-05. NCBI lineage: Bacteria > Bacillati > Actinomycetota > Actinomycetes > Micrococcales > Microbacteriaceae > Agrococcus > Agrococcus sp. TF02-05. Next base: position 37,527 of record NZ_JAGEKO010000007.1, on the reverse strand, counting down.
GGAGTGCAGTGTGTTCGGTTGTCGCGGGTGGTCTCGATGCGCCGCTTGCGGCGGCTGCTCGACCAGCGGGGGTCAGGTCCAGTCGTAGAAGCCGCGGCCGCTCTTCTTGCCGAGCCGGCCCTCGGCGACCATGTCGCGCAGCAGCTGCGGCGGCGCGAAGCGCTCGCCGAGCTCGCGGTGCAGCTGCTCGGCGATGCCGAGGCGCACGTCGAGCCCGACGATGTCGGTCGTGCGGAGCGGCCCCACGGGGTGCTTGTAGCCGAGCTCCATCGCGAGGTCGATGTCGCCCGGGCTCGCGACGCCCTCCTCGACCATGCGGATCGCCTCGAGCCCGATCGCGACGCCGAGCCGGCTCGACGCGAAGCCCGGCGCGTCGTGCACCGTCACGGGCGTCTTGCCGATCGCCTCGACCCACGCGCGGGCGTCGTTCGCGAGCGCCGGGTCGGTGCGCTCGCCGAGCACGATCTCGACGAGGGCGGACGCAGGCACCGGGTTGAAGAAGTGGAGCCCGAGGAACCGCTCGGGGCGCGACAGCGCCGCCGCGAGGCGGTCGATCGAGATCGACGACGTGTTGCTCGCGAGCGAGGCGCTAGGCGACAGGACCGCCTCGACGCGCGCGAGCGCATCCGCCTTCAGTGCCTCGTCCTCGGGCACGGCCTCGATCACGAGGTCGCAGTCGACGAACGCGCTCGCTTCGACCGCGACGCGCAAGCGCCCCTCGAGCTCCTGCAGCGGCTCGGCCCAGCCGCGCTCGACGCTCTTGCGCAGGCTCTGGGCGACGCGGTCCTGGGCGGCGCTCGCGGCGGCGGGGTCGCGCTCGACCACGACGACGTCGCTGCCGGCGAGCACGAACGCGTGGGCGATGCCCGCGCCCATGCGGCCGCCGCCCAGCACGCCGACGCGCTCGGGCGCGCCGGCGCCCACCTGCGCGTCGGTGTCGTCGGGCCGCGGTCGCTCGTCGGGGGCGCCGGCTTCGGTCACGTCGGTCATCGGGACTCCTCCGTCGCTCGCTTCGCGCCGCGGCGCTCGAGGAACTCGGTCATGCGTCGCTGCTTCTCGGGGCTCTCGAACAGCACCGCCTGCTCGGCGAGCTCGATCTCGGGGTGCGCGCTCGCCGGCGCGAGCAGCGCGCGCTTCGTCGCTTGCGTCGCGGCCGGATCGAGCGCCGCGACGCGCTCGGCGATCGTCGCGGCGTGCTCGAGCGCCGCGTGCGACTCGACGACGGTGCTCACGAGCCCGGCGGCGAGCGCCTCGTCGGCGCCGAGGATGCGGCCGGTGAGCAGCATCTCGCTCGCGAGCGCGTCGCCGACGATCTCCTTGAGCCGCCAGGTCGCGCCCGCCGCGGCGATGATGCCGAGGCCGGTCTCGGGGTTGCCGATCTTGAGGCTCGGGGTGCCGATGCGGATGTCGGCGGCGTAGGCCAGCTCGGCGCCGCCGCCGAGCGCGTAGCCGTCGAGCACGGCGATGACCGGCATCGGCAGGGCCCGGATGCGCTGGAAGCAGCGGGTGTTGATGCCCTTGAGGGCGTCGGTCGCGCGCCGCTCGCGCAGCTGCGCGATGTCGGCACCCGCCGCGAACGTGCCGCCGGAGCCGGCGATGACGAGGGTGCGGCGCTCGACCTCGAGCCGCGCGCACAGCACGTGGAGCGCATCCACGAGGTCCTGGTCGATCGCGTTGCGCTTCTCGGGGCGGTCGAGGGTCGCGAGCACGAAGGCGCCGCGGTCCTCGACGCGCAGCGACTCGCTCATCGCCGCACCCCCTCGACCGAGGGATCTTCAACCGGATAGCCGGTGGAGCGCGACGCATATCGGCTCGCCCAACCGGCTGCCCGGTTGAAGATGGCTCGAGTCGCGGCGCCGCTCACGCGCGCTCCAGCAGGATCGCGGTGCCCTGGCCGACGCCGACGCACATCGTCGCGAGCCCGATCTCGGCCTGCTCGCGCTCCATGCGGCCGAGCAGCGTCACGATGAGGCGCGAGCCGGAGGAGCCGAGCGGGTGACCGAGCGCGATCGCGCCGCCGTCGGCGTTGACGATGGCGTCGTCGAGGCCGAGCCGGCGGATGGTGCCGATCGACTGCGTTGCGAACGCCTCGTTGAGCTCGATCGCGCCGATGTCGTCGACCGAGTAGCCCGTGCGCGCGAGCAGCTTCTCGGTCGCGGGCACGGGACCGAGGCCCATGATCTCGGGGGCGATGCCGGCGCTCGCGCCGCCCACGATGCGCGCGCGGGGCGCGAGGCCGAAGCGCTCCACCGCGGCCTCGCTCGCGACCACGATCGCCGAGGCGCCGTCGTTGAGCGACGAGCTGTTGCCGGCGGTGACGACCGAGCCGCCGCCCACGACGGGCTTGAGGGCCGCGAGCCGCTCGAGGCTCGTGTCGCGGCGCGGCTGCTCGTCCACGGAGACTTCGCCGCCGCGCGTCGGCACCGCGACGATCTCGGCCTCGAAGCGGCCCTCGTCGATCGCCGCGATCGCGCGCTGCTGCGAGCGGAGCGCGAACGCGTCGGCCTCCTCGCGCGTGATGCCGTCGACGCGGGCCACCTCCTCGGCCGTCTCGGGCATCGCGAACGTCGCCTTGTCGCGCGCGACGAGCTTGGGGTTGGGGAAGCGCCAGCCGATCGACGTGTCGTACGCCTCGCCGGGCTTCGCCCACGCGCGCTCGGGCTTCGCCTGCACCCACGGGGCGCGCGTCATCGACTCGACGCCGCCGGCGACGACGATGTCGGCGTCGCCCGCCTTCACCATCTGCGAGGCCATGATCACGGCCGACATGCCGGATGCGCACAGGCGATTGACGGTGATGCCCGGGATGTCGTCGGGCAGGCCCGCGAGCAGCACCGACATGCGCGCGACGTTGCGGTTGTCCTCGCCGGCCTGGTTCGCGGCGCCGAGGATGACCTCGTCGATCGCGTGGGCGGGGATGTCGGCGCGCGCGATCGCCTCGGCGACGACGAGCGCTGCGAGGTCGTCGGGCCGCACGCCCGCGAGCGTGCCGCCGTAGCGGCCGACCGGGGTGCGTGCTCCGCCGATGAGGAAGGCCTCGGGCAATGGGGCTCCTGACTCCGTCGTCGTGACACCGGATGCGGTCGTGAATTAGTGACCGATCGTTCAGGAATACCTTACGGGCCCGCTCCTGGCCCCGCAACACCGGTGCGGATGCGTCAGTGACGGCGGGCGCGCCGCACGACCTCGCCCGCGCCCCACGCGGTGACGATGACGGCGCCGCCGACGACGAGGATCGTGGCGGCGCCGATCGCGAGGGCGGCGAGCGCGAGGTCGGCGGCGACGAACAGCAGGTCGAAGATCTCCATGCTCCGACGCTAGGAATCGGAGCGCATCCGCCGCGTCCGTCCGGGGTCGACGGATGGTCATCCCTCGGGATGATCCGCCGCGCCGCGGCATCGGCGTGCCACAGTGGGACCATGCCGATCGAGCCCGACACGAAGGACTGGACCTGGGTGCTGCGCGAGCGGTGCCCCGAGTGCGGCTTCGACCCCGCGCTCGCCGAGCGCGGCGAGCTCGGCCCGCGCATCCGCGACGCCGCGGCCGCGATGCACGCGCGGCTGCACGGCGACGCGGTGACCGAGCGGCCCGACGACTCGACGTGGTCGCCGCTCGAGTACGCGGCGCACGTGCGCGACGTCTGCACGGTGATGCGCTCGCGGCTCGACCAGATGCTCACCGAGGACGGCCCGGAGTTCGCGAGCTGGGATCAGGATCAGGCGGCGATCGACGGCGACTACGCGAGCCAGGAGCCCGAGCACGTCGCGGTCGAGCTCGACCTCGCGGCGGCCGAGCTCGCGAACGCGGCGGATGCGGTGCCCTCCGACGCGTGGGACCGCCCCGGCACGCGGTCGAACGGCTCGGCGTTCACGGTCGAGTCGCTGCTCGTCTACGCCCTGCATGACCTCGAGCACCACGTCCAGGACGTGCGGCGCTGAGCGGCGAGCCACCGGGGCACGACGCCTCCGGCGAGAGCGCGCTCGCGCTCGGCGTCATCGCGCTCGCGTGCCTCGCGCTGCCGATGGTGGGCGACGTCGTCTCGCTCCTGGCTGCGCTCGCGGCGGTCGGCGTGGGCCTGCTCGGCATCCGACGGCACGCCCGCGGCCGCGCGAAGCGCGTGTGGCCCGCGCTGCTCGGCACGATCGCCGGTGGCCTCGTCGCGCTCGTCGCGGCGGTGCTCCTGCTCGGCTCCGCGGCGTCCACGGGCTGAGCTGAGCCGGGCTCAGCCCGGGCCCTGGGACGGCTCAACGCGCGTGCAGGGCGGAGGACGGCATGCGGCATCGCGTGGAGCATCCTGCGAGAAGCGTGACTTCCCGGACGACGTTACGCTGAGCCTGATCGTTCAGGCTTGCGCCGTGGCCGTCTCCGCTCCGCCCCTCGAGCTCTCCGCTCCGACGGTGCTGCCAGCACGCAGTGGCGCACCGGCTCCCCGGGCGCTCCTGGAGCGCCTCCGTCGGCCTCGGACGCTGCTCGCCCTCGTCCTGCTCGTGCTCATCGGCGCCGGGATCGCGGTGTTCACCGGTGCGACGGCGAGGAGCGAGCCGATCGCGCCGCTCGGGGCCGCGGCCGACATCCCAGGCGGCGTCGCCCGGGTCAACGGGGTGATCCCGCTCGAGCGCGACGGCTGGCTGCCGGCCGATCCGCCCGCGGTGCTCACGGACCCCGTGCCGGAGGGCAGGCACCTCGTGCGCGTCGAGCTCCAGCTCGCCGCGCTCGACGCCGAGGGGACGGCGTTCATCGCGGACGACTACTCGATCCTCGGGCTCGGGGCGGAGCGCGTCCGCGTGCTGTGGGCATCGCCCGCAGCGGCCGACGTGCGGCGCGGGGAGGTGCTCGACACGACGCTCGTCTTCGAGATCCCCGACCGCGCGATCGCGCTCACGCTCGAGGGTGAGCGCGGCGGTCGGCTCGCGCTCGGAGCAGAGCACCACACATCCGACCGATGACCTGAGCCAGTGATCCGCGAGCCGCACCGCGCGAGGTGCGCTCGAGGTGCGAGGAGGCACCGATGACCATCACACGACGCCAGTTCCTGGTGTACGGCGGGCTGGGCGTGCTCGGCGCGGCGGCTGCCGTGACCGTCCCCCTCAGCACCGTCGACGCGAAGTCGGCCAGCCGGCTGAGCGATCGCGACATGCCTCGGCCCTACCGCACGGCCTTCGCCCAGGCGCCCGTCCTCCGACCGGAGTCGACGGGGATCGATCCGGTCGACGGCGCCCCGGTGCACCACTACACCGTGACGCAGATGGCGTCGAGCGCGGCCATCCTGCCGCGGCTCATGACGCCGATCCTGGCCTACAACGGGATCTTCCCCGGCCCGACCATCAGCCTCGAGCGCGGCACGAAGGCGGTGCTGCGGGTGCGGAACCAGCTGCCCGCGAGGCATCCCATCGACGGCCACGTGCTGTCGACCTCGACGCACCTGCACGGCTCGGCGTCGCTGCCGCAGTTCGACGGCTACGCGAGCGACGTGACGTACCAGGGGTTCAAGAAGTACTACCGCTACGACAACGCCCAGCCGGCGAGGACGCTCTGGTACCACGACCACGGCGTCCACCGCACCTCGCTCAACGTCTACGCGGGGCTCGCGGCGCAGTACCACGTGCACGACCCGGCCGAGCGGCAGCTACTGCCGCAGGGCGAGTTCGACGTCGCGCTCACGGTCAACGACGCGATGTTCGCCGCCAACGGCGCGCTCGCCTACGACGACCACGACCACTCGGGCCTCTGGGGCGACGTGATGCTCGTCAACGGCAGGCCGTGGCCCGTCATGCAGGTGCAGAAGCGCGTCTACCGGTTCCGCATCCTGAACGCGAGCATCTCGCGGTCCCTGCGGCCGGCGCTCAGCACCGGCGACCCGATGACCGTCGTGGCGACCGACGGCGGGCTCATGCCCGTCGCGCGCCAGGTCGCGAGCTACCGGCACGGCGGCGCCGAGCGCTACGAGGTGCTCATCGACTTCCGCAAGTACGCGACCGGCCAGCGCGTCGAGCTGCGCAACCTCTCGAACCGCAACAACGTCGACTACGACCACACGAACAAGATCATGGCGTTCGACGTGATCGACGCCCCGGTCGACTCGAGCGACCCCACGTGGAACACGATCCCCACGACGCTCGCGAGCAGCGACGTCATGGCGCTCACGGCCTCGCAATCGAGGAAGACCCGCAGGTTCCGGCTCAAGCACAGCGACTCGACGAACGTGTTCACGATCGGCTCCGACTCGTGGCAGGACGTCGTGGCGAGCGGCTTCCGGAAGGTGGTCGCGAACCCCGCGCTCGACGCGACCGAGATCTGGGAGTTCGAGAACAGCTCGGGCGGATGGTTCCACCCCATGCACATCCACCTGGTCGACTTCCAGGTGCTCAGCCGCAACGGCCGCGCGCCGTTCGCCTACGAGCTCGGGCCGAAGGACACCGTCTACGTCGGCGAGAGCGAGACCGTGCGGCTGCTCATGCGCTTCGGCCCGCATCGAGGCAAGTACATGATGCACTGCCACAACCTGCCGCACGAGGACCACGACATGATGGTGCAGTTCAGCGTCGGGCTCGCCGATGACGCGGTCGACGCGAACGACCCGATGACGGCGGCGCCGGCGGTATGGGACGACGGCAGCTGAGCAGGCCCGCGGCGCTCGCGATCATCTCGGCGCTGCTGCTCGTCGCTGCGGTCGTCGGCGTCCGCGCCTGGGTGGTGGAGCCCGTGGTGGTCGCCTCCGACAGCATGGAGCCGACGGTCGCGGCAGGCAGCACCGTGCTCGTCTCCCGGTGGTCGCCGGCGAGCGTCGACGCGGGTCAGCTCGCGGTCGTCCGCAGCCCCGACGACGGGCGCGGCGTGCTGAAGCGCGTCGTCGCGGTCGCGGGCCAGCGTGTGGTCGTCCGGGACGGCGTCGTCTTCGTCGACGAGGTCGCGCTCGACGAGCCCTACGTCGACGCGCGCGCCGTCGACGGCACGTTCTTCCGGGAGGTCCTGGTGCCGGCCGGCCACGTCTACGTGCTCGGCGACAACCGCGCGGTCTCCGTCGACTCGCGCGACTTCGGCCCCGTGCCGATCGAGGACGTCGTCGGGACGGTCCTCTGGATGCCCTGAGGCGGCGTCAGCCGCGGAACGCGCTGATGCCCGTGAGCGCCTGCCCGATCACGAGCGTGTGCACCTCGTCGGTGCCCTCGTAGGTGCGCACGCTCTCGAGGTTGGCGGCGTGCCGCATCGGCGAGTGCTCGAGCGAGACGCCGTTGCCGCCGAGGAGCGCCCGCGCCTCCCGCGCGACGTCGATCGCCGCGCGCACCGAGGCGAGCTTGCCCATCGAGATCTCGTGGGGGCGGAGCACCCCGGCCTCCTTGCGCCGCCCGAGGTGCAGCGCGAGCAGCTGCGCCTGCTGCAGCGCGAGCGCCATCTCGGCGAGCCGCGCCTGCGTCAGCTGCATCGCCGCGAGCGGCCTGCCGAACACCTCGCGCTCCGCTGCGTAGGCGAGCGCCTGCTCGAGCGCGTCGCGGCCGGCGCCGAGCGCGCCCCACGCGATCCCGAACCGCGCCTCGTTGAGGCACTCGAACGGCGCCCGCAGCCCGCGCGCCTCCGGCAGCCGCATCGCCTCCGGCACCCGCACGCCCTCGAGCGCGATGTCGCACTGGATCGACGCCCGCATCGACAGCTTCGGCTCGATCGGCGTCGCGGTGAAGCCGGGCGAGGAGGTCTCGACGAGGAAGCCGCGCACGCCCTCGTCCGTCTGCGCCCAGATGACGGCGACGTCGGCGATCGAGGCGAGCCCGATCCAGCGCTTCGCGCCGTCGATGATCCAGTCGTCGCCGTCGCGCCTCGCGAAGGTGCGCATCGCGCCCGGATCGCTCCCCGCATCCGGCTCGGTGAGGCCGAAGCAGCCGATCGCCTCGCCGCGCGCCATGCGTGGCAGCCACGCCTCGCGCTGCTCCTCGGAGCCGTGCTTCGCGATCGCCGACATCGCGAGCGAGCCCTGCACCGACACGAAGGTGCGGATGCCGCTGTCGCCCGCCTCGAGCTCCTGCATCGCGATGCCGTACTCGACCGCGCCGCGACCGGCGCAGCCGTAGCCGGTCAGGTGCATGCCGAGCAGGCCCGCCTCGCCGAGCACCGGCACGAGCTCGCGCGGGAAGACGGCCCGCTCGAACCACTCGGCGATGTGGGGCCGGATCTCGCGATCGACGAGCGTCCGCACCCGCGCGCGCGTCGCGCGCTCGTCGTCGGTCAGCAGCGACTCGATGTCGAGCAGGTCGGTCGTCATGGGGCTCCTTCGTCGGTCGCGGGGCGCGAGAGCCAGGCTCGCACGGATGCGTCGTGCTCGCCGAGCAGGGGCGGTGCGGTCGTCGCGGTACGGGCGACGCCGTCGATGCGGATCGGCGAGGCGAGCTGGCGGCCGACGCCCGCGGCGCCGCGCACCTCGCGGATCGGGTCGAGGCCGACCGCCGCGGCGAGCTCGAGGCCCTCGCCGATCGTGCGCACGCGGCTCGCGACGAGGCCGGCATCCAGCAGCCGATGCTCCCATTCGAGTGCGCCGCCGGCGGCGAGCGCCGCCTCGAGCAGCGGCACGAGCCCCTCGCGATGCGCGACGCGCCGCGCGTTCGTGGTGAAGCGCGCGTCGTCGGCCAGCCCGGGCGCGCCCAGCAGCGCCGCGAACGCGCGGAACTGCGCGTCGGTGCCGATCGCGACCGCGAGCGGCCCGTCAGCGGTCTCGAGCAGCTGATAGGGCACGATCGACGGATGCGCGCTGCCGGCCCGGCGGGGTTCGACCGGCCGCGCGGGCGACTCGGCGGGCGTCGCCTCGGCGTCGCTCGACTCCGGCGCGATCGGCCCGAGCACCGATTGCAGCTGGTTGACGAGCGCCGCCTGGACGCTCGAGAGCAGCGCGACCTCGACCAGGCCGCCGCGACCCTTGCGCTCGCGGCGGAGGAGCGCCGCGAGGATGCCCGCGAGCGCGTCCTTCGCGGTGAGCACGTCGACGAGCGCGACGCCGGCCTTCGTCGGCGGCCCGTCGGCATCGCCGGTGATGTGCATGAGCCCGCTCGCCGCCTGCAGCACGAAGTCGTAGCCGGCGCGCTCGGCGCCGCCCGGCTGGGCGCCGTAGCCGGTGATCGAGCACCACACGAGCCGCGGGTGCTCGGCGAGCAGCGCGTCGCGATCGAGGCCGAGGCGGGCGGCGGCGCCCGGGCGGAAGTTCTCGATCACGACGTCGGCGCGCGCGACGAGCTCGCGCGCGAGAGCGGCATCGCCCGGGTCGGCGAGGTCGAGCGCGACCGACTCCTTGCCGCGGTTCGCGCTGTCGAAGTAGGTCGATCCGGTCGCGGAGGCGGGCGGGGACCACGCGCGCGTGCCGTCGCCGCTGCCCGGCTGCTCGACCTTGATGACGCGCGCGCCGAGGTCGGCGAGCGTCGCGCCGACGAGCGGGCCGGCGAGCACGCGTGAGAGGTCGGCGACGACGATCCCGGCGAGCGGCGCGTCGGCGGCGGGCTGGTCGGGCATGCTCCTCAGCATGCCGGATGCCCCCGGCCCCGGTGGTCCGGCCAGGGGCTGCCGCTACGGGTTGAGATCGGCGAGCGCCTTGTCGGGGCGCAAGCCCTTCCACACCGGGTGCCGCAGCGCGCCCGACGTCGTCCGCTCGGTGTGCTCGACCTCGGCGACGGCCGCGCGCACCCAGCGCACCTTCCGCGCGACGTCGCTCGGGAGCCCCTCGAGCGCGGGCGCCGTGCGGCGAGGCCGCAGCTCGTCGCGCAAGCGGTCGCGCTCGCGCCCCGAGAAGCCCGTGCCCACCCGGCCGGCGTAGCGCATCCGACCCCCTTCGCCCGGGAGCGCGAGCACGAGCGATCCGACGGTGCCCGAGAGCGACCCGTTGCCCTCGAGCCAGCCGACCACCACGACCTCCTGCGACTGCTGGTGCTTGAGCTTGCGCCAGTCGTCGCTGCGCTTGCCGGGCCGGTAGCGGCTGTCGTGCCGCTTCGCCATGACGCCCTCGAGGCCGCGCTCGCGCGTGACCTCGAGGATGCGAGTGAGCGAGCCGCGCAGCGGCTTCGAGACCTTCACGCGCCGGCTCTCGTGCACGAGCTCGTCGAGCCGCGACTGCCGATCGTCGAGCCGCTCATCGACGAGCCGCTCGCCGCCCTCCTCGAGCAGGTCGAACAGCACGAGCGTCGCGGGGCTCGCCTTCGCCGCTCGCGCGGCCTGGCGGCCGGAGAGCCCGCCGCGGTCCTGGAGCGCCTCGAAGTCCGCGGCCCCGCGCTTCAGCATGACGACCTCGCCGTCGAGCACGGCATCGACCTCGATCGCGGCCGGCACCGCCTCGACGAGCTCGGGGAACGCGCCCGAGAGGTCGCGGCCGTTGCGGCTCAGCAGCCGCACGGCGTCGCCGCGCCGCTCGACGAGCACGCGCCAGCCGTCCCACTTCACCTCGAACGACCACTCGCGCTCGTCGTCGATGGCGGATGCGTCGCTCTGCGTCGCGAGCATCGGGCGCAGGTCGGTCGGGCGGTCATCGCGCTCGCGCGCAGCGGCCCGGCCCAGCTTCTTCCCGAGCCGTCGCCGCGGCACCGCCGGCGCGGGCGCCTCCGCCTCGTCGTCCTCGCCGCGCGCCGCGCGCGCCGCCGCGGCCTTCGAGGGCGCGTAGCCCTTGAGCCGCGCGTCGCGCTCGGCGTCCTGCTCCTTCATGCGGTGCACGAGCCACTGCCGCTTCTCGGCGTCGGTGCGGATGAGCGCGAAGCGGTACGGCTCGCCGCCGAGCCCGCCGTCGGGCCGCCCATGGAGCGTCGCGATCACCTCGTCGTCGCGCCACTTCTCGAGCTCGTAGGTGCCCGCATCCCAGATCTGCACGACGCCCGCGCCGTACTCGCCCTTCGGGATCGTGCCCTCGAACGAGCCGTACTCGAGCGGGTGGTCCTCGGTCTGCACGCCGAGCCGGTTCTGCTTCGGCGTCGACGGCAACCCCTTCGGCACCGCCCACGAGACGAGCACGCCGTCCTGCTCGAGCCGGAAGTCGTAGTGCAGCCGGCTCGCCCGGTGCTTCTGGATCACGAACGATCGCCCGTCGGTCGACGTCGGCGGCTCGGCCGGCACCGGCTCGGGGGTGCGCGCCGCCGAGCGCATGCCGCGGTACTTCGCGAGCCGGTCGGGCGGCGGGTCGAGCGAGGCGATGAGGTCGCCGTCGCGCTCGAGCCGCTCGAGCACCTCGGTGTACTCGAGCTGCTCGAGCCCGCCCGCCTCGACCTCGTCCCACGTGCGCGGCGCGGCGACGGTCGGCCGCAGCCGCCCGCGCAGCGAGTAGGGCGCGACGGTCGTCTTCGAGCCGGAGTTCTGGCTCCAGTCGAGCAGCACCTTGTTCGTGCGCAGCGCCTTCTTCATGTCGCTCACGATGAGCTCGGGATGCATCTGCTCGAGCGATCGCGCGAGCGTGTGCGCGACCTCGCTCGCCTGCTCGCTCGTGACGGTGCCGTCGAGTCGCGCGTAGAGGTGGATGCCCTTCGAGCCGCTCGTGAGCGGCACGGGGTGGAGCCCGATGTCCTCGAGCAGCTCGCGCACCCACAGCGCGACGCGCGCGCAGTCGTCGAGGTCGGCGCCGGGCCCCGGGTCGAGGTCGAGCACGAGCCGGTCCGGATTCTGACGGTCGCCATCGAGCATCCGCCACTGCGGCACGTGCAGCTCGAGCGCCCCCATCTGCGCCATCCACGCGAGCACCGCGGGCTCGGTCAGCACCGGGTACTGCTTCGGCCCCGTCGAGTGCTGCAGCTCGACGGTCTGCACCCAGTCGGGCGCGCCCTTCTCGAGCGTCTTCTGGAAGAACACCTGCCCGGGCTTCTGCTCGGTGCCGACGCCCTCCGTCCAGCGCTTGCGGGTGACGGGGCGACCGCCGGCGTGGGCGATGATGGGCTCGGATGCGCGCAGCACGTACTCGAGCACGTCGCGCTTCGTCGTCCCGGTGGACGGGTACAGCACCTTGTCGGGGTTCGAGAAGCGCAGCGACCGCCCGCCGACGACGATCCGATCCGCCGCCGCCACGTCAGGCGGACTTCCGCTTGCTCGCCGCCGTCGTCTTCGACTTCGAGCCCGTCGACTTCGCCGCCGGCTTCTTCGCCGTCGACTTCGACGAGCTCGACTTCGTCGCGGGCTTCTTCGCCGCGGTGCCCTTCGACGCCGTGCTCTTCGACGCCGTGCTCTTCGACGACGTGCCGCTTCTCGCGGTGCGCTTCGCCGTGCTCTTAGACGCGGACGCGGCGGTCTTCGAGCCCGAGGACCTCGAGCCGGAGCCCTTCGCGCCCGAGTCCTCCGACGCATCCGACCCCGAGTCCTTCCGCTTCTCGACCGAGCGCTGCAGCGCCTCGAGCAGGTCGATGACCTCGGCGCCCTCGTCGTCGTCGGTCTCGCCGAAGGTCGCGGCGGTGTCGAGCGCGTCGCCCTGCTCGAGCTTCGCCTCGACGAGCTTGTGCAGCTGCTCCTGGTACTCGTCGACGTACTGCTCGGGGTCGAAGTCGGCCTCGAGGTCGCGCACGATCGAGCGCGCGAGGTCCATCTCGCGCTTGCCGACCGTGACGTCGTCGCCGAGCGAGTCGAACTCCGCCGCGCGCACCTCGTCGGACCAGCGGATCGTCTGCACGAGCAGCACGTCGTCGCGCACGCGCATCGTCGCGAGCCGCGTGCGCTGCCGCAGCGAGATGCGCACGACCGCGGTGCGCTCGGTCTCCTCGAGCACGCGGCGCAGCAGCACGTAGGCCTTCGGGCTCTTCGAGTCGGGCTCGAGGTAGTAGGAGCGCTCGAACAGGATCGGGTCGATCTGCTCGTTCGGCACGAACTCGAGCACCTCGATCTCGCGCGAGCGCTCCGCGGGCAGCGACTCGAGGTCCTCCTCGGTGAGCACGACCGTCTGGTCGCCGTCGTCGTAGGCCTTGTCGATGTGGGCGAACTCGACCTTCTTGCCGCACACCTCGCACTTGCGCTGGTAGCGGATGCGGCCGCCGTCGGCGTCGTGCACCTGGTGGAGCTGCAGGTCGTGCTCCTCCGTCGCCGAGTAGAGCTTCACCGGGACGTTCACGAGCCCGAAGGTGATCGAGCCCTTCCAGATCGCGCGCATGGCGACACTCTCCACCATGGGTGCGCCCCCCACCATGTGCGACTTCTCAGGAAATGAGGGATGCGTCAGGTACGACGGGGCCGCAGGCGTGCGTGCGACAATCCCCGCCATGACGGCATCGCGGCCGGCAGGCCCGCCTCCCCGCTCCTTCGGGGTCGAGGAGGAGGTCGTGCTGCTCGACCCCGCGACCCTCGATCCCGTCGACGTCGCGGCGGAGGTCGTCGCCGAGGTGCGCGCGGCCGACCCGGCGGCCCGCGTCGACCACGAGTTCCTGCAGTCGCAGCTCGAGTTCGCCTCGCCCGTGCTCGAGACGGCGGCGGCGGCCGACGGCGCGGTGCGCGGGTTCCGGCGCGCGATCGGCGCGGCCGCCGAGCGGCGCGGGCTCATCGTGGCGAGCATCGGCACGCCCATCGGAGCGCGCGTCTCGGCGATCACGCCCGACGAGCGCTACTCGCGCTTCGACGCGCTGCTCGGTGCCGCCCGGCCCGACCACCGCATCCAGGGGCTGCACGTGCACGTCGCGGTCGGCTCGCGCGACGAGGGCGTCGCGGTGCTGCGGGGGCTGCGGCCGTGGCTCGCGCCGCTGCTCGCCCTCTCGGCGAACTCGCCGTGCTTCGGCGCGCGCGACACGGGCTTCGCGAGCTGGCGCACGATCATCGGCCGCCGCTTCACGACCGCGTCGGTGCCGCCCGACTTCGCCGACGCCGCCGACTACGACCGCCGCGCGGCGGCGATCGTCGGGCTCGGCGCGACGATCGACCTGCACTCGCTGTTCTGGATGGCGCGGCTGTCCGAGACCTACCCGACGGTCGAGGTGCGGGTGTTCGACGCGCAGCTCGCGGCCGACGACACCGTCGCGCTCGCCCTCCTGACGCGCGCGCTCGTCGCGGCCGCGGCGGCGGGCGACCTGCCGCACGCACCCGCCGCCGCGCACCAGGAGCTGCTCGACGCCGCGGTGTGGCACGCGGCCCGGCACGGCACGACCGCCGACCTCGTCGACCCGACGACCGCATCCGTCGTCCCCGCGTGGGACGCGATCGAGCGGATGCTCGAGGTCGCCTCGAGCGCGCTCGAGGCGGCGGGCGACCGCGCCCGGGTCGCGTCGTTCGCCGAGCGGGTGCGCGCCTCCGGCACGGGCGCCGACCGGCAGCGCGCGGCGCTCGCGGAGGGCCTGCCGGCGCTCGCGGCGCTGCTGCGCGACAGCTTCGCGGGCTGAGGCGCGGGGCGGGCGCCGCCGGGCTCAGACCGATGGAGCCGCGCCGCCGCCGGCGAGGGCGAAGGCGGCCGCCTCGAGCGCGCCGTACTCGCGGCCGCGCTCCTCGGCGGCGCGCAGCGCCGCGGCATCCGAGCGCTCCGCGAGGGCGTCGAGGTACCGGGTGTGGAAGACGAACGCGGGTGCGTCGAAGACGGCCGCGCGCTTCCGGATCGCGGCTGCGGCACCGGCGAGCACGCCCGCCCGCTCGAGCTCGTCGCGCTCGGCGGCGGCAGCGGCGAGCCCCTCGAGCCCGTACGCGATGCCCTCGTCGTGCCGCAGCGCGACCGAGGTCTCGAGCGCGTCGCGATAGAGCCGCTCCGCCTCGTCGAGCGCGCCCGCGAACAGGCGCGCGCGGCCGAGGTGGTGCGTCGCGATGCTCGCGGTGAAGCGGTCCCCGCTCGAGGCGGCCGCCTCGACCGCGCCGCGGAAGCGCGCCGTCGCGCCCTCGAGGTCGCCGGAGAGCACCGCGATGCGGCCGAGCGCGACGAGCGCCAGCGACTCGCCCCAGCCCGCTCGCAACTCGCGGAACCGCCGCGCGCCCTCCTCGAGCCGCGCGGCGGCGCGCCCCAGGTCGGGCTCCGGGGCGGTGATCTCGGCGAGTCCGGCTGTCGCCGTCACCATCGTCGCGCCCAGCTCGTCGCCCTCCTCGTCGAGCACTCGACCGGCATCGGCGAGCACCCGCACGAGCTCGAGCGACGGGGCCGTCCAGAGGTCGCGCCAGCCGACGAAGAAGGCCGCGATCGCGCGCGTGCGTCGCGCGACCTCGTCGTCGGGTCGAGCGAGCACCTCCTCCATCCACAGCGCCACCTCGACGAGGTAGCCGCCGATCCACCAGTAGAGGAAGAGCCGCCACGCGACGTCGGCGGCCGTGTCGGCGTCGCCGAGCGCGACGAGCTGCCGCACCGCGGCGCGCAGGTTGCCGCGCTCGAGGTTGAGCCTCGAGACGGCATGGCGCTGGCCCGTGACGCCGAGGCCGCGCCCCTCGCGCCGCGCGAGGTCGACGTAGACGGCCGCGTGCGCGGCTCGCGCCGATGGCTCCTCGCCGTCGAGCCGCAGCCGCTCGACGCCGTGCTCGCGCACCGTCGCGAGCATGCCGAACACGGCCTCCCCGTCGACGTCCGACTGCTCGAGGAGCGAGCTGTCGACGAGCGTCTCGAGCGCGGCGTAGATATCGACCTCCCACCCCCGGAGCTCGGCGAACGCCTCGATCGAGGGGAGCGAGAAGCCGGGCGAGAACACCGCGAGGTCGCGCAGCACCCGTCGCTCGGCCTCGGTCAGCAGCCCGGTCGACCAGTCGATCGTCGCGCGGAGCGTGCGCTGCCTCGGCGGCAGGTCGCGCGACGCGTCGACGAGCAGCGGCAGCTGCCGATCGAGCCGCTGCAGGATCGCTGCCGGGGTCAGCACGCGCATGCGCGCGGCGGCGAGCTCGATCGCGAGCGGCAGCCCGTCGAGCGCTCGGCAGATGTCGACGATGGTGTCGAGGCTTGCGCTCGAGGCCTCGAAGTCGGGCTTCACGGCTCGCGCCCGCTCGACGAACAGCTCGACCGCCGGCGCCTCGCGGGCGCGGGCCGTCGACTCGGGCGCGGCCGGGTCGTGCGTCGGCAGCGGCGGCACCTCGAAGACGCGCTCGCCGCGCACGCGCAGCACCGCGCGGCTCGTCACGAACAGCGTGACGAGCGGGGCGATCGTGAACAGCCGCACGAGCACCGGCGCCGCCGCGCCGAGCTGCTCGAAGTTGTCGAGCACGAGCAGCATGCGCCGCCCCTCGAGCGCGATCGCGAGCCGCTCCTCGAGCGGCAGCTCGCCCGCGTCGCGCACGCCGATCGCGTAGCCGATCGTCGGCAGCAGCAGGCTCGGCTCGAGCACGTTCTCGAGCGCGACGAAGGCGGTGCCGTCGGGGAAGCGCGGCGCGGCCGCTTCGGCGACCGCGATCGCGAGCCTGCTCTTGCCGATGCCGCCCGGCCCCGCGAGCGTGATGAGCCGGGTGTCGCGGTCGTCGAGCAGCGCGACGAGCTCGGCGACCTCCCGGTCGCGTCCCACGAGCCGGGTGTAGGGCGAGGGGATGCGCGCGGCGAGCAGGTCGACGCGTTCACCGCGGGGTGCGGGGGCGCGGGACGCGTCGAACCGCTCGGCGAGGAGCGTCGCGAGATCCGCCTCGACGAGCTCCGCGAGCTCGGTCGGCGTCGAGTACCCGCGGTAGGAGGCGGCGTCGTCCCGCTCGATGCGGCCGATGAGCTCGTCGAGCCTCGGCTCGCGATCGGCGCCCTCGCGGAGGTAGATGAGCCGCGGCATGCCGGGCGGCGCGAGCCGGTACTCGTCCTCGAGGCCCGACACGTCGGAGCCCGGGGCGATCCAGCCGTAGCGCTCGCCGTAGATGCCGACGAAGACGTCGCTCTGCTCGAGGTAGGCGCGGTAGAGCTCGCGCGGCGGGTGCGGTCGGGCGCCGAGCTCGAACATGACGGGCGCGAGCCGCAGCCGCTCGATCGCGCCGCGCACCGCGCGCCGCTCCGCCTCGAGCTCGCGCAGGGTCGACGACACGAAGACGCGCAGCCGCTGGTCGGGAGTGCGGATGCCCGGTGCGCCGCCGCTCACCAGCGGGCCAGCTCCGGGGCGATCCGCTCGCGCTCGCCGTCCGGGAGCGCGAGCTCGATCGCCTCGGCGACGCTCAGCTCCGCCCCGCGCCGCTCGCCCGCCGCCATGCCGTCGGGATCGGCGGCGCGGATGGCGTCGAGTTGCGGCACGTGTACCGTGAACGCCTCCGCGTCGAAGACGCCGATGCGGTGGCGGATGCCGTCGGCGGCGGCCGCGAGCGCACCCGCCCGCTCGGCGTCGCCGCGCGCCGCCGCGACCGCGCACAGCCCCTCGAGGCCGTAGGCGACGCCCTCCTCGAAGTGCAGCCGCACCGAGACGAGCAGCGTGCGGATGCAGCCGGCCTCCGCCTGGTCGATCTCGCCGCGCACGAGCTGCAGCCGCGCCTGGTGGTTGCCGGCGACCGAGAGCGTGAAGAGGTCGCCGCCCGCCTCCGCGACCTGGGTCGCGCGATCGAAGCGCGCTTGCGCCTCCTCGGTGTCGCCGCGCAGCCACGCGAGCCGGCCGCGCGAGACCTCGGTGATCGCCTCCGCCCACGTGTTGCCGAGCCGGCGCAGCTGCTCGACCGCCTCCGCGAGCTCGCGCTCGGCGGTCGCGAGGTCGGGCATCGGCAGCTGCAGGCGCGCGGTCGCGCGCGCGGCCGTCGCCATCGCCGCGGCGTCGTCGTCGCCGCTCTCGCGGAAGAGCCGCACGCACTCGGCGAGGCCCGCGACGACGCCCTCGTTCGGCCGCTGCCACATCTCGCTCCAGAGGGCGAAGAACCACGCCACCGCGCGCGTGTGCGGCGTGATCGGCTGCTCCTTGCCGAGCAGCTCGAGCATCCACACCCGCACCTCGCCGAAGAAGCCCGCGACCCACCAGTAGATGAGCAGCCGCCACGCGAAGTCGCCCGCGTCGTCGAGCCGGTCGGTGTGCACGAGGTGCCGCACGGCGGCGCGCAGGTTCGGCAGCTCCGCACCGAGCTGCACGACCGCGGCACCCTGCTCGGCCCCGCGCAGCCCCGGCGCGACCCGCTCGACGAGGGCGCTGTAGTAGTCGGCGTGCGCCGCGCGCATCCGCCCCGCCTCGCCCTTCGCCTTGAGCTGCCCGAGCGCGTACTCGCGCACGATCGCGAGCAGCGAGAGCACCGAGTCGCCGCCGATCTCGGTCTGCCGCACGAGCGAGCCGTCGATGAGCGCGGCGATGCCGTCCATCGCCTGCCCCTCCCACGGCCGTCCCGCACCGAGCGCCTCGACCGCGTCGAGCGAGAACTGGCGCGCGAAGACCCCGAGGTCCTCGAGCAGCGCCCGCTGCCAGTCGGGCAGCAGGCTCACGCTCCAGTCGATCGTCGCGCGCATCGTGCGGTGCCGGTCGGGCAGGTCGCGCTGCGCGCCCGTCAGGAGCGGCAGCGACTGCTCGAGCCGCTCGGCGATGCCGTGCGGCGTGAGCAGCCGCACCTTCGCCGCCGCGAGCTCGATCGCGAGTGGCAGCCCGTCGAGCCGGCGGCAGATGTCGGCGACCGCGGCCGCGTTCGCGTCGGTGAGCTCGAAGCCGGGCTTGACGGCCTGCGCCCGGTCGACGAAGAGCGCGCACGCCGCGGCCCGGCCCACGCGCGCCGCGCCGCCGCGCGCCGCCTCGTCGGGCACCGGCAGCGCGCCGACCTCGACGACGCGCTCGCCCCGCACGCGCAGCACGACGCGGCTCGTCACGAGCAGCGCCGTCGCGGGCGCGCCGGCGTAGAGGCGCGCGAGCATCGGCGCCGCCTCGACGATCTGCTCGAAGTTGTCGAGCACGAGCAGCACCCGCCGGTCGGCGAGCGCGCGCGCGATGCGCTCCTCGAGCGCCGCCTCGCCCGTGTCGCGGATGCCGAGCACGTACGCGATCGTCGGCAGCAGCAGCCCGGGCTCGAGCACGCCCTCGAGCGGCACGAAGTAGCGACCGTCGGGGAAGACGTGCTCCGCGGCCCGCGCGACCTCGGCCGCGAGCCGGCTCTTGCCGATGCCGCCGGGGCCGATGAGGCTCACGATCGGGTCGCCGCCGCGCTCGAGCAGCGCGAGCACCTCGGCGACCTCGCGCTCGCGGCCGATCGTGGCGGAGTAGGGGACGGGGATGCGCGAGGCGGGGGTGGGCGGGATCTCGTCCGGCCCGCCGCCCTCCGGCGCCATGCGCGATTCGTCGAAGCGCTCGGCGAGGAGCGTCGCGAGGTCGTTCGCGACCTGCTCCTCGAGCTGCTCGGCGGTGCGGAACGGGAGGTAGGCGACCGTGTCGTCGGCCTGGATGCGCGCGATGAGCTCGCGCAGCCGCGGCTCGCGCGACTCGGACTCGCGGATGTAGATGAGCTTCGGCATCGACGCGGGCGCGAGGCGGTACTCGTCCTCGAGCCCGGAGATCTGCTCCTCGGGCGCGACCCAGCCGTAGCTGTCGCCGTAGATCCCGACGAAGACGTCGCTCTGCGCGAGGTAGGAGCGGTAGAGCGCGCGCGGCGGGTGCGGTCGCGCGCCGAGCTCGAACATGACGGGCGCAAGCCGCAGCCGCTCGATCGCGGCCCGCGCCGCGCGGCGCTCGTCGGCGAGCTCGCGCAGCGTCGAGCTCACGAACACGCGGATCCGCTGGTCGGGCGTGCGGATCGCGGGCCGTTGCGCCCCTGTCATGGGCACATCCTGCCGCGCGCGGGCCGCGACGGCTAGGACATCGTGAGCATCGATCAGCGCAGGATCGGCTCAAGCCGATCCCGCGCTGCCTCGCGCTCGGGTCAGGGCTCGCGGCTGAGGCGCGAGCGGAGGAACTGCTTCGTCTCCGCCCACGCCGCCTCCGACGCATCCCGGCTGTACTTCGACACATCGGCGTTCTGGAACCCGTGGATCGAGTCCGGGTACGAGCGCACGTGCACGTCGTCGTAGCCCTCGGCCTCGAGCCGCGCGCGGTAGTCCTCGGGCGCCTCGCGGCCGCTCCAGTCGTCGCTCTCGGCGAGCTGGAAGAGCACCGGCACGCGCGGGCCCGACTCGATGCCGGGGAAGGGGGCGCCGTAGTAGGCGACGATCGCGTCGAGCGTCGGCTGCTGCGCCGCGTACATGAGCGCGATCGTCGAGCCCATCGAGAAGCCCACGACGCCCGCGCGACGGCTGCCGCCCGCGCGCGCCTCGCCGATCGTCTCGCTCAGGATGTGCAGCGCGCCCTCGAGGTCGGCGTAGCGCTCCTGCAGCAGCTCGCCCGCCTCGTCGTCCTCGCGCGTCGAGCGGCCCGCGTAGAAGTCGGGCACGGCGACGCGGAAGCCCTCGTCCGCGAGGCGCCGGCCGAACGCGTCGATCCACGGCAGCCGGCCGTTCCAGTCGTGGGCGAGCACCACCACGGGGTCGCCCTCCGCGCCGTACCAGCGGGTCGCGGTGTCGTCGGTCGTCTCGATCGCCATGCTGCGCTCCTTCGCTCTCTCCAGGGAAACGGTAGCCCAGCCACGTACGGTGCCCCCATGGCAGACGGAGACACCTCGCGCATCCACCGCTCCAAGGCGTTCGGCGCCGCGGGCCGCGCCGGCGACAAGGCGCAGGATGCGGCCGGGCGGGCCAAGCGCCACCCCGCCGCCTCGATCGCGCAGGGCGTCGGCCAGGTCGCGAACGGCATCGTGCACCTCATCATCGGCGGCATCGCGCTCGGGATCGCGTTCGGCGCGGGCGGCTCGGCCGACCAGTCGGGCGCGATGCGGGCGCTGCAGCAGACCCCGCTCGGCGCGGTCGCGATCTGGTTCGTCGGCATCGCGCTCGCGGCGCTCGCCGTGCACTCCGCCGTCACCGCGATCGCCGAGTCGCGCAGCGGCTGGAAGGAGGCCGTGCGGCCGGGCGGTCGGGCGGTCGCCTACGCGGCCGTGTCGGTGACCGCCCTGAGCTTCGCGCTCGGCGGTGGCAGCGACAGCGAGCAGGGCGCGCAGTCCGTCTCGGCGCAGCTGCTCGCGACGCCCTTCGGGCCGTGGCTCGTGGGGCTCCTCGGGCTCGCGATCGTCGCGGTCGGCGTCGCCTTCGTCGTCCGGGGCGCGAAGCGCGAGTTCCGCGAGGACGTGTCGCCGCCCGCTCGCTACCGGAAGGCCGTCGACGTGCTCGGCACCGCCGGCTACATCGCGAAGGGCGGCGCGGTCGCGATCGTCGGCGTGCTGTTCGTCACCGCCGCCTTCCAGCGCGACCCCGAGGAGGCGGGCGGCCTCGACGGGGCGCTGCAGTCGCTCACGACGGTGCCGGGCGGCGTCATCCTGCTCGTCGCGATCGCGCTCGGCCTCATGCTCTACGGCGTCTACTGCTTCGCGCGCGGCGCCTGGTCGCGCTGACCGCCGGCGCGCGCTCGCCGCTGCGGCGGGTCGACTCGGCGAGGAGGGGTCGACTCGAGCCCGCCTGCCCGCATGCGATGGGATGGGGGCATGGCGATCGAGCTCGAGACCCCCACCGAGGCCGCGCTGCCGGAGGCGCTCGAAGCGCTCCGCCGCTGGCAGCGCGACGACGCGCCGCTGCAGCTGCACCCCGGCGACGTCGGCTGGCTCTGGCGCTTCGGCGTGGCGGCGACCGCCGCGGCGCTCCGCTCGTGGCGGCGGGACGGCGCGCTCGCGGCGGTCGGCATGCTCGACGGCGAGGTGCTTCGCGTCGCGATCGACCCCGAGCTGCAGGGCGATGCGCCGCTCGCGCGCGCGATCGCGGCCGACGCGGCCGATCCGTCGCGCGGCGTGCTGCCCGATCGCGCGGATGCCGCGGTCGAGGCCCCCGTCGGCGCGTGCGTGCTCGACGAGCTCGGCGCGCTCGGCTGGGGCGAGGGCGAGCCGTGGGCGCTCCTGCGCCGCGACCTCGAGGCGCAGGTCGAGCCGCACGGCCTGCGCGTCGTCGTTGTCGGACCGGAGCTCGCCCCCGAGCGCACCGCGGTGCACCGCGAGGGCTTCGCGCGCGCGAGCTTCACCGTCGAGCGCTGGCACGCGATGGCCTCGGGCCCCCTCTACGCCGACGCCCGCTGCCTCCTGGCCGTCGACGAGCGGGGCGAGGCGGCCGCCGCCATCACGGTGTGGTCGGCCGGCCCCGGTCGGCCGGGGCTCATCGAGCCGCTCGCGGTGCACCCAGCCCAGAGAGGTCGAGGCATCGGTCGGGCGATCACGGTCGCGGGCGCCGCGGCGCTCCGCGAGCTCGGCTCGAGCGCCGCGCTCGTGGCGACCCCGATCTCGAACGGCGCGGCGGTCGCGACCTACCGCAGCGCAGGGTTCGCGATGCTCGGCGAACGCCGCGACCGCTGCCGCGGCGCGTAGCGCCTCAGCGCGGCCCGGGCCGCGTGCGCGGGTGCGGCAGGATCGGGTTCCGCAGCCGCAGCAGCTCCTTCGCGATCTCGGCGGGGGTCTTGCCGCCGCGCTCGCGCACGGGCAGGTCGTCGAGCGTCGGCTCGGGGTTCCGGTCGGATGCGTCGTCGTCCTCGCGCGGGAAGCCGGTCGTCCCGCGTCGCGCGCGCGACGCATCCGCCGCCTCGTGCTCGGCGCGCCCGGCGTCCTCCGGCGCCTCGGGCACGTGCGGGTGCGGCTCGACGTGGCCGCGCAGGCGCGCGTCGAGCGCCGAGAGGTCGGGGCTCGTCGCCTGCAGGTCGCGGCCCATGGTGCGCAGCACGCGCACGGTCGTCTCGTAGTCCTCGTCGGAGACCGAGCGCTCGACGCGCCGCGAGACCTCCTCGTCGCCGAGCGAGCGACGGGCTCGCTCGACGGCGGCTGCGGCGAGCTCGACCCAGTCCTCGAGCCGGCGACCCCGGTGCACGGCCATGGCGACCTCCTTCACCCCATCGTGCTCCCTTCTGCTGGGAAGCGCACGCGCCGACCCGGCGCGGCGCGGGCGATACGCTCGGGCTCGTGCTGCTCAGCGATCGCGACATCCGCGCCCGGCTCGCATCGGGCGACCTCGGCCTCGACCCCCTCGACCTGCAGATGGTGCAGCCCTCGAGCGTCGACGTGCGGCTCGACCGGGCGTTCCGGCTCTTCGACAACCACAAGTACCCGTTCATCGACCCGGCCGAGGACCAGCCCGAGCTCACGCGGCTCGTCGAGGTCGGCCCCGACGAGCCGTTCATCCTCCACCCGGGCGAGTTCGTGCTCGGCGCGACCTACGAGCGCGTGACGCTGCCCGACGACGTCGCGGCGCGGCTCGAGGGCAAGTCGTCGCTCGGCCGCCTGGGCCTCCTGACGCACTCGACGGCGGGCTTCATCGACCCGGGCTTCTCGGGCCACGTGACGCTCGAGCTCTCGAACGTCTCGACGCTGCCGATCAAGCTGTGGCCGGGCATGAAGATCGGCCAGGTCTGCTACTTCCAGCTCTCGTCGCCCGCCGAGACGCCCTACGGCAAGGGCGGCAACCTCAACCGCTACCAGGGCCAGCGCGGCCCGACCGCGTCGCGCTCGGCGCAGTCGTTCCACCGCACGCGCATCGAGTCGCCGATCGGCGCCGGCGACGTGCCGGCCGTGCCGGCCGAGGTCGAGCAGGCGGAGCCGTGAGCCGCCGCTGATGGCCGGTCCGCTGCGGGTCGAGCGCGACGTGTCGGTCGCGGCGTGGCTCGCGGACGCCCTGTCGTGGGAGAGCACCCTCGCGGTCATCGTCCCGCCGATCTTCGACGCCTACGCGCGCATCCTGCACCCCGCGACGCTCCAGACCCCGACGGGGAGGACGGATGCGTGGGGCGGGCCCGAGCTCGACGCTCGCGACCTGCGGTGGGACGAGGCGGCGGCGCTCGTGGGCGAGCGCCAGGGCGAGTCGCCATTCACCGCGTGGGAGGCGCGCTTCGGCTCGGGAGCGCTCGACCTGCCCGACGGCCGCAGCATCACCGAGCCGCACCTCGGCGACATCCCGGTCGGCACGCTCGCGCACCTCGCGGCGCTGCTCGTCGACGAGCACGGCGACGCCGAGGTGCTCGCGGCGGTGTGGGAGGGCAGCGGCCTCGACCAGAGCGGCATCGGCTGGATGTTCTTCCCCGGCCCGGGCGAGCCGCCCCTGACCGCCCAGCAGGAGCGCGCGCTCGAGGCCGAGCACCGAGCCGCGTTCGAGGCGTCGATCGACCCCGAGGTCCGCGCGGCGATGGCCGAGCGCGCGCTCCTGCAGCTCCCGGGGCGCGACCACGTGCTGCTGCGGGGTCGGCTCGAGGCCTTCGCCGACCCGGCGTGGGAGCGCGCGGCCGGCCTCGGCTGGCGACCCGGCGTCGGCGGCGAGGGCCGCACGCCGAACGCGCTCTGGCCCGCCGAGCCGCCCGGCGCCCCCGCGTGGTTCGTCGCGACCGACGTCGACCTCGACGTGACGCTCGTCGGCGGCAGCGCGCACCTCATCGGCCGAGTGCTCGGGCATCCCGCGCTCGAGGCCGAGCGCATCCGGCCCACCGACCCGCTCGTCTGAGCGCGGCTCGGCGCGCGCATCCGGCCCGCCGCCTGTGAGCCGCGACGGGGCGGAGCGGCCCGTCAGCGCACGACGATCTGCGCCGGCGAGCGGTCAGGAGGGGCGGATGCGTGCCTCGGGCTCGACCGCTCGGGAGCACGAGCCGCGAGCGCTGCGCGAGCGCCTCGAGCAGCCGCGTCGCGTGCGCGAACCCCGCGCGCTCGGCGATCGCGAGCGCGTCGCGGAGCGCCGTCTCGGCCTCGCCGCGCTGGCCCGCGAGCAGCAGCTCCTCGGCGAGCCGGCGCAGCGTGTGCACGTGCAGCCGCACGGGCAGCCGGCCGCGAGCGGCGGCCGCCGCGGCCGCGCGCCACGCGTCGGGGTCGGAGCCCGCGCGATCGGCCCCCGAGAGCTCGGCGTCGATCGCGGCCCGCCAGTCGTCGGCCACCGGCCACACGGCGACCCGCTCGAGCGTCGCGCGGAGCCGCGCCTCGGCCTCCTCGGTCGACATGCCGACGGGGCTCGCGCCCGCGCGGCGCATGCGCGCGAGCACGTGGGAGCCGAGCGCGATGAGCGAGTAGGTCGGGCCCGGCTCCGGCCCCGCGTCAGGGCGCGACGAGCGTCACGACCCGGGTCGACGCATCCCATCGCCGCACCGCGACCCCGGTGCCCTCGATCGCCGGCCCGAGCAGCGCGAGCGCCGGCGCGAGGTCGGCGGTGCGCAACCGGCGGGCGAGGGTGACGTGCGGCATCCAGCGGTCCGGCAGCAGGTGCGGCGGGTCGTCGCCCTCGCCCGCCGCTCGCAGCACCGCGGCGTGCAGCACGAGGAGCGCCGCCGACGGCACGACGGCGCGCGCGAGCACGCGCCGCTCGCCGGAGCCGAGCAGCAGCGGGGGCCCGAGCTCGATCGGGATCGGCAGGTCAGCGTCGATCGAGAGCGGATGCGGCACGGGGCTCGAGCGCGCCGCGAGCGTCACGTGCGGGCGGTTGCTCGCCGCGGTGTGCCCCGCGAGGCTCGAGAGGCCGGCTGCGGCGAGCGCCTCCCAGTCGCGGCGCACGGCCGCCTCGGCGTCGTCGTCGAGCAGCAGCTCGAGGCTCGTGATCGCCTTCGTCCGCTCGCTCGGCCCGCGCGGCTCCATGCGGTCATCCTCGCGCATCCGCCGCCTTGCACGAGGCGGGCCGGCCCGCGATCGCGGACCGGCCCGGAGCCTGCGGCGCTGCGCGCCGGGCCGCGCTACTGCGCGGTGTAGCCGCCGTCGACGAGGTGCTGCGAGCCGGTGATGTAGCTCGCCTTGTCCGAGAGCAGGAAGAGCACGAGCTCGGCGACCTCCTCGGCCTGCCCGAGGCGGCCGATGGGGTGCTTGCTCACGAGGCCGTCGTAGAGGTCCTTCGGCAGCCCGCTCAGCAGCGGGGTGTCGATGTAGCCCGGGTGCACCGAGTTGATGCGCACGCCCTTGTCGGCGTAGCTGAGCGCGGCCGCCTTCGTCATGCCCGCGACGCCGTGCTTCGCGGCGACGTAGGGGAGCGCGTTCGCGTCGCCCGTGACGCCGAGGATCGACGACGTGTTGACGACCGCGCCGCCGCCCGCGGCGACGATCTGCGGCAGCTGGAAGTGCAGGCCGTAGAAGACGGAGTGGAGGTTGACGTCCATGAGCTGCTGGTAGCCCTCGATGTCGATGTCCTCCGCGAGGCCCTGCGGGCCGCCGATGCCAGCGTTGTTGAAGGCGAGGTGGAGCGCGCCGTACTCCTCGACCGCCTTGTCGACGGCGGCCTTGACGTCGTCGGGGTCGCCGACGTCGCCGGCGATGGCGACGGCGGTGCCGCCGGCGGCGGTGATCTCGTCGACGACCGACTGGGCGACCTCGAGCTTCAGGTCGTTCACGACGACGTTGGCGCCCTCGGCCGCGAGCCCGACGGCGACGACCTTGCCGATGCCGGAGCCGCCGCCCGTCACGACGGCGGTCTTGCCTGCGAACTGTCCACTCATGCTGATCACTCCTTCGCGCCCCTCGCGGGGCATCGTCCGAGGCCGGCCGGGACGACCGGTCACTGAGGCCAAGAGGCGAGCGGCACGATCTACTCGGCCCGGCCGACTCGGCTCAGGCCGACGCGCGCTCCGGCGCCATCGTGGCGGCGAGCTCGCCGAGCCGCGCGGCGCGCGCGCGGCGCGCCTCGGCCGTCTCGATCGCGCCGGCCCGCTCGAGGGTGTCGATCGCCGCGAGCAGATCGCTCGCGATCTCCTCGCGGCGCGCCGCGGGCAGCGCCTCGACGGCTTCGGCGAGGCGGGCGACGGAGCGATCGCTGCGCAGCGTCGGCGCCGAGCGCGAGCCGCGGCGGGCGAGCACGACGAGCGCGACGCTCAGCAGGGCGTCGGCGAGCATGGGGATGACCCACGCGCCCGAGACGGGGATGCCGGAGCCGACGAGCGAGTCGTCGACCTCGGCGCCGGAGGAGAGCCACGCGACGGCGCCGATCGCGCCGAGCACCGCGGGCACGCCGCGCACGACCCAGACGCCCGCGCCGCCGCGGTCGTCGCCGCGCGAGCGCAGCTCGTCGACGAGGGCGGGGATGCCGAGCAGCGTCGAGACGGTCGCGATGATGCCGAAGCTGCCGACCGCGAGCCCGCCGCCCTCGCCGAGGAAGATCCACGCGAAGACGGGCAGTCCCCAGACGAACGTGAGGGCGAGCCCGCCGATGATGAGCGCGACCTTCGGGATGCTGAGGGCGCGCTGCCAGGCGGGCGCGCCGCGGCGCTCGCCCCGCAGCATGAGCGCGAGGTGGCGCGGCGCCGTCATCGCGAGCGCGTCGCGCACGCGGTCCTCGCCGCGGAACGCTGCCGCCTCCATCCGCCACCAGTCGTCGGCCGCGAAGCTCGAGCGGTGGGCGGCGTAGCCAGCGGCGCTCACGCGTTCCAGCTCTCGACGGGCGGCACGACCTCGACGAGCCGCGAGGGCTGCTCGAGCCACGGCACGCCGTCGAGGTCGAGCCCGACGGGGCGAGCGCTGCCGACGACGGCCTCGGCGTAGGGCCGGAACGCCTCGATGCCCTGGGGAGGGAGGGGGCCGAGCGAGACGATCGCCGAGCCGCCCTCGCGCACCGCGAGCCACTGCACGAGCGAGTACGGCTCGCCCGCGCGCTCGGCGAGCACCTGCATGCGCAGCGCCTCGCCGAGGCCCGCGAGCTCGACGACGTCATGGCGTGGCGGCAGCGTGGCGGGCGGCTCGAGGATCGTGCGCTGCGCGTCGTCGGGCAGCGCTCCCTCGATCACGTCGAAGCGCAGCACCGCGAGCGCGCTCACGAGCGGCGACCGCACCGCGAGCGTGTAGGTCGCGGTCGGGGCGACGCCGCCGCGCACGGCGTCGAGCCAGCGCACGACGCCCTCGCGGTCGTCGAGCAGCCCCGGATCGTGGGCGCCGAGGCGCTCGAGCTCGGCCTGCGCCCAGCCGGGGGCCGGCTCCTCGCGCGGCACCTCGACGGTGAGCGTCGGGTCGAAGTCGACTTCGATGCCGTGCATCAGGGCTCCCAGGCGAAGGTCGCGACGTGCGCGTCGATGAGCGCGATCCACTGCTCGAGCACGTCGTCGTCGGCGGGCAGGTCGGTCGGATGCGTGATGACGGCGGTGAGCTGCAGGGCACGGCGCCGCCCGGTGCCGGGCACGGCCATCACGTAGATGATCGACGTCGTCGCGCTCGACTCGCCGTCGAGCTCGACGTCGCGGCGCTCGAGCCAGCGGACGATGACGCCCCTGTCGTCGAGCGGCTTCGCGCCCTTGCGCCGGATGGCGTCGACGACGACCTCGCGCACGGGCGCGTCGGGCGTGCTGACGCGCTCGACGGCGGTGATCGTCGCGGGCAGGAAGAGCGACTGGGGCGTGTCCTCCCCGGGCATCATCACGAGGATCGCGCGCTGCTCGCGCAGCTGGCTGAAGGCGGTCGCGGCGTGCCGGCGCAGCTGCACGAGCAGATCCGGCCGGCCGGCGGTCGCGAGGCGCTTCGCCGCGGCGCCGAGCAGCTCCTCCTGCGACTGCTCGTCGGGCCGGTACGAGACCCACCCCTGCGGCAGCAGCATGCGGAACGCGGGCACCGCCCCGTCGCCGCGCAGCAGCGTGCGCAGATCACTCATCCGGCCACCTCCGCGGCCAGGCTATCGGGGTCAATACGTCGGCCAGCGCAGCTGCTCGTACGTGCCGGGGATGCCGGTGAAGAGGCCGACGGTGTCGCGTACGACGCCCGGGAGGACACCGAAGTAGTTGCCCATCGTGTCGCCGATGTGCGCCAGGGTCCACGGCAGGTGGTCGATGCTGCCGAGCGCCTCCCACGTGTCGTCGCCGTGCGTCGACAGGAACTCCCCGACGATCTCGAAGCTCTCGCCGGCCAGGTACCCGGCCTCGGGCGCGAGGCCGCGCATGTTGGCGACCCAGGCCTTCGGGTTCAACCCGGAACCGGTCGCCGACAGGCTCCAGCGCGCCGCGTCGTCGCCGAACGACATGCCGCCCGACATGCCCACCCAGCTCTTCATGCCGGTCTTGAAGCCGCCGGAGGCGAAGTCGCCGAGCGAGCCGATCGGCAGCACGCCGACGATCGCGAAGCCGAGGTCCCAGCCGCTCGCGTCGCCGCGCGCGAACTGGTAGATCGTCAGGCCGAGCGCGACGACGCCGACGATGAGCGCCAGGAGCCCGACGATCGGGCCGCCGACGATGAGCGCGAGGGCGGCGAGCACGAGCCCGGCGACCGAGAGCACGGTCTGCACGAACTCGACGAGGCCGTCGAGGTTGTCGAGCCAGCTGTCCTCGAGGCCCTTGCCGTTCGCGGTCTCGATGCCGTTGCACGCGGCCTCGAACTCCTCCCACCACGCGTCGTACGCGGTGTCGTAGTCCTTCGCCTCCGCCTTCCAGTTCCGGTAGGCGAGGTCCTTCGCCTCCCGCGCCGTCTCGACGGCGGTGGTCTTGGCCGACTCCGCCTGCGAGCGAGCGGTCGGATCGTCGGCGTCCTCGCCCGTCGGGTAGGCGACCGGCGCCGCGAGCGCGTCCTGGTAGGCCTCGAGCTTCGTCTCGTAGATGGTCCAGAGGCGCTCGCACTCGGGCACGACGCCTCGCATCTTCGACTGCGCCGTCGAGAGCGCGGAGCCGTAGTCGCGGACGTACGGGCCGACGCGCATGTAGTGGCTGCCGGCGCGGTCGAGCTCCTGGTAGACCTCCTTCGAGGCCTCCGTGAGCTTGTCGACCCACAGGCCCTCCTGCTCGGCGCCGTTGTCGACGAGCTGCTCCATCGTCGAGGCGGCGAGGGTCATCTTGACGCCGAGGCTCGCGATGTCGCTGCCGCGCTCGTAGATGTCCATCGCGTCGCCCTCGAGCACGTGGATGTCACGGTGCTTCGGGGACTGCTCCATCGCCGCCACTCACTGCTCCTTGCTCTGCATGCCGTCGGCGAGCTCCTTGTCGCCGGTCTGCCATCCCTCGCGCAGCTTCGTCGCGCTCTCGAGCACGGCGTCGAGCCCCTCGCGCAGCTGCTTGCGGCGGTCGTCCCACTGGCTCTCGAAGTCGTGCACGCGCGACTGCAGCTCGCCGTGCCCGTCGGGGCGGCCGACGGCCTGGACGAGATCGGCGCGGCGGGAGGAGGCCTGCTCGAACTCCTCGATGATCTCGGCGACGCGCGTCTCGAGGCGCTCGAGCATCGCGTAGTTGACCTTGACGTCCATGGGGCTTCCGGGTCGGGGAACGGGGACGCCTCTGACGATAATCACTCAACTCTGAGCCCGCGATGGGGACTACTCCCCGCCCCGCGGGGACGGCGCGTCAGTCGCGGTCGTCGATGGTCGTGGGCTTCGGGTGCACGGGCAGCACGAGCAGCAGGCCGGCGAGCAGCACGAGGATGATCCCGAGGATGCCGAAGCGGGTGTCGCCCGTCATCGAGACGAAGACGCCGAAGAGGGTCGCGGTGAGGAACGAGACCGAGCGCCCGGTCGTCGCGTAGAGGCCGAACATCTCGCCCTCGCGCCCCTCGGGCGTGATGCGCGCCATGAAGCTGCGCGATGCCGACTGCACCGGGCCGACGAAGGTCGCGAGCGCGAGCCCGCAGAGCCAGAACATGCCCTTGCCGTCGACGAAGATGACCGCCGAGCCCGAGACGACGAGCACCGCGAGCGAGACGATGATGACGAGCTTGGGCCCGAAGCGGTCGTCGGCCCAGCCGCCGACGAACGTGCCGATGCCCGCCGTGACGTTCGCGGCGATCGCGAAGAGGATGACCTCCGTCGAGCTGAAGCCGAACACCTGCGCGGCGATGATCGCGCCGAAGGTGAACACCCCCGAGAGCCCGTCGCGGAAGACGGCGGAGGCGAGCAGGAACAGCAGCGTCTTGGGCGCGCGGCGGCCGATGCGCCCGATCGTGCGGAAGAGGATGCGGTACGACGCGAGGATCCCGACGCGCTTGGGCGCGGCGCCGGTCGGCGGCACCTCCGGCACGCGCACGAGCAGCGGGATCGCGAACGCGAGGAACCACCCGGCGCTCGCGAGCACCGCGAGCCGCACGTCGAGGCCGGCGCCCTCGCGACCCGCGGGCACGCTCAGGACGCCGTTGCCCTCGCCGCCCATGTCGAAGATGAACAGCACGAGCAGCAGGCCGAGCAGCACGATGCCGCCGACGTAGCCCATGCCCCAGCCGAAGCCCGAGGTGCGCCCGAGCGCCTGCTTCGTCGAGACCTGGTGGAGCATCGCGTTGTAGTTGACGCTCGCGAACTCGAAGAAGAGGTTGCCCGCCGCGAGCAGCGCGGCGCCGAGCCAGATGCCGCCCGGCACCGGGGTGACGAAGAACATCCCGATCATCGCGAGGATCGTGAGGCCCGTGTTGACCGCGACCCACAGCTTGCGGCGGCCGCCGCCGTCGGAGCGCTGCCCGACGATCGGCGCGAGCAGCGCGACGAGCACGCCGGCGATCGCGACGGCCCACGCGACGATCGAGGCGTTGTCGGCGAGCGCGCGCGTGAGCGGCGCGCCCCCGGCCTCGGCGACGTCGGCGTCGACGAAGAGGCTCGAGGCCAGGTAGGTGCTGAAGATGAACGTCGTGACGACCGCGTTGAACGACGCGGAGCCCCAGTCCCACAGCGCCCAGGCGCGGGCCCGGCGGCCGAGCTCGCGGCGCGAGACGGGCGCGACGCCCGCTTGCGACGGCTGCACGAGGTCGTCGGGCGACGGCTTGGGGGTGACGGATGCCTCCGCGGGCTCCTGCGACACGCTCATGGGGCCGAGCGTAGGCGAGCCGGGCGAACGGGAGGTGTCGCGCCACGGTCACCGGGGCGGGTGGTACCGATCCGTCGCCTGGAGCCGGGCTCGAGCGGCCATCCGGTACCACCCTGTCGCGAGGGTGGTACCGATTCGTCGCCTGGAGTCGGGCTCGGGCGGCAGATCGGTACCACCCGACGTCATGCGGCGCCGAGGCGGCGCGCGCGAGCGGCGCGCACCCGGGCGACGAGCGGTCGTCCGCCGTCGCGCAGGTCGGCCTTCGTCACGCGGATCACGAGCCAGCCGAGCGCCTCGAGCTCCTCCTGACGCCGGATGTCCTTCGCCCACTGCTCCGCGTCGGTGCGGTGGTGCTCGCCCTCGTACTCGATCGCGATCCGCAGCTCGGGGTAGGCGAGGTCGAGCTCGGCGACGAGCCGGCCCTCGTGCCAGACCCGGTGCTGCACGACAGGCTCCGGCAGCCCCGCCGCGACGATCACGAGGCGCGAGCGCGACTCGCGCGGCGAGTCGACGCCGACCCTCGCAGCCGCGATCGCGGCGAGCAGCGCGGCGGCGCCGGGGCCGCGCCTGTACTGCTCGACCGCCGCCGAGAGCTCCCCGAGCGTCGCGTACGGCCGCTCGAAGCGCAGGTCGCGGTAGCGCTCCGAGGGCGTGACGAGCGCGTCAGCGAGCTGCACGAGCTGCTCGTGCTCGGCGCTGCGCCCCATCGTCACGAAGGCGCCGATCGGCCCGAGCGTCGGCAGCCCGTCGATCTCGCCGACGCTGAGCCTCGACGTGGCGAAGCGGAGCAACCGCACCCCCGTCGCTCGAGTGCGCGCCATGCCGTCCGGCACGCCGATGACGAGCGGCTCGTCGGCGCGCCATGTCGACTCGACCGGCAGCCCCCACAAGCGGGCCGCCGTGAGACCCGCGAAGGCGTGCCCGTCCCGCATGCGCGGCGCGAAGGCGCGGGCCATTTCGAGCACCGAGTCGGGTGCGGATCCGGCTCGCACGCCGTGGAAGGGGCGGGCGAGATCGCTCGCGCGGAGCCAGCGGCGCGAGACGCCGAGCCGGAGCGCCTCGGCGGTCGAGAAGGCGCCGCTCGCGAGCGGTTCGGGCAGCGGTGCGGGGGCGCGGCATGCGCGCATGGTGCGCCGTCGCGGGTGCCGACGGGGACGCATCCGCCCACCGCTGTGGAGAGCGCGTCAGGCCGCGAGCGAGATGAGCAGCGACGCGAAGACCGCGATGATGACGGTGCTGTAGGCGAAGCCGACGATCGACTGCACCATGACGAGGCGCCGCGCCGGCCGGTTGGTGAGCGCGACGTCGGCCGACGAGAACGTCGCCGAGAGCTGCACCGAGAGGTAGACGAAGTCGCCGAAGTCGCGCTCGTCCTCGCCGGGGAACTCGAGCCCGTCGCGCTCGGCCCAGCCGCGCATGTGCTCGACCGCGAAGACCGCGACGAGCAGCACCCACGTGCCGGCGACGCCGAGCACGCACGAGGCGATGAGCCAGAGGTCGACCGAGTCGCCGCTCGTCGCGAGCAGCACGACCGAGATGACGCCCACCACGACGATGAGCACCGCCCACGAGGTCGGGCCGCCGCCGTAGAGCACGCGCACGAGCGCGCTCAGCTCCTCCGAGCGGCGCAGCCGCGCGCGCAGCCGGTCGCCCGAGAGGGAGCGGAAGGCGAGGTGCGAGAGCAACAGGAACGCCGGGCCGTAGGCGCCGAACGCGATCGTGAGCACGCTTGCGAGCGACGAGCGCAGCGAGAGGTCGACGCCGCCGAGCGCGCTCATGCCGAGCACCGCGAGCGCGGCGAAGGAGCCCGCGATGAGCGAGGCCAGGGTGTGCCGGGTGCTCTCGCGGTGGAGCCGTCGATTGCCTCTCGCCACGGGCGTCAACGCTACCGGCGAGACTCTCGGCCGATGCACAGCCGCGAAAGTTGACACGCTTCGACTCAAGGTGAGAAACTTGAGCCATCGCGACTCAAGTCAGCAGCGCCCGCCGGGCGCGGTCGCAGCCGGGGTTCCGGGAGACGGACCCACCGCCACGCACGTCGGCGGGCTCGTCTGCCGGAATCAGGCAATGAGCGCAGCGCGAGCTGCGAACAGGAGGCAAGCACATGGCACGAGCAGTCGGCATCGACCTCGGCACCACCAACTCCGTCGTCGCGTTCCTCGACGGCGGCGAGCCCACCGTCATCGCGAACGCCGAGGGCTTCCGCACGACCCCCTCGGTCGTCGCGTTCGTCAAGGAGGGCGAGACCCTCGTCGGCGAGCCGGCCAAGCGCCAGGCGGTCACGAACGTCGATCGCACCATCACGTCGGTCAAGCGCCACATGGGCACCGACTGGAAGCAGGAGATCGACGGCAAGCAGTACACGCCCCAGGAGATCTCGGCCCGCATCCTCGGCAAGCTCAAGCGCGACGCCGAGACCTACCTCGGCGAGAAGGTGACGGATGCGGTCGTCACCGTGCCCGCGTACTTCAACGACGCCGAGCGCCAGGCGACGAAGGAGGCCGGCGAGATCGCGGGCCTCAACGTGCTCCGCATCATCAACGAGCCCACGGCCGCCGCGCTCGCGTACGGCCTCGACAAGGGCAAGGAGGACGAGCTCATCCTCGTCTTCGACCTCGGTGGCGGCACGTTCGACGTGTCCCTCCTCGAGGTGGGCAAGGACGACGACTTCTCCACCATCCAGGTGCGCGCGACCGCGGGCGACAACCGCCTCGGCGGCGACGACTGGGACGACCGCGTCGTCGAGTGGCTCAAGCAGCGCTTCAAGGAGCAGTCGGGCGTCGACGTCTCGAACGACAAGATCGCGATGCGCCGCCTCAAGGAGGCTGCCGAGCAGGCCAAGAAGGAGCTCTCGTCGTCGTCGACCACGAGCATCCAGCTGCCCTACTTCTCGCTCACCGAGAACGGCCCCGCCAACCTCGAGGAGACGCTCACGCGCGCCCAGTTCGAGAACATGACGAAGGACCTGCTCGAGCGCACCCGCAAGCCGTTCGAGGACGTCATCCGCGAGGCCGGCATCCAGGTCGGCGACATCGCGCACGTCGTGCTCGTCGGCGGCTCGACCCGCATGCCCGCCGTCACCGAGCTCGTCAAGCAGCTCACGGGCGGCAAGGAGCCCAACAAGGGCGTCAACCCGGATGAGGTCGTCGCAGTCGGCGCCGCCCTGCAGGCCGGCGTGCTGCGCGGCGAGCGCAAGGACGTGCTGCTCATCGACGTCACCCCGCTCTCGCTCGGCATCGAGACCAAGGGCGGCATGATGACGAAGCTCATCGAGCGCAACACCGCCATCCCGACGAAGCGCTCCGAGACCTTCACGACCGCCGAGGACAACCAGCCCTCGGTCGCGATCCAGGTCTTCCAGGGCGAGCGCGACTTCACGCGCGACAACAAGCCGCTCGGCACGTTCGAGCTCACCGGCATCGCGCCGGCGCCGCGCGGCGTGCCGCAGATCGAGGTCACCTTCGACATCGACGCGAACGGCATCGTGCACGTGTCCGCGAAGGACAAGGGCACGGGCAAGGAGCAGTCGATGACCATCACGGGCGGCTCGAGCCTCTCGAAGGAGGACATCGACCGCATGGTGAAGGACGCCGAGGCGAACGCCGCGGCCGACAAGGCGCGCCGCGAGGCCGCCGAGCTGCGCAACACCGGCGAGACGCTCGTCTACTCGGTCGAGAAGGTGCTGACCGACAACGCCGAGCAGCTGCCCGACGACGTCAAGAACGACGTGCAGGCCGATGTCGACGCCGTGAAGTCGGCGCTCGCGGGCGACGACGACGAGGCGGTCAGGACCGCGGTCGAGAAGCTGCAGCAGTCGCAGTCGAAGCTCGGCGAGGCGATCTACGCGCAGTCGCAGGCCCAGGCGCAGTCGGATGCGTCGGGTGACGAGCCGCAGGCCGCCCCGGCGGAGGACGACGACGTCGTCGACGCCGAGGTCGTCGACGACGAGGACGAGAAGAAGTAGCCATGACGGGTCACGAGGACGACAAGCGCGACGAGACCGAGGGCCGCGAGGAGCCCAAGGTGCACGACAAGCGCCGCATCGACCCCGTGACGGGAGAGCCCCGCGAGTCGGCAGCCGACGCTGCCGCCTCCGGGGCCGCCCCGTCACCGGGCGCGGATGCGTCGGCGGACGACGCTTCCGCGGCCGCTCCGGCCGAGGGCACGCCGGCCGACGACCTGAGCGAGGCCGACCGCGCCCTGCTCGAGGGCGAGGCCGCGGCGATCGAGGCCGAGCGCGCGGCGCTGCAGGCGAAGTCCGAGCAGCAGCAGGACGAGCTCGCGCGGCTCAAGGCCGACTACGTCAACTACCGCAACCGCACCGAGCGGGAGCGCGCGGGCGACCGCGACGCGACCGTCGCATCCGTCATCACGACGATGCTGCCGGCGCTCGACGACCTCGACCTCGCCGACAAGCACGGCGATCTGGCCGAGGGCCCGCTCGCGATCGTGGCGCAGAAGCTGCGCGCCTCGTTCGAGCAGCTCGGCGTCGTCAAGCTCGGCGAGGTCGGGGAGGCGTTCGACATCGACAAGCACGAGGCCGTCGCCCAGCTGCCGAACCCGGAGGTGACCGAGATGGTCGTCGCCGACGTCGTGCAGGCGGGCTACCGCGTGGGCGAGCGCGTGCTGCGCGCGGCCAAGGTCGCGGTGTTCGTCCCGGCGGAGTGATGCCGGCGCAAGCGGGGAGCGGCGCGGGCCGCGAGCGACCGAGGGAGGTGGAGCATGGCTAGCAACGACTGGTTCGACAAGGACTTCTACGCCGTGCTCGGCGTGCCCAAGGACGTCTCCGAGGCCGACCTCAAGAAGACCTACCGGAAGCTCGCTCGGCAGTACCACCCCGACTCCAACCCGGGGGACGCATCCGCCGAGGCGAGGTTCAAGGAGATCTCCGAGGCGCACGCCGTGCTCTCGGACCCGAAGCAGCGCCAGGAGTACGACGCCGTGCGCGCGATGGCGGGCGGCCGGCCGCGCTTCGCGCCCGGCGGCTCGGGCGGCTTCGAGGACATCTTCGGCGGCTTCGGCGGCGGTGGCGGCGGCCCGCGCGTGCAGTACTCGCAAGGCGACTTCGAGGACCTGCTCGGCGGCATGTTCGGCGGCCAGGGCGGGTTCGGCGGGGGCTTCGGCGCCCGCCGGCCCGCGAAGGGCCGCGACGTCACCGCGCGCGCGGCGCTCGACTTCACGTCGGCGGTGCAGGGCGACACGCTCAAGCTCACGGTCGGCGGCAAGACGATGACCGTCAAGGTGCCGGCGGGCGTCCACGACGGCCAGAAGATCAAGCTGCGCGGCAAGGGCGACCCGTCGCCCTCCGGCGGCGAGCCGGGCGACCTCATCCTCACGGTGCAGGTGCGCCCGCACCCGGTGTTCACGATGGACGGCCTCAACCTGCGCGTCGACGTGCCCGTGACGTTCGCCGAGGCGGCGCTCGGCGCGACGATCGAGGTGCCGACGCTCGGCGGCAGCCCCGTGCGGCTCAAGGTCGCGCCCGGCACCCCCTCGGGGCGCGTGCTGCGCGTCAAGGGGCGCGGCGTCGCGGGCAAGCAGGGCACGGGCGATCTGCTCGCGACCATCCAGGTCGCGGTGCCGAGCCACCTCACGAAGGCGCAGGTCGAGCACCTCGAGGCCTTCGTCGCGGCGGGCCCGAACGAGTCGCCGCGCGCCGAGCTGCTCGCGAAGGCGAAGGCGTCCTGATGCGCGCGCAGCCGTGGGGCCTCGACGAGACGTCGCCGATCTTCTCGATCGCGGCGGCCGCCGAGCTCGCCGGCCTGCACGCGCAGACGCTGCGCCAGTACGACCGGCTCGGCCTCGTCGAGCCCGCCCGCACGGCCGGCAACACGCGCCGCTACTCGATGCGCGACATCGGGCGGCTCAAGCAGGTGCAGCTGCTCTCGAGCGAGGGCGTCTCGCTCGAGGGCATCCGCCGCATCCTCGAGATGAGCGACGAGAACCGCGAGCTGCGCGTGCGCGTGCGCGAGCTCGAGTCGGCACTGGCGGATGCGGTGATGCAGCAGCAGGGACGCCGCGTGTTCGC